>NZ_CP095550.1:1100625-1467500 GCF_023078335.1 Metabacillus endolithicus | reverse complement strand
CAGCGCCGATGGTAGTTGGGGGTTTCCCCCTGTGAGAGTAGGACGTTGCCAGGTATAATGGAGGATTAGCTCAGCTGGGAGAGCACCTGCCTTACAAGCAGGGGGTCGGCGGTTCGATCCCGTCATCCTCCACCATATTTTTTTCGCGCTAGCGAAAATAGCTAACCATTCGCCGGTGTAGCTCAACTGGTAGAGCACGATCGAATATGCTTCGAAGCTCCTGCTTCAGCACACAAATCGAGCTGCTACTTGAATAATCTTTCTGAGATTTGGGTGACTGGTAAGTAAGAAAAAGTCTTATATACATCTATAAATAATGCCGGTGTAGCTCAACTGGTAGAGCAACTGACTTGTAATCAGTAGGTTGGGGGTTCAAGTCCTCTCGCCGGCACCACTCATTTTAATTATAAATAACTAAAATGAGCCATTAGCTCAGTTGGTAGAGCACGAACGAATATGCATCGAAGCTTTACATCAGCACACAAATTGAGCTGCAGCTTGAATAAGCTTACTGAAATTTGGGTGTCTATAACAAGAGATAAATTTAATAATATTACTCATTTCTTAAATGAGCCATTAGCTCAGTTGGTAGAGCATCTGACTTTTAATCAGAGGGTCGAAGGTTCGAGTCCTTCATGGCTCACCATTTACACACCTTGCGGGTGTGGCGGAATTGGCAGACGCGCTAGACTTAGGATCTAGTGTCCTTGTGACGTGGGGGTTCAAGTCCCTTCACCCGCACCAAAGTTTTTTCGCGTTAGCGAAAATAACTAACAATATTGCGGAAGTAGTTCAGTGGTAGAACACCACCTTGCCAAGGTGGGGGTCGCGGGTTCGAATCCCGTCTTCCGCTCCAAAGACAGTGCCGGGGTGGCGGAACTGGCAGACGCACAGGACTTAAAATCCTGCGGTAGGTGACTACCGTACCGGTTCGATTCCGGTCCTCGGCACCATAGTTTTTTCGCGCTAGCGAAAATAACTTACCTTAATCTTTATAGATTATTATTGATTATTTGCGCCCGTAGCTCAATTGGATAGAGCGTTTGACTACGGATCAAAAGGTTAGGGGTTCGACTCCTCTCGGGCGCGCCAAGTATAGAAGTGAGAAATTAGAAGTCAGAAGCGAGAATAAACTTTTCGCTCTAAAGCAATAATAAAGTCTCTGACCTCCCAAATCCCACCTCTGAATTCTAGAACGGGAAGTAGCTCAGCTTGGTAGAGCACTTGGTTTGGGACCAAGGGGTCGCAGGTTCGAATCCTGTCTTCCCGACCATTAATTGATCTAAACTTTAAAATGGGGCCTTAGCTCAGCTGGGAGAGCGCCTGCTTTGCACGCAGGAGGTCAGCGGTTCGATCCCGCTAGGCTCCACCAATAATATATTTTTTAAAAACATGGCGGTGTAGCTCAGTTGGCTAGAGCGAGCCGTAAACATCCTGCATTTCATCATTGTAGGCTTGCGAGGAATGTGTCTTGACAAAGAGACATGACGAGCATGGTTTTTTACAAAGAGCGTTGATAACTATGGCGGTGTAGCTCAGCTGGCTAGAGCGTACGGTTCATACCCGTGAGGTCGTGGGTTCGATTCCCTCCGCCGCTACCATATTAAGTTTTAGTTGCAAAGCATTTGATTGGACCTTTAGCTCAGCTGGTTAGAGCAGACGGCTCATAACCGTCCGGTCGTAGGTTCGAGTCCTACAAGGTCCACCATTTGAATTGAGGAGGAATACCCAAGTCCGGCTGAAGGGATCGGTCTTGAAAACCGACAGGGGTGTCAAAGCCCGCAGGGGTTCGAATCCCCTTTCCTCCTCCATATTTATTTTATATTTTATTGTCGCGGGGTGGAGCACGTGAATAGGCTTCATTGAGTTACATCAGCGTACCGATTGAGCAACATCTTGAATAATCTTTCTGAAATCGGGACGGTCCGTACAAGATAATAAACAAAGTTCATGTGTAATACAATCTTTATATTTATCATCGCGGGGTGGAGCAGTCTGGTAGCTCGTCGGGCTCATAACCCGAAGGTCGCAGGTTCAAATCCTGTCCCCGCAACCAATTTCAGTTGACGATGTTATGTCTAGTAATCATCTAAGCAAGTCAATATGTTAAGCTTAGTTGTTTTCACTAAGTGAAAAAACTTTGGTCCGGTAGTTCAGTTGGTTAGAATGCCTGCCTGTCACGCAGGAGGTCGCGGGTTCGAGTCCCGTCCGGACCGCCATTATTATAAATTTTATACTAATGTTAACTCAGACTCTAAGTATAGAGTAAAAGGGTTTCAATAAGCGAGAAGGTCGAGGAAGCGAGTGAACGAGCACCGGAGCGTATGACCATACGTGAGGATGTGAGTGAGGGAGCTGACGAAGAGATTCGAAGCTTAGTGGAAGCCGTAAACTATGTTGGCTCGGTAGCTCAGTTGGTAGAGCAATGGACTGAAAATCCATGTGTCGGCGGTTCGATTCCGTCCCGAGCCACCACTTATAAAATGGAATATGGCGGTTGTGGCGAAGTGGTTAACGCATCGGATTGTGGTTCCGACATTCGTGGGTTCGATTCCCATCAGCCGCCCCATTATTGCGGGTGTAGTTTAGTGGTAAAACCTCAGCCTTCCAAGCTGATGATGAGGGTTCGATTCCCTTCACCCGCTCCAAAAATGATTATGGGCCTATAGCTCAGCTGGTTAGAGCGCACGCCTGATAAGCGTGAGGTCGATGGTTCGAGTCCATTTAGGCCCACCATGAAATGTTGTTGATCCGCAGTAGCTCAGTGGTAGAGCTATCGGCTGTTAACCGATCGGTCGTAGGTTCGAGTCCTACCTGCGGAGCCAAATTGGGGAAGTACTCAAGTGGCTGAAGAGGCGCCCCTGCTAAGGGTGTAGGTCGCGTAAGCGGCGCGAGGGTTCAAATCCCTCCTTCTCCGCCAGTAAATTATATTGTTAAGGCCCATTGGTCAAGCGGTTAAGACACCGCCCTTTCACGGCGGTAACACGGGTTCGAATCCCGTATGGGTCATAAAAAGCACTGCATTGTTGCAGTGCTTTTTTATTATTTTCTATAAATATGGAAGTCAAATAAAAAGTAGCATTTCTTTTAAATAAATCCTCTTATAATGATAAAGATTTGCTATTTCCCTATTATTGAATGTGCTTATATTTACAAAACATTCTTTGTTGAAAAACAATTATTCTCCTAATAAATATTATATAAAATATAATATTTATTCCTTCATCTCTATTAGCATTTCCTAGAAAAACATAAGCATGGTTCTTTTCTTTAGCCTTTTGCTTTTTAAAATACCTTCAAATCCTGCGGAAATTTCTTTCAACAAAATTCTACAAAAAGTCGAAAAAAATATTTTGGTTATATAACATCCTCTATGAGTAATTAGTCTCCCATTAAGTATGTAAAACGGTTTCCTTCATTAAAAATATATTATTTTCAACTCATAAATTTTTTCCTAAATCACTAGTGTTTTCTTATATTATTGTTAGTTATGCTAACAAACTGCTTTAAATTGTCTACATTTTAAAAGAATAATAATACAAAAGAATTGTTTTACTCTTGTTGGTTTATGTCGGAAAAAAGAACGTTTTCATTAAAGGGAATTATTTGTAAGTCTTGAATGTTTAGCATAGATAATAAGAGGAAGGGTGAAATCTGTGATGCTCATGTGTCCATCTGACTTTGACATACATTTATTTCATGAAGGTCAGTCTTTTGAAAGCTACCGTTTTTTTGGAGCTCATGTACAGGAACGAGATGGTGTGCTGGGTACAAATTTTTGTGTTTGGGCGCCACATGCGAGGCAGGTAAATGTAGTAGGGAACTTTAACAAATGGAACAGTCAGGAACATCAAATGGAGAAAATAAATGAGGAGGGGATATGGAGCATATTTGTTCCAGGAGTTAATGAAGGTGAGATTTATAAATACGAAATACATTCTTCAAATGGTCAAAAGCTTCTTAAGTCAGACCCTTATGCTTTTCATTCTGAGGTAAGGCCTGATACTGCATCGATTGTTTATGATTTATCCGGGTTCGAATGGTCAGATCAAAAGTGGCAAAGAAGGAAAAAGTTAAGAGAAGTGTATGATCGTCCATTAGCTATTTATGAAGTTCACTTAGGTTCTTGGAAAATAAAAGAGGATGGTGAGCTATATAGCTATATTGAACTTGCGGAGATGCTTATTCCTTATGTATTAGAACACGGATTCACTCATATTGAACTTTTACCTATAATTGAACATCCATATGATCGATCTTGGGGATATCAAGGAACAGGGTATTATTCTGCTACAAGTCGTTTTGGATCGCCAAAAGATTTTATGGCATTTATAAATGCTTGTCATGAAGAAAATATTGGTGTCATCATTGATTGGGTTCCAGGTCATTTTTGTAAAGATGCTCATGGATTATATATGTTTGATGGGCTTACCAACGTATGAGTACACAAATGAAAAAGATCGTGAAAATTATATCTGGGGTACTGCAAATTTTGATTTAGGAAAAACAGAAGTACAAAGTTTCTTAGTGTCCAATGCTTTGTTTTGGATGGAATATTTTCATATTGATGGATTTAGGGTTGATGCAGTCGCCAACATGCTCTATTGGCCAAATTCGAATGAACTTGTTGAAAACCCTTATGCTGTATCCTTTATTAAAAAACTTAATAAAGCAGTATTTGCAAATGATCCGAATATACTTATGATTGCTGAGGATTCAACTGATTGGCCGATGGTTACCTCTCCAACCTCGTCAGGTGGTCTTGGCTTTAACTACAAATGGAATATGGGTTGGATGAACGATATTCTTTCTTATATGGAGGCCTCTCCAGAGAATAGAAATGAACTCCACCATAAAGTTACATTCTCCTTTTTATATGCTTTTTCAGAAAACTTCATTTTACCTTTTTCTCATGACGAAGTTGTTCATGGAAAAAAATCATTATTAAATAAGATGCCGGGTGATTATTGGCAAAAATTTGCCCAATTAAGGCTTCTGTATGCATATATGTTTACACATCCTGGAAAGAAACTTCTTTTTATGGGAGGTGAATTTGGTCAGTATGATGAATGGAAGGATTTAGAGCAACTTGATTGGATGTTGGAAGAGTATGAGATGCATAACAAAATGCGTAGCTATTTTAAGCATTTGCTCTCAAACTATAACAAGCAAAAATCATTGTTTGAAGTAGACCATTCATTTGAAGGTTTTGAGTGGATAGATGCAGATAATCGCGATCAAAGTATTTTTTCTTTTATCCGAAAAGGACAAAAAGAAAATGAAATACTTGTTGTTGTTTGTAACTTTAAACCAATTGTTTATTATGATTACAAAATTGGGGTACCAATTGACACAGAATATGTAGAGATTATAAATAGTGATGCAGAAGAGTTTGGTGGTTCAAATCAATTGAACAAAAAGAATCTTAGGGCAATAGAAGGCGAGTTTCATGGGAGGCCATATCATCTATCTATGACAATTCCACCGTATGGAGCAGTTATTCTACGTGCAGTTAAAAAAAGAGGGGAGAATAAGAATGGGAAAAAAACAATGCGTAGCAATGTTACTAGCAGGGGGTAAAGGTAGCAGGTTAAGCTCTCTTACTAAAAATTTGGCAAAGCCGGCAGTTCCGTTTGGGGGAAAATATAGGATCATAGATTTTACTTTAAGTAATTGTACCAACTCTAGCATTGATACTGTAGGTGTATTAACACAATATCAACCACTAGTTTTAAATTCATATATAGGAATTGGAAGTGTGTGGGATTTAGATCGTAAAAATGGTGGGGTAACCGTTCTTCCTCCTTACTCTGAATCCTCTGAAATGAAGTGGTATAAAGGGACAGCAAGCGCAATCTATCAAAACATTAATTATATTAAACAATATGATCCTGAATATGTATTAATCTTGTCGGGAGATCATATCTACAAAATGGATTATTCTAAAATGCTTGACTACCACATTGATAAAAATGCTGATGCCTCCATTTCTGTTATAGAAGTGCCTTGGGATGAGGCTAGTCGATTTGGAATTATGAATACCAATGACAAAATGCAGGTAGTTGAATTTGATGAAAAGCCTGCTAATCCTAAAAATAATTTGGCCTCAATGGGAATTTATATTTTTAAATGGTCACTTTTAAAAGAATACTTGGAGATGGATGAACGTAATCAATATTCAAGTCATGATTTTGGGAAAGATATTATTCCTTTATTGCTAGAAGAGAAACGCAATGTTGTTGCTTATCCTTTTAAAGGATATTGGAAAGATGTAGGAACGGTTAAGAGTCTTTGGGAAGCAAATATGGATTTATTAAATGATGAGTCGGAGCTAAATTTATTTGATCGAGACTGGAAGATCTACACGGTTAATTCTAATCATCCACCTCAATTTATTGCTGAGGATGCGGTAGTAACTGATTCTCTTGTTAATGACGGTTGTGTCATTATGGGAAATGTTCATCATTCCGTTTTATTCCAAGGAGTTACGGTTGGTAAAAATACAAAAATAAAAAATACGGTCTTAATGCCTGACACAATAATCGGGGAAAATGTCTACATTGAAAATGCAATCGTTCCATGTGGTTTAGAAATTCCAGATGGTACTGTGATATGTCCTGATACGAATTCAGATGAAATTTTACTTGTTACAGATGAAATCATAGATGAAATCATATCCTTGACTGAGAACAAAGTTAATTAATAAAAAAATCATATGACTACAATACATTGGAAGTAGTAAGGTTCAGATGTAAGCATGTTTTCCTTTATCATTGCATTTATTCTTTTTTAATTATTTTCTAAGCATGTGAAACATATGACCTTACTTTTTCCAAAAAGGGGAGAAGGAAGAATGAGTAATAAATTGTTAGGTGTTATTGATGCTACAGCATATAAACCAGAAATTGAAGATTTAACGATCCATCGTTCATTAGCAGCAGTTCCTTTTGGTAGTCGATATCGTTTAATAGATTTTGTTCTATCTAGCATGACAAATTCTGAGATTGAAAGTGTTGCTATTTTTCCTAAGTATTCTTATCGCTCCCTAATGGATCACATTGGTTCTGGAAAACAGTGGGATCTAAATCGTAAAAAAGATGGATTATTTTTCTTCCCATCTCCTCATTTACACAACGAATATGATGAGTTTGGATCTTTCCGACAATTTTCTGATCACATTGATTTCTTTTTAAGAAGTAAACAGGAGTATGCGGTTATTACCAATAGTCATACAGTTTGTAATATTGATTTTCAGAAGGTATTAAGTCGTCATATTGAAAATGGCTGTGATATAACAGAAGTTCGAAAAGATGGTCAGTCGTTACAAATGTATATTATGTCAACAAAACTTCTTCTTGATCTTATTCAGGATAAAGAAAAAACAGGATGCAAAACACTTGCTGACGTTATTATAGAAAATCAACATAATTTCACTATTTGTGATTATGAATTTAGAGGCTATGCAGCTGTTATAGATTCATTAGCCAATTATTATAAACATAGTATGGAAATGCTTAACCCAGCTATTTGGAAAGAAATTTTCATGAAAAACCGACCAATTTTAACGAAAGCAAAAGATGAGCCACCAACCAAATATGGAAAAAATGCAGTTGTAAAGAATTCCTTAATTGCTAATGGATGTAAAATAGAAGGTTATGTGGAAAATAGTATTATTTTTAGAGGAGTTCATATCGGAAAAGATACAGTCATTAAAAATAGTGTCGTTATGCAAAAGACAAATATTGGAGAGAATTGTGTACTAGAGAATATTATTACGGATAAAGATGTAAAAGTATTAGACTATTCTAAATTAAGTGGATCACATTTAGAGCCAACGATACTAAGAAAAAGAACCATTCAAGGAGCGATGATGAACTCGTGAAAGTATTATTTGCTGTTTCAGAATGTGTACCTTTTGTAAAATCAGGAGGATTAGCTGATGTTGCAGGTGCATTACCAAAGGAATTAAAAAAACTAGGAGCTGACATTAGAGTCATTCTACCCAAATATTCTTTAATATCAGATTCTTATCGTGAAAAGATGACGAAAATACATGAGATAATTGTTCCGGTTGGATGGAGACAGCAGTATTGTGGAATTGAAAAATTAGAAGTTGAGGGAATTACGTATTATTTCTTAGATCATGAATATTATTTTTATCGTGATTCTTTGTATGGACATTATGATGATGGTGAGCGCTTCTCATTCTTTTGTAGAGCCGTACTAGAAACATTAGAAGCTATTGATTTTCAGCCTGACATCATACATTCACATGACTGGCATACAGGAATGATTAGTTATTTATTACAAAAAGAATACAGAAAGAAATCTTTTTATGAGGAAATTAAAACAGTGTTTACGATTCATAATCTCCAATTTCAAGGTGTATTTCCATACAGTATTCTCAACGATCTTTTAAATCTGGGGGATGAAGACTTTAAAAATCTTGAATTTTATGGAGATATTAGCTTTATGAAGGCAGCGATAATCTCATCAGATTATATAACAACTGTTAGTCCAACGTATAAAGAGGAAATTCAGACAGCCTACTATGGAGAAAGACTGGATGGTCTGTTAAGATCCCGAAATTCTTCGCTTATGGGAATTTTAAATGGAATTGATGATACAGTTTATAATCCTGAAACAGATGAAAATATTCATTCACAGTTTACACCGGAAACACTCATAAAAAAAGCGGAGAATAAAGCTGCCCTACAAGCTGCTTTTGGGTTACCTGAGAGTAAAGATACACCAATTATTTCAATGGTAACTAGGTTAACGAAGCAAAAAGGTTTAGATTTAGTTAAACGTGTTTTTGATGAGGTATTAGCTAAGGATGTTCAAGTGATCGTTCTTGGTACAGGAGAAAAGGAATTTGAAGATTATTTTAAACATATGGAATGGGTTTATCCGACAAAGTTTAAAGCATACATAGGATTTGATGAGAAGCTTGCACATCAAATTTATGCCGGCTCCGATTTATTTTTAATGCCATCAAAATTTGAACCATGTGGTTTGGGGCAGTTAATTGCTCTAAGATATGGTACTATTCCAATTGTCCGTGAAACAGGTGGATTAAATGACACAGTGTTTCCTTTTCAGGAAGAGTTAAAGGAAGGTAATGGATTTACGTTTAGTCATTTTAATGCCCATGATATGTTGTATTCAATAAATCGCGCTATTGAGTATTATCATCAAGACGAGGTTTGGCAGAAGATCGTCAATACTGCCATGACACAAGATTATAGTTGGAGCCAATCAGCATTAAAATATAAGCAGCTTTACACTGATTTGATCACTGGGAGTGAAGAGCATGTTCTCTAATAAAGATTCATTTAAAAAAAGCTTTTTAAAAAGGCTAGAAAGTATGTGTGGCAAAGGCTTTGAGGAATCAACTAGACGTGATCAGTACTTTACATTAGGGAATATGGTAAGAGAATATATTAGCTCTAAATGGATTGATACGAACGAGCTTTACCGTGCTGAAAATAAAAAGCAAGTATATTATTTATCAATTGAATTTCTATTAGGTCGTTTACTTTGTCAAAACTTATTAAACCTAGGAATTAAAGAGGTTGTTGAGGAAGGTCTGGCAGAGCTTAATATTCAATTAAATGAAATAGAAGAGTGTGAGTCAGACCCAGCTCTAGGAAACGGTGGATTAGGAAGATTAGCAGCTTGCTTTTTAGATTCATTGGCTACATTAAATCTTCCTGGTCATGGATATGGGCTTCGATATAAACACGGACTATTTGATCAAAAAATAGTGGATGGATATCAAGTTGAGCTCCCGGAGCAATGGTTACGACATGGAAATGTGTGGGAAGTTCGGAAGCCTGATCAAGCTGTTGAGGTATCATTCTGGGGAAGAATAGAATCAAGTTATGAAGGAAATTCTCTCATTTTTAAGCATGTAGGAGAACAAAAGGTGTTAGCCGTTCCTTATGATATGCCTGTTGTTGGCTACCAGGTCGATACCGTTAATACGTTGAGGCTTTGGAATGCAGAGCCTGCCTCATTTGGTCCAAATCAAGATGTTTTATCTTATAAGAGAGATACTGAGGCAATTACAGATTTCCTTTATCCTGATGATACACATGATGAGGGCAAAATTTTAAGGTTAAAACAGCAGTATTTCCTTGTTTCCTCAAGTTTACAAAGTATCATTCAGTCGTTTAAAAAAGAAAATTCTAACATTAGAGAACTTCATCATTACGTGGCTATTCATATAAATGATACACATCCTGCTTTGGCTATTCCTGAATTAATGAGAATATTAGTTGATATTGAAGGATTAACTTGGAATGAAGCATGGCATGTAACAACAAATACAGTGTCCTATACAAATCATACGATCTTAGCGGAAGCACTAGAAAAATGGCCAATTTATTTATTTAAGCCATTACTTCCTAGAATTTATATGATTATAGAAGAAATTAATGAGAGATTTTGTGCAGAGCTCTGGGATCGATATCCGGGAGAATGGCAACGTATTGAGCATATGGCGATTATCGCTCACGGCCTTGTGAAAATGGCTCATCTCGCAATAGTTGGGAGTAATAGTATTAACGGGGTAGCCAAAATACACTCTGATATTTTGAAAAATAGAGAGATGAAATCTTTCTATGACGTTTATCCCGAAAAATTCAATAACAAAACAAATGGTATTACACATAGAAGATGGCTGCTTAAAGCAAATCCTGAATTAACAAACCTAATTAAAGAAACAATTGGTGAGGATTGGGTAAAACAACCTGAAAAATTAATAGATTTAAAGAGACATGTTTATCATCCTTCAGTAAAAGAACAATTTGCACAGGTGAAAAGGAAGCGTAAAGAAATACTAGCGAAGAAAATAGCAGAAAAAAATGGGATTTTAGTAGACATTGATTCTATTTTTGATGTTCAAGTTAAAAGATTACACGCATATAAAAGACAGTTATTAAATGTTCTTCATATTATGTATTTATACAATCGAATAAAAGAAGATCCTAATTATGTGATACAACCTCGTACATTTATTTTTGGAGCAAAAGCATCTCCAACGTATTATTACGCAAAGAAGGTCATAAAACTTATCCATTCCTTAGCTGATAAAGTAAACAATGACCCAAGAGTTTCGCAGGTTATAAAGGTTGTGTTTATGGAAAATTATCGTGTTTCATTGGCTGAAGATATCTTCCCGGCTGCAGATGTTAGTGAACAGATTTCGACTGCAAGCAAAGAGGCATCTGGTACAGGAAATATGAAATTTATGATGAATGGTGCTTTAACAGTCGGGACATTAGATGGAGCAAATATTGAGATCATGGAGGAGATTGGTAAAGATAATATTTTTACCTTTGGTCTCACTGCACAAGAGGTGCTCAAGTACGAAGAAAACGGCCGTTATCGATCAATGGAATATTATCACCATGATTTAAGAATTCGACAAGTTATCAATCAATTAACAAATGGATTTTTCTCAGAAGATGAAGGAGAATTTGAGTCAATTGCTGATTCCTTACTCGTTCAAAATGATCAATATTTTGTTTTACGTGATTTTGCTTCTTATATTGATATACAAGAAAAGGTTGGCATAGCTTATCAAAACCGAGAAAAGTGGCTGGAGCAGGCATTAATAAACGTTTCGCATTCAGGCTTCTTTTCAAGTGACAGAACCATTTCGCAATATGCTGATGGAATTTGGAATATTGAGCCACTTGGAGTGAAAATGTAAAGAAAAAGGTTTGGCTCTTCTTTGCTGATAGGTGAAAGCATTTCACATACAAAAAAGGTGTTGACTATAATAGTCAGCACCTTTTTTAATCGGAAATGTTAATCAATCACCGTCTAAAAGTCGACCTAAACCGCCAAGTAGACTGCCTTCACCACGACCTTCACCGCCAGCAGATGGTGCACTTGCAATCACTCGATCTGCTAAGCGACTGAATGGTAATGTTTGAACCCAAACTGTTCCTGGTCCTTGTACAATAGCGAAGAATAAGCCTTCTCCACCAAAAAACGCAGTCTTTACTTTTCCAACAAATTCAATATTGTAATCAACTTCTTTTGTTAATGCGACTAAGCAACCTGTATCAATTCTTAATTTCTCTCCAGGTTGAAGGTCACGGCGGATAATGGTTCCTCCAGCATGTAAAAAGCCAAGACCATCTCCTTCAAGCTTTTGCATAATGAAACCCTCTCCACCAAAAAAGCCAGTTCCAAGCTTCTTTTGAAAATCAATGCCAATGGATACACCTTTTGCTGCACAAAGGAAGGAGTCTTTTTGACAAATAATCTTTCCGCCAAGCTCACTCAAATCAACAGGTATGATTTTCCCCGGATAAGGAGCAGCAAATGAGACACGCTTTTTACCAACACCTTTGTTTGTGAAAACTGTCATAAATAAGCTCTCACCCGTGATAACACGTTTTCCAGCTCCAACCAGCTTACCAAAAAAGCCTTTTTGGTTGTTGTCTCCATCACCAAAAATGGTTTCCATATCGATGCCATCTTCCATCATCATCATGCCACCAGCTTCAGCTACAACACTTTCATTCGGATCTAACTCAATTTCAACACATTGCATGTCATCGCCATGTAAAACATAATCAATTTCATGAGCGTTCATCAGGATCCCCCCATATGTAAGTAGCAGGTGATTAACGGTAAATTCCTGCTTATCTTTTATTTTACTAGTTAAAGAAATTTTTGGAAGAAAAATTAAAAACAAAATTTGGCATAATCAAAGGGAGCACGAATGCCCCCCTCATCATTATGCCTTTTTTGAATTGTCAGTAGTCATTTCTAAATTAGATTCTTGCTCCATTTTTTTCCCCCACCATGTAGCGAGTAAAGGACCTGATATATTATGCCATACACTGAAAATCGCACTTGGAACGGCAGATAATGGGGAAAAATGTGCAACTGCTAAAGCAGCACCGAGCCCTGAATTTTGCATCCCGACTTCAATAGAGATAGCTTTTTGGTCTGCAAAGTTTAATTTTAATGCTTTTGCCAACACAAATCCTAATAAAAGGCCGAGTAAATTGTGTAGAACAACAATGGTGAAGATTAAAAGACCTGTTTCTGCAATTTTCTCTGCATTCACAGCAACCACAGCTGAAGCAACCGCAACAATTCCTATTACAGATATTAGAGGTAAAACAGTTACACTTTTTTCAACTTGCTTTTTAAATAATAACTTCACAACAATACCTAAAATAATTGGAATAAGTACTATTTGAACAATTGATAAAAATAAGGAACCAGCAGAAACCGGCAGCCATTTACTAGCAAACAAAAGTGTAAGAGCTGGTGTTAATATTGGAGCAAGTAATGTTGAAATTGACGTTACAGCGACAGATAATGCTGTATTTCCTTTAGCTAAAAATGTAATAACATTAGATGCTGTTCCACCAGGACAACAGCCTACCAAGATTACTCCAACAGCAACTTCAGGTTGTAGTTGAAAAACTGTAGCGAGTAAAAAAGCCAGTAATGGCATAATCGTAAACTGTGCAACAACACCTAATAGAACACTTTTTGGCGCTTGAAACACAGCTTTAAAATCTTGCAGAGATAAAGTTAGTCCCATTCCAAACATAATAATACCTAATAATAGTGCAATATGAGGGGCAATCCAAGTAAAGCCACCAGGAATAAAAAAGGCTAACGCAGCAAAAATGATGACCCAGATTGCAAAAGTGTTTCCAGCAGCCTTACTAATTTTTTCTAATAATTGCATATTCATACAACCTCCTTTTTGAAATTATATAACTATATATTCTAAAAATTCAATAATTTGAGATTGGTTATAAAAAAAATCAAGTAAAAGGGAAGAAAGTCTTACACAAAAAAACTCCCCCTGTGTATGGGGAGTTTTTAAAATTATACTTCATCCTCTGTATAAGGATCTTTCTCGTAAGGAGGTAAATCGCCAAAGATCGTCATTGTACCTTCTTCATCTAGCATATCTTCATATTGCTGATGCTGATTTGAAGGGAATATGGTAATTTCTTTTCCTTCTATATCAGTGCCGACAAAGTTTTCATAAGCCTCAACATACCCATCAGGGTCATTTGATTCCATATAAACATCATTGTAGTGATCTTGTGGATCATTAAAATCAGATGGAGTTTCAGATGATCCGTAACTATTCACAATTTGATAAGCATCTTCTGCATCAAACGCTACGTTCTCATCTTGATCATCATAATTAAATTTTCCGAAGGGAGGCATTAAAACTCCTTCTTCTATTGGGCGATTATGTGAAACAACCTGTTCAGGTGCATGTTCTTTACAGGTAGTAGCTGTAGGAATTGCATCAAGTCGTTCAACTGGTATATCAACTCCACAAACTTCACATTTACCATAAGAACCATTGTCAATAGCTTGAAGAGCTCTTTCAATATCTAATAGTTGTTCTTCTGTATGTTCATTTAATGCAATGTCTTTTTCTCTTTCATATAATTCTGTTGCATCATCTGCTGGATGATTGTCATAACTTGAGAGTTCCCCCATTGATTCATGCCCATGACCTTCTTCAAGACCAAAATGACCATTCATCTCGAAGCGATCTTCTATATCTTTTTTCATTTGGTTTAGCTGTGAACGGAAGGTCTCTACTTGTTGTGAACTTAGCATGCCATCCACGCTCCTTCCTTAAATAAATGTTTCTATACCTATTATGAGCAGTAAGAAGGAAAACATGATTGTTAAAATTGCACAAAAAAAACACGGTACCTGAACATACCGTGTAAGAAGTATTTATAAGAAGTGGCTGACGAATAAACCCAACGCCAATAAAAATCCAAATTGAACATTCGTTTGAGCAGTTGCTTTCATTGCAGGCATCATTTCAATTGGAGCTGTTTTCCCTATAAATTGTTTTACAGCAGAATAAGCTTTAGGAATACTAATTAATACGAGCAATGCCCAAGCTGGTGCTAAACCTACTATAAGTAGTACAAATATAATGAAATATGCTGTAATAAACATACCAGCTAAAAAACGAATTGAGTTTTTTCTTCCTAGTAAAATGGCAAGTGTTTTTCTGCCATTTTCTTTATCGCCATCTAAATCTCGAATGTTGTTCGCAGTTAAAATAGCTGCAATTAAGATCGCAACAGGAATAGATAAAAGTATGCTACCTAAGGAAAGTGTCTCAGTTTGAATAAAGTAGGCAATTAATACAATAACATTTCCCATAAAAAACCCGGCAACAATTTCACCAAATGGTGTATATGCAATTGGAACGGGACCTCCTGTATAAAAATACCCAGCTAGCATACATACTATTCCTATAACAGCAATCCACCAAGTGGACATCATACAAATGTAAACACCTAATAATGTAGCAATACCAAAAAATGAAAAACCTAATGTTAAGACAGTGTTTGCCTTAATTCCATTTCTAACGATGGCACCACCTATACCAACAGATGATTCATTGTCTAAACCACGTTTATAATCAAAATACTCATTAAACATATTTGTTGCTGCTTGAATTAGAATAGAAGCAACAAGCATAGCTATGAATAATGAGAGCTTTATTGATCCTTCATGCAAAGCTAACACAGTCCCAATTGTAACAGGAATAAATGCTGCAGATAGTGTATGCGGTCTTAATAGCATCCACCAAACTCTCCAGCCTTTGTCCTTTTTAATCATAGGAGCATGTGGCGTTGTCTGAGGTTGCATAATATCTCTCCTTTTTTTAGCAAAAAACAAATATAACATGTAAAACGACTCCATAACATAGTTTAGAAAAATAACCAAGGGGTGTCAATGCTTTTCAAATCAAAGATCCTAGCTTATTATTACCATTTGTACCTATAAAATGACTCTGTAATCAAGACGTTTTCATTTTAATCCTGAACAACAAGATATATAATAAGGTTATAACAATTTGGTTCTAAAAACAGAATTGATAAATTTGTACTTAGTTTGGTGTATAGTTCTACAAAGCCCTATTAAGGCAAAGGACTGGCAAGTTAAGTGCCTTGCGCTTTTCTATATTGACACACAACCTAGCTAGGTGTATCTTAATATAAGCAATTTTTGGTGTCGGGGGATAAGCTTGATAACTACTTTGGATCATACAATAAAAGAATTTATACAGCAGGCATTGGAAGAGGCAAAGCAGACGAATCAATCGGTGATCGTCAGCAG
The DNA here is from genome assembly GCF_023078335.1 of Metabacillus endolithicus. Lineage (GTDB taxonomy): Bacteria > Bacillota > Bacilli > Bacillales > Bacillaceae > Metabacillus > Metabacillus endolithicus. The sequence goes on along the minus strand of NZ_CP095550.1, from coordinate 1,451,345 downwards.
TGTAAAAGAAGTGGATGCAATGGACCCCCTTCATTTCTTTGCTTCCGGTGAAGAACTTTCCTTAGGAGAACGATTTGTTTGGTCAACACCTGAACGGGATTTTACGATGGTTGGTCTAGGAAATGAATTAGTTATCGAAAATAATAAAGAGTCTAAACAAAGATTTCAGGAAATTGAAAAGGAATGGAAGCGCTTCCCTAAAAAGGTTATTTCTGATCGGAAGAATGAAATAGGGACAGGCCCTCTGCTATTCGGAGGTTTTTCATTTGATCCTATAAAAGAGAAAAGTCCTCTTTGGGATTCATTTGCAGAAGCAAAATTTGTACTTCCAACTACAATGCTTTCCATTGTTCAGAATAAAACATATCTTACTATTAACAAAATCATTTCACCTTACGATGAACTTGATGTTTGTATCAAGCACTTTGAAAATAGTATTGAACTTAGCCATTCCTTTCCTTATTCATTAGATTGTGAAAAGGTTAACGAATTTTCAACTATTGAGTATAAAACTTCTGAATGGTTAAAGGCTGTCCAACAGGCAACTAAGGATATTCAATCAAAAGAAATGGATAAGGTTGTTTTAGCTCGTGAAGTACATCTAAAGTTCACAGAGAAAATAAATTCTTATCAAGTCATAAATAATCTTCTGAAGGAACAGCCAACAAGCTATGTTTTTGACTTTGAAAATGGAAATCAGCACTTTGTTGGGGCGACTCCTGAAAGATTAGTTAAAAAGAAAAACACTCAGGTATTATCAACCTGTCTTGCTGGATCGATTAAAAGAGGAAACACAAAAGAGCAAGACCAAAAGTTAGGTCATCAACTATTAAATGATGACAAAAACTTAATTGAACATAATATTGTTGTTAAAATGATTAAAGCTGCTATTGATTCATGCTGTGATGAAGTAAGTGTACCTGAATACCCAACCTTATATAAAACGAAAAATATTCAACATCTATACACTCCTGTAAAAGGAATTGCAAAAGAAGGAATTTCCCTTCTTTCTATGGTTGAAAGATTACACCCCACTCCTGCTTTGGGTGGGTATCCTAAAGATAAAGCGATTGAAAAAATTAGAGAGCGTGAACCAATGCATCGCGGATGGTATGCAGGTCCAATTGGATGGCTTGATCATGATAACAACGGTGAATTTGTTGTAGCCATTCGCTCAGGGTTATTGGAAGGTCAGAATGCTGCATTATTTGCAGGATGTGGAATTGTGGAAGAATCAGATCCGAAATCGGAATATCTAGAAACCAAAATAAAACTTAAGCCAATGCTGTCTGCTTTGGGAGGAATCGTAAATGAAGACTGGTGATACACTAACCAGATACGTCGCCAACTTTGTTGATGAACTGGCTCGTTTAGGAGTTGCGGAGGTAGTTATTAGTCCAGGTTCTCGCTCAACTCCTCTGGCTATTTTAATGGCGGAACATCCAGATCTTACTTGTTACATTAATATTGATGAACGATCAGCAGGCTTTTTTGCGCTTGGAATGGCTAAGTGTAATAAAAGACCTGTTGTATTAGTTTGTACATCTGGTACTGCAGCAGCTAATTATTATCCAGCAATTGTTGAAGCGCGTTACTCAAGAGTTCCATTAATAGTCATAACTTCTGATAGACCTCATGAGTTAAGAGATGTTGGGGCACCACAGGCAATTGATCAAATTCAAATGTATGGTCATTATCCAAAATGGTTTGTTGACGTAGCCTTACCTGAAGAACAAGTAGGAATGTTTCGTTATGTTAGGACAATTGCAGGTAGAGCAGTGTCAATTGCTTCTGCACATTCTGCGGGAGTGGTTCATTTGAATTTTCCATTTAGAGAGCCTTTACTCCCCAATTTAACTCTTAATGACTTATGGAGTACAACAGAAGATCGAACAACCTATTTATATACTACACTAGGTGAAGTACTTTTATCGAAAGAACAAATGGAGATGTTGGCTCAACTTGTGAACAGGTTTTCTAAAGGAATTATTGTTTGTGGAGAACAAAATGATTCAGATTTTATTACAGAAGTGAATAAGCTTTCTGAAAAACTGAAATTCCCGATCCTTGCCGACCCTCTTTCTCAATTAAGAGCAGGTAAGCATAAAAAGCAGGGTATCATTGATGGATATGACTCGATATTAAAAGATCCTGAATTAGTTAATGAGCTTAAACCAGAAGTGATTATTCGGTTTGGCCCTATGCCTGTTTCCAAGCCTCTTATGCTTTTATTGAAAAATAATCCGGATATTATACAGATTATTGTCGATTCAAGTGAAGAGTATCGGGACCCAACTTTAAATGCTTCACATCTTATTACTTGTATGCCGCATTATTTCTGTAAAGAGATGGTGAACTTAATACAAGCTAAGGAATTCTCGGATTATTATATTAAATGGTTACAAAGTAATCAGGTCTTTTCAGAAAGACTTGATCATGAGTTGCATAAAATCGATGAGTTATTTGAAGGAAAAGTAGTTAGTGAACTTCAACAACTTCTACCTGATGGCAGCCGATTATTCGTTGGAAACAGCATGCCGATACGGGACGTTGATACGTTTTTTAGAAATCATGATAAAGAAATAGAAATCATTGCTAATAGAGGAGCCAACGGTATTGATGGAATTGTATCTACTGCATTAGGTGTTAGTGTCGATCATAAAAAGCCTACATTTTTATTAATAGGTGATTTATCGTTCTTTCATGATTTAAATGGTCTTTTAGTAGCGAAAATGAATCAACTTAATCTAACAGTCATTTTAGTTAATAATGATGGTGGCGGGATCTTTTCTTTTCTTCCTCAGTCAAAAGAAGAAAAGCATTTTGAAACACTTTATGGAACTCCAACTGGTTTAAATTTTTCGAAAGTGGTAGAAATGTATGAGGGGAAATATGTCAAGATTGAGAGCTGGAACGAATTCCGGAATTATCTTACAAATGAATGGAACAACAGCGGATTACAGGTTGTTGAACTTGCAACAGATCGAATGACACGTGTCAAGATTCATCGGGAATTGTTAGATCATGTTTCCCAGGAAATAAGAAAAGTGTTGAAACAATGAAAATAAGAGGTATTGATTATAACGTTGAAGTCGTTTCAAAGGGTGAGCCACTTGTTTTATTACATGGTTTTACTGGATGTATTGCCAATTGGAACCATATATTAGCGGAATTTCCACAGCATCAACTTGTTTTAATTGACATTATTGGACATGGTAGAACAGAATCTCCTTCAGATCCTTCAAGGTATGAAATGAATGAGGTTGTTAAAGATATTGTTGAAATATTAGATACTTTATCAATCAATCGTGCAAATATTTTGGGATATTCTATGGGAGGTAGATTAGCTTTATCTGTTGCAGCAACATTTCCTGAACGTGTAAAAACACTGATTCTTGAGAGTAGCTCACCCGGCTTAAATTACCTGGAGGAACGAAACAATCGAAAAAGATCCGATGAAAAGCTTGCAAAAGAAATTTTGAGTCATGGGGTAGAAAGATTTGTTCAACGATGGGAGAAAATTCCCTTATTCTCAACCCAAGACCAATTGTCACTGGACACAAAACAAAAGCTTAGAGCACTTAGGCTACAAAATAATCCTGTAGGACTTGCTAACAGTTTGATTGGAATGGGGACAGGATCTCAACCATCCTGGTGGGAGCAGCTTTCAACTATAGAGATCCCTGTGTTATTGTTGTGTGGTGAATGGGATTTAAAGTTTTGTGATATAGCTAAAAATATGCACAAATACCTTCCTACTAGCTACTTAAAGGAAATAAATCATGCAGGACATACAATTCATGTAGAACAACCACGAATTTTTGGTAAAATAGTAAGTGAGTTTTTATCTCAAAATAATTAGGAGGTACAAAAATGGCAATTGAATGGGTTACACAGCGTGAGTATGAAGAAATCATTTATCAAACATATAATGGAATAGCGAAGATTTCAATTAACCGTCCACATGTACATAATGCATTTACACCGAAAACGGTGACAGAGTTAATTGATGCATTTGCTCGTGCTCGAGATGATGAAAATGTAGGTGTCATTATTTTAACAGGTGAAGGTGGAAAAGCCTTCTGTTCAGGTGGAGACCAAAAAGTGCGTGGCCATGGTGGTTATGTAGGTGATGATCAAATTCCCCGCTTAAACGTACTTGATTTACAACGATTAATTCGTGTCATTCCAAAGCCTGTTATCGCGATGGTTGCAGGGTATGCAATTGGTGGAGGACATGTATTACATATCGTATGTGATTTAACAATTGCTGCGGATAACGCTGTATTTGGACAAACTGGTCCTAAAGTGGGAAGCTTTGATGCAGGGTATGGCTCAGGCTATCTAGCTCGCATAGTAGGACATAAAAAAGCACGTGAAATCTGGTATCTATGCAGACAATATGGCGCACAAGAAGCTTTAGATATGGGCTTAGTCAATACAGTTGTTCCGTTAGATCAGTTAGAAGAAGAAACGGTAAAATGGTGTGAGGAAATATTAGAAAAAAGTCCAACAGCTATTCGTTTCTTAAAAGCAGCATTTAATGCGGATACAGATGGACTTGCAGGAATTCAGCAATTTGCTGGGGATGCAACATTGCTTTATTATACAACGGATGAAGCAAAAGAAGGCCGCGATGCATTCAAAGAAAAACGTACTCCGGACTTCAAACAATTCCCTCGTTTCCCTTAAGCCTTATACGATTTCAAAAAAGCTTGGTGATACTTTTCTCATCAAGCTTTTTTTATTAAAAATATAAAATTAAAGGAGGTAAGGTATTGTTATGAACGAGACATTCCCTAATTGGTTAAAGCAACGAGCAAATCTTACGCCAAATCGTTTGGCTGTTAAAGCAGAAAATGAAGAATTGACGTTTGACGAGCTTTATAAACGTGTTCAAAATAGAGTAAAACAATTAATCTCTCATGGGGTAAAAAGAGATGATCATATAGGGGTGCTCATGAAAAACAGCGTAGATATGATTGAAGTGATTCATGCGCTCTTCTCTGTCGGTGCTATAGCTGTATTATTAAATCATCGCTTAACAAATCAAGAGCTAGCTTTTCAACTATCAGATGCTGAAGCTGTTTCTGTTATTTGTCATGAAGAATTAGCGGGAAAACTAGGTGAAAAGGTAAATGTAATTGTTGTTGACCACCTCAAAGAAATAGAAAGTCCTGTTTACATAGAAGAAATTGAGGAGTTCAAGGCAGATCAAGTGGCAACCATCATGTATACATCTGGAACAACAGGATATCCAAAAGGTGTACTACAAACGTTTGGAAATCATTGGTCAAGTGCAATCGGCTCTGCATTAAATCTGGGAATAGTACAAGAAGATCGTTGGTTATTAGCTGTTCCGTTATTTCATATTAGCGGATTATCGATCTTGTTTCGAAGTGTTATTTATGGAATTGGTATTGTCTTATTTGAGAGATTTGATGCTAAAAAAATGAATCGTGCCATCTTGGAGGATGGGGTAACCATTGTGTCAGTTGTCACAACGATGTTAAATCAAATGCTTGTTGACCTTGGCCATAACAAATACCCGGAGAGCTTTCGATGTATGCTTGCAGGAGGAGGTCCAGTTCCAAAAGACTTGCTTGAAAAAAGCCTCACAAAACAAATCCCCGTTTTTCAAACGTATGGAATGACCGAAACATCTTCACAAATTGTTACCTTATCTCCTGAATATAGCATGAAAAAGGTAGGATCAGCAGGTAAACCATTATTTTTATGTCAAATGAAAATCATGCAAAATGGAAGAGAATGTTCTCCATTCGAAGAGGGCGAGATTTTCGTTAAAGGACCAACTATTACAAAGGGTTATTGGAAGCGGGAGGAAGCGACAAAAAACGGATTTACAAATGGTTGGTTTCACACAGGTGATCAAGGTTATATCGATAATCATGGATTTTTATATGTATTAGACAGACGATCAGATTTAATTATTTCCGGTGGAGAAAATGTATACCCAGCAGAAATTGAAAATGTCTTACTCTCATACCCAGCTGTCCAGGATGCGGGTGTTGTTGGTATAGAAGATAAGAAATGGGGACAGGTCCCTTATGCTTTTCTTGTTACAACTGAAAAGATTGATCGTGAAGATCTTCTTGCATACTGTCAAGAACGATTGGCAAAATACAAAGTTCCTCATCATATAACATTTTTAGAAGAGCTTCCAAGAAATGCATCGAATAAGCTTTTGAGAAAAGACCTTAGAAAATATCTAGAAAAAGGAATGTCTAAATGATAAAAGTTGAAAAAGTCACATTGTATCATATAACTCAGCGGTTGAAAGTCCCGTTTACATCAAGTATTGGACATGTTACGGATCGAGATAGTATTTTAGTTGAAGTTATTGATTCTGATGGAGTAAGTGGATGGGGAGAGGTTGTGGCATTCTCAACCCCTTGGTATACAGAAGAAACGATTTCAACCTGCTTTCATCTTCTTAAAGACATTCTTATCCCACTAGTCATTTCTGAGACTTTTGAACACCCAGATGAACTGCAGGAGATTTTTAAAAGAATAAAGCGAAATCAAATGGCAAAAGCATCTCTAGAGGGTGCAATATGGGATTTATATGCTAAGAAGAAAAATGTATCCTTATCAACGGCATTAGGTGGCGTAAGAAATGAAATTGAGTGCGGTGTTGTTATCGGGATATCTTCCTTTTCAAATATGATTGAACAGATTACTCGATATCATGAGGAAGGATATAAACGATTTAAAATAAAGATTTCACCAGAACAGGATATGAAAATAGTTGAGGAAATACGCAAAAGGTTTCCTGATTTACCTTTAATGGCAGATGCAAATTCATCTTATACACTGAATGATGTTGAAAGATTAAAAGAACTAGATCAATTTGGGTTAATGATGATTGAACAACCACTCGCAGCAGACGACATTGTTGATCATGCAAAGCTTCAAGAGAACCTATCAACTCCTATTTGCTTAGATGAAAGTATTATAACTAGTGAAGATGCCAGAAAAGCGATTGAATTGGGAAGTTGCCAAGTTATTAATATTAAACCTGGGCGAGTAGGCGGGTTAACTGAATCAAAGAAAATACATGATTTATGTCTTGAGCATTCAATACCAGTCTGGTGTGGTGGGATGCTTGAAACAAGTATTTCACGAGCGCATAATATTGCTTTAGCATCACTAGCAAACTTTACAATTCCGGGAGATATCTCATCATCTTCAAGATATTGGGAGAAGGATATCGTTGATCCGGAAATAAGAAGTGTTTCAGGGAAAATTAGTGTACCAAATGAAATTGGGATAGGGTATAAGGTTAAGAAAGATCTGTTAAAATCAATAGCTTCATCAGTCACAGTTTTAAAATAATTATAAAAAGATATTTTTAATTAGAATATAGAGGGGAAATTTAATTATTAGCCTATGAAAAATTAATTTTATAGTAAATTTGTTTGTCAAAATTAAATGATCAAGATTTTTAATGAAAGCTAACAACCGAGTATAATTATGAAGAAAGATTAACAAATTTAATGAAAGTTAGTTTCTCTTTCTGCTCTTTTAAGGATAACTCTAGACTATGAATTCAGTATACTCACTGAGTACATAGTTTGAGTTATCCTTTTTTTATCTCCTAAATTGTCGAGAAAAGATGTTTGACATAAAAGTCTAAATGAATTATTGTTGCGTTAAGGAAACTTTTTTAGATGAACTAACAAAAAATGATATAAGTAAAAAATGTAGCACACATACTAAATAACTACATAAACTACTTTTGACCCAGCAAAAATAGGAAAGTTTCAACCATGAATATAAAAATGAAAAGCGAAATGGAGGAGTAAAAGGTGAAAAAATGGTTGGCAGGTGTAGGAACAGCGATTCTAGCAGTATTTTTATTATCGGCATGTGGTAGTGATAGTGAACAGACAAATGGTGATGTAGCTGAAGGAAACGGAACTTCTAGTGAAACAATTAATGTTACAACAACTACAGGTCAAGTAGCAGATATCGTAAAACATGTGGGTGGAGATAAAGTGGAAGTTACTTCATTAATGGGACCAGGAGTCGACCCTCATCTTTATCAAGCTTCTCAAGGGGATATCCAGAAATTAAATGAAGCAGATATGATTTTTTACAATGGGCTTCATTTAGAGGGGAAAATGGGTGAAATTTTCGAAAAAATGTCAGAGGATAAGGCAACAGTCGCCGTTGGTGATTCTATTCCAGAAGATTTGTTATTAGCAGCAGATGATTCAACTGCACACGATCCTCACGTATGGTTTGATATCAAAGCATGGATTCATGCTGTTGATGCAGTTGAAGCAGAATTAACAAAGCAATCTCCTGATAATGAAGAATTATTTAAGGAAAATGCGACCAACTATAAAAAAGAATTAGAGGATTTAGATGCTTATGCAAATGAGCAAATTAAAACCATTCCAGAAGAAAGCCGTGTGCTAGTAACAGCTCATGATGCCTTTGCTTATTTTGGGCATGCATATGGATTGGAAGTAATGGGATTACAAGGATTAAGTACAGATTCTGAATATGGACTAAAAGATGTTCAAGCGTTGGTAGATACATTAGTAGAAAGAAACATTAAAGCTGTGTTTATTGAAAGTAGTATTTCAGAGAAGTCAATTAGTGCAGTAGTAGAAGGTGCAAAAAAACAAGGTCATGAAGTAGTAATCGGTGGTGAGCTTTTTTCTGACGCAATGGGTGAAGAAGGAACAGAAGAAGGCACATACCTTGGTATGTTCAAACACAATGTAGATACGATTGTATCTTCTTTAAAATAGAGTAACGATAGGTTATAAGGTTGATAGCTAAGAATGAAAACAATTTGTTCTTAGCTATTGGTATATCTCTAAAAGTGAAACCGCAAAAAGGTTGGTGTTAATGTATGAATCCTGTTACAGTTGAAAATTTAACAATTGCGTATCATCAGAAACCTGTTTTACAGGAAGTAAGTTTTGAGGTACCTGAAGGAAAATTAATTGGCATTATTGGCCCAAACGGTGCTGGAAAGTCAACCTTGATTAAAGGGATTTTAGGATTAATTCCAGCAGCTTCTGGTGAAGTAAATATATTCGGTGAACAATACAAGAAGCAGAGAAAACGTGTGGGTATGTTCCACAACGTGGATCTGTGGATTGGGATTTCCCAACAAATGCATTAGATGTTGTTTTAATGGGAAGATATGGTCATGTTGGCTGGTTTAAACGTCCTGGTAAGAGAGATATTGAGTTTGCTAGAGAGTGTCTTAAAAAAGTAGGAATGCTTGAATTTGAAAATCGTCAAATCAGTCAGCTTTCTGGTGGGCAGCAGCAAAGGGTCTTTTTAGCAAGAGCACTTGCTCAAGATGCAGATGTTTACTTTATGGATGAACCGTTTGTTGGAGTGGATGCAGCAACTGAAAAAGCCATTATCGCTTTATTAAATGAATTAAAGGCAAAAGGGAAAACAGTTCTAGTTGTTCATCATGATTTACAAACAGTAGAAGAGTATTTTGATTGGGTTCTTCTATTAAATATGAGAAAAGTTGCGTTTGGTCCAACTATGGAAACTTTCTCAATCGATAATCTACAAAAAACGTATGGTGGAAAACTAACATTTCTACAAGGTCAATCGGTTGTTGTTGAAGGGAAATAAAAAGATAGATAGTAGATCAAAGCCTTCCTAAAGAAGGATAGGGAACGGTTAGTTTCTTTAGAATAAATAGGAGTGAAGCAAATGTTTGAAGAACTATTGTTACAACTTCAAAATCCAAATACCCAATGGGTTTTAATTGGCACAATGCTCCTGGGAATTGCTAGTGGAGTTGTCGGAAGCTTTACATTATTAAGAAAGCAAAGCTTAATAGGTGATGCGATGGCTCATTCGGCTTTACCTGGAGTATGTATTGCCTATTTACTATATGGTTCAAAATCGCTTCTTTGGTTTTTAATTGGAGCTGTAATTGCAGGCTTAATTTCATCTTTTTTTATTCAAGTGATTATTAATCATTCCAGAATAAAAGAGGATTCAGCACTAGGCATTATCATTTCTGTGTTTTTTGGATTCGGAATTGTTCTTTTAACTTATATCCAACACAATGGTGCTGGAAATCAGAGTGGTTTAGATGACTTTATTTTCGGGCAGGCAGCTTCAATGGTTGCAGCAGATGTACAGTTAATTACCATCATAGCAATCATTTTGCTAGCGATAACGGTGATCTTTTATAAAGAGTTCAAATTACTAACGTTTGATCCTCAGTTTGCAAAAGGAATTGGAATTCCAGCGAAATTCTTTAATGGGCTGTTGCTTTTACTCATTGTTTGTTCAGTTGTAATAGGCTTACAAACAGTGGGTGTTGTGTTGATGGCAGCTATGCTCATTACTCCTGCGATTAGCGCAAGATATTGGACAGAGAAATTAAGTTCAATGATCATTATTTCAGGATTTATCGGCGGCATTTCTGGAGTATTTGGAACACTATTAAGTACGATTATGGAAGGGATGGCAACCGGCCCACTTATTATTATTGCTGCAACAATTCTGTTTATCATTTCACTTATTTTTGCTCCAAAAAGAGGCTTGCTTGCAAAGGCAATAAAACAACTACATTTAAGAAAACGAACGGCAGTAGAGCAAATTTTCTTAAGTTTTTATGATGTAGCAGAAGGCGGAAATCTGCGTGAAATTTCTGAAGATGAGGTTTTATTAAAAAGAAAAGTTACACCAAGCCTTTTCCAACATGCTAAAAATGTATTGGAAAAGAAGGAGTATATTAAACCATCAAGTAATGGTAAATGGATGTTAACTGAAAAAGGAATTGAGGCAGGATATGAACTTGTTTTACAACAGCGTTTATATGAAATGTATTTAATGCATGAAATGGAATTTGCCCATTTAGAGTTGAAAACAAGGGACGATCTTAATTTAAATGCCATTTCAAAAGAAACGAAAGATCAGCTGCTTAAATTATTGCGTATCCATGATCGCGCACCATTACTAATACCGAAGTCAACGAGTCTCGGAGATAGGAGAGTGATGGTAAATGACTTATGATGCTTGGATTATCATAACAGGATCATTAGTAGGCATTACATGTGCAATGATTGGCTGTTTCCTCGTTTTAAGAAAAATGGCGATGCTAGCAGATGCGATCTCACATACTGTTTTATTAGGAATAGTCGGTGGATATTTAGTTAGTCGTAGTCTAGATGGTCCATCTCTTTTAATTGGTGCAGTTATTGTAGGGTTATTAACAGCCTTACTTGTTCAGGTGTTGAGTGGTAAGGGTGTTCAAGGTGATGCTGCGATTGGGATTGTGTTTACATCTCTTTTTGCTGTCGGAGTTATTCTTCTTTCTGTTTTTGCAGGAAATATCCATTTAGATGTGGATCACGCCTTAATGGGGGAAATCACATTTATCCCGTGGGATACAGTCGAGTGGAATGGGATGGAGCTGGGTCCAAAAGCAGTTTGGCTTTTAGGTTTTGTGTTCATTGTAAACTTACTAATCATTATCTTCTTTTATAAAGAATTTAAGATTAGCTCATTCGATCCTGAGATGGCTGTAGCAATTGGAATTCCCGTCTTATTTATTCATTACTTACAGATGGGGATGCTCTCAATTACTACTGTTGCCTCATTCGATAGTGTTGGTGCCATTTTAGTTGTGGCAATGCTCATTGTCCCTGCATCTACAGCCTATTTACTAACAGATAAACTACTAAATATGCTTTTTATTAGTGCTGGAATAGGTGTTTTCTCTGCGATAAGTGGATATTACATGGCAACCGTATTAAATGTGTCGATTGCAGGTGCTATGGCAACGTCAACTGGTGTTCTTTTCGCCCTTGCGTTTTTGTTTTCACCAAAGCATGGATTACTTGCAAAAAAACGAGCACAAAAAAAGCTATCAAAAGCTACTGCTAAAACTGCAACAACAAATCCCGGCCTCTAACAGCCGGGATTTTTTAAGTATTATGGGTATCATTAGTATGTTATTGTTATTCCATTAATCCATATTCAATCGCACGATCAGCAACTAAATCATCAACATCTTGAGGAAGGTCATCCAGTGAGCCGAACTCATAGTCCCATAAATTTGTAAAAGAATCCACAAACATCGGAAACGAGTCAGCATTTGAATTTTTCACATCTTGACGAAATGATTCAATCAGGCTTTCTTTCATGTTACATCCCCCTTGGCTCGTTTTATCACCACTTTATTTTTTCTAAAAGCAGAAAAAATATGTAAGACTTATTTAAGATTCATTTTGTTTTAAATAGCGCTTATCTTTCATAAAGAGTTTCCAAAAGTAAACAAATCCTGGGAAGAGAATAAGGAACCCGACAATGTATGTGATAAATAACGCTCGGAAAGTGTTGGGATGTGTAAAACCAGATTCAATTGTTACGTCAGGATAAATCATGTATGGAAGATGAGCTCGTCCATATGCATAACTTGCTAATAAATATTGAATGGTTACAGCTACTACCGCTAATCTCGGTCTTCCAATTCGTTGCTTATGCTTTGCTGATGGGAGAAATAAAGCAGCACCAGCAACAACAAATGAAAGAACTGAGCCAATTAAAAAGGGGAGGTAATCAAGCATGTTTGTATAAAGCCAATTTGCTTCAGCCCTTAAGGTTAGCATAATGAAAAATGCTGTAACTAAAGAAATGGGACCAAGAATTAAGGCATCACGTCGATAAACACGATACGCTTCGAGTTCATCCGCAACATTTGAATAGTCTGCAAGCAGCAGTGATGATAAAAACAGTGTACTGCTAACAGCAAAGCCAATGAAGGCGTAGATGTTTGGACTTGTAAATAAAGCACCGAAGTTAAGCTGATGTACACCATTTACAACATCAATATAGCCACCATGTGTAATCGGCAACACAAGCATAAGTAACGCTGGAATAATAAATCCTGAAATTCCGGAAACATATGTTAAACCTTTTTCATAGTCCTTTGCAACATGTGAAAACACTAAAAATCCACTTCGTAAAGCTAATAAAATTAAGATGAAACTTCCTGGAAGGAGCAAGACTGTCCCCAAGATAAATGTTGCTCCTGGGAAGAAGCTAACTAGGGCGATAACAATGGCCACAATGAATACATTTGTTACTTCCCATGTAGGAGAGAGATAACGGTTCGCGATGTTTGTTGCATTAGTTTTTTCTTTATTAAAATAAACCATGGACCAGAAGCCTGCTCCAAAATCCATTGTAGCCATAACAGCATAAATAAACACGAACCCCCATAATACTGTGATTGCGAGTAATGAATCTGCAGTCATTTTGATTCACACCTTTTCTAAGGATTAATAGCTAAGATTATTTTGGTTAGGTACTCCTCCATCAAGCTCATCCTCAACAGGGTGGCGCTTGAAGTAATATCTTAATACAGCTAAAACTGCAATACCTAAAATAACATAAATTAAAGAGAAAAGAAGAAACAACATCCCAATTTGGGTTGACTTTGTTACGACATCTTCGGTAGCTAAAATACGATAAATCACCCATGGCTGTCTTCCTGTACAGGCAAAAATCCATCCAAATTCAATAGAAAGAAGGGACAGTGGTCCTGCTACAACGAAGGCATACATAAATAGCTTAGGAAAATGTGGTTTTTTCAAAAATTTGTACCAAACAAACCCAGCAAGGGACAAAAAGATTAAAAAACTCCCAATAAGAACCATTCCGTTAAAAAGTGTGTGCACAAATAACGGTGGCCAGTATTCCTCAGGGAAATCATTTAAACCAACAACCTCTGTTTTAAAGCTATCTCCTGCTAAGAAGCTTAAGGCCCAAGGAATTTCAATCCCATACTTTACTTCTTGGCTTTCACGATCTGTAAATCCTCCAATAGCCAGGGGAGCGTAATCCTGTGTTTCAAAAAGGCCTTCTGCCGCAGCAAGCTTTTCAGGCTGGTATTCATGTAACATTTGAGCCGACTCATGGCCATTGATTGCCGTTAGAAAAGAAAAGATTCCTCCAATAACCAAACTTAACATAAGCGCTTTTCGATGAAATTTGTATACACGTTCATTTTTCCTGCTTTTTAACATTTTGAATGCTGCAATTGTACTAATCATAAAAGCGCCGGTCATATAGGCTGAAACGGCTACATGTGCAGCTGAAATGAAGAAGCTAGGGTTAAAAAACGCAGCCCATGGATCCACATCAACAATTTCCCCATTCTCAATCCTGAAACCAGCGGGAGTTCCTTCAAATGCATGAACATTTGTTATGAGAACGGCAGAAGCACTTGCCCCTATAAGAACGAGGGTAACGCTGATAATTCTCATTCTAGGAGAAATTCGATCAGCCGCATAAACATAAATGCTCATAAACAAGGCTTCAATAAAGAAAGCATAAATTTCAATTTGGAAAGGCAATGACATTACTCTCCCAATTACCTCCATAAATCCCGGCCATAATAATGCGAGCTGAACCCCGGCAATTGTTCCTGTTGGAATGGCAACCCCAAGCAAAACAGCCTGTCCTTTTGTCCAACGCTTTGCCATTATGGCATAATCCTGATCCTTCGTTTTTTGAAAAAGAAGTTCCGCACATAATATCATTAAAGGCAACCCAACACCCAAAGTGGCAAAAATAATGTGAAAGCCCATTGTGGTTCCGAACAGTGAACGCGCTAATACTAAATCATCCATTGCGATCCGCCTTTCTTTTCCTACCTTGTCGTAATCACCCATAGTGTCCACTATTTTCTAGAGAATATTCTTGTGGGTTTTTTATTTGAGATGAAGACCAACATCGTGGGGAAAATCGGAGAAGATGGTCTTCATGCAGGGGGGAAGATTAAGGTAGTGTGAAAAATCAGTGGAGATGGTCATCATGCAGGGGGATGAAGACCGACATAGTGTGGAAAATTGATGGAGATGGTCATCATGCAGGAGATGAAGACCAACATTGTGTGGAGAATTGATGGAGATGGTCATCATGCAGGAGATGAAGACCAATATAGAGTGGAAAATAGGTGGGGATGGTCTTCATGCCGGAGATGAAGGCCAACATAGAGTGGAAAATAGATGGAGATGGTCTTCATGAAGGAGATGAAGACCAACATAGAGTGGAAAATAGGTGGGGATGGTCTTCATGCCGGAGATGAAGGCCAACATAGAGTGGAAAATAGGTGGAGATGGTCTTCATGAAGGAGATGAAGACCAACATAGAGTGGAAAATAGATGGAGATGGTCATCATGCCGGAGATGAAGACCAACATAGAGTGGAAAATAGATGGAGATGGTCATCATGCCGGAGATGAAGACCAACATAGAGTGGGAAATAGGTAGAGATGGTCTTCATGCAGGAGATGAAGACTGACATAGAGTGGGAAATAAGTAGAGATGGTCTTCATGAAGGAGATGAAGACCGACATAGAGTGGAAAATAGATGGAATGGTCATCATGCAGGAGATGAAGACCAACATAGAGTGGAAAATAGGTAGAGATGGTCTTCATGAAGGAGATGAAGACCGACATAGAGTGGGAAATAGGTAGAGATGGTCTTCATGCCGGAGATGAAGACCAACATTGTATGGAAAAACAGTGGAGATGGTCTTCATGCAAAGCGATAAAGACTATCATTGTGTACAAAACCATAGAAGAAGGTCTTCATAAGAGATGAAGACCAACATTCAGTGAATTAGGTAATTGAGCAGTTTCTCAGTCTGTTGTTTTACTTTATTCCTCATAATAAGTCCACTGATGAACCCCTTTTACCTTAAAGTTTTTTTGAAGAATTCTTGTTATTCTTCTTTTAGTTACAATTTCATTACACCATTCATGAATGACATTTGCCGTGAGCTTATTGTCAGGAAAAAGAAGCTTAAATGTCCTTACATTTCGCATAACAGCAGTCTCAATTTCTTCTCTGTGACCACAGGTTAAACATAAAAATTGCATTCCCTCAACACTAATTAAATAAGACAAACACTCCCCACAAACAACCCCTTTACGTAGCTCCTTATATTCATAACTAGGTAATTCCCTATATGGAGAGTCCGTGACATGTAAAGAAAGTAACTTGTCAGCAAGCCTCTTATGATCTTCATTTAACTTTGACGATACTGTATTTAGTTCTTGCAAGTGCCTATTAATTTGAGTAGGAAAAATAAATGGTTTGTTCAGGGGTGATTGATATAGAGTGAATGCTGGGTTGATGAAAACGACTGAGGCAAAAATCGAAGTAGGGTATCCAAGATGTTTGAGTAATTGTCTTAATAATGATTCGGTTCTATTCAATTGAATGAGAGGATTGCTTATTTCTTTTTGGTTTTTCTTATATAGTCGATCAGAGTCGTAATAATAATCTCCTTCATAATTTTTCACCTCATAAAGGTAAAGAGAGTCTCGGGTGATAAGTAAAGAGTCAATTTGGAACAATGTGTTATTTTGTTTTAAAAGCAAATCATTTAGGATAATGCATTCACAACTAAGCTTTTCTAGTAAACTATCAAATAATACCTCGCCCTCATACCCTTTCTTAAGGTTAAAATAATACTGCTTGTCCTTTTCATCCAAACTCATTCGGGTATTTAGGTTTTTTAGAATACATAATTCATTAGGTTCCTTTCGGTGCTTGTAAATCATATTTCACATCCTTTTTATTTTTGAAGATCAAGTTGATTATATGATAGATGTATCTTTCTGTCTAAATAAAAAAAGTGAACGAAATATTCGCTCACTTACTTGATAAGGCTGTTTTTAAAGTTTCTAAATTTCTTTCCATAATACTAAAATAATCCTCATTATTTTTTACATCTTCTTCTGTAATAGACTCTAGGTTGCTAAGGGTTAATGCTTCTGCTCCAATTTCAGCTTGAACGATATCTGTTACATTGCTTGTAACATTTGTTTCAAAAATGATGTAGTTGATTTCATGTTCTTTAGCAGTTTCAATAATTGTTTGTAATTCTTTTTGTGAAGGTTCCTCAGTTGGAGAAAGTTCTAGTACACTGATTTGTTCGATTCCATAACGGTTTTCCCAATAACCGTAAGCAGCATGAGATACTAGGATCTCTTTCTTTTCTGCATTGCTTATTACATCTTTAAAAGATTGATCAAGGTCTTCAAGCTGCGTTTTTAACGCTTGGAAGTTATCCTCAAATGTTTGCTTTCCTTCTGGGTTAAGTTCTATTAATGCATCTTTGATGTTTTCTGCTAGAGTAATTGAATGAATAGGGTCAATCCAAACGTGTGGGTCCTGATCACCGTGATCGTGTGCGTGTGCACTTTCATCATGAGCGGCTTCATCCTCCGCGTGTGCATTTTCATCATGAGCGGCTTCATCCTCAGTGTGTGCACTTTCATCATGAGCAGCTTCATCCTCAGCGTGTGCATTTTCATCATGAGCGGCTTCATCCTCAGCGTGTGCATTTTCATCATGAGCGGCTTCATCCTCAGTGTGTTCACTTTCATCATGAGCGGCTTCGTCCTCAGCGTGTGCACTCTCATCATGAGCAGCTTCTTCTTCAGCATGTTCAGTTTCATCATGAGCAGCTTCTTCTTCATGACCTTCTATATATTCGATTCCTTCACCAGCGTTGATAAAAGCAACATCTTCAGAATTTAATGATTCTTGAACTTTTTCTGTAAAGCTTTCAAATCCTACACCTGAATAAATGAATCCATCTGCTTCAGCGATTTCAACCATCGCCTTAGTAGTAGGCTCGTATGTGTGGGCGTCAACTCCAGGAGGAAGAATGTTTTCAACTTCAACTAAATCTCCACCTATCTTTTTTGCGAAATCTTCTAGTGGATAAATCGTAGTATAGATTTTTAAAGTATCTTCAGTATTTGTTTCATTCGCCGATTGTCCTTCTTCGTTACTTGCGTTACAGCCTATTAATAAGCTTGATAGTAACAGGAATGAGCTCATGAGTAATGTGTGCTTTTCATATTAAATAATCTCCTTTCAATAAATCAGTATGATTACGATTAAGACTTCACTATTATATCTTAATGATTACGATTTGAGAACTAATTTTTATTTCTAAAAGCAAATAGTAACTGTTACGATTTAATTTCCTTAACCATAGTAACTCATCATTAGAGAATTTTCAAGAGTTATGATATGATAAAAAAACAGAAAACTAGAATAGTGGAGGAATGAATATGAGATTAGTAGATGAAATTTTAGCACATAATGAAAAATTTGTAGCAGATAAAGAATTTGAAAAATTTGAAACAACAAAATTTCCTGAGAAAAAGCTTGTCATCTTATCTTGTATGGACACTAGATTAGTTGAGCTTTTGCCACAAGCAATGAACATTCGAAATGGTGACGTAAAGATTGTGAAAAGTGCTGGTGCCATTGTTGCTCATCCTTTTGGAAGTATCATGAGAAGTATTTTAGTCGCTGTTTATGAATTAAAAGCAGATGAAATCTGTGTAGTGGGTCACCATGATTGTGGTATGAGTAAATTAAATTCAGAATCTTTCTTATCAAAAGCAGTGGAACGCGGAGTTTCCTCTGAAAAAATTGATACAATTAAATATTCTGGAATAGATTTAGATCAATGGCTAAAAGGCTTTGAGAAAGTTGAAGATAGTGTTCGTGATAGTGTGGAAACAATTAAAAATCACCCATTACTAGTAGAGAATATTCCAGTGCATGGTCTTGTTATAGATCCTGCAACAGGAAAACTTGATGTTGTTGTAAATGGATACGAAGGTTAAGATAAGAAAAAGCTATGAAAAATTTCATAGCTTTTTTTCTTGTTTTTCCGGTACAAGATCAACACCACCGGGATGAAACGGATGACATTTTAAAATACGCTTTATCGTTAAATAACTTCCTTTAAGTACCCCAAACCTTTGAAACGCTTCGAGTCCGTAATGTGAACATGTTGGGTAAAAGCGACAGGTGGGTGGTGTAAGGGGCGATATAAATTTTTGATAGAAACGGATACCGGAGATGAAAATTTGCTTCATAACTTGTTGACCTCACTTTTAATAATGCAGTTTTTCATAACTAGAATAGTTGATCATTCGCCATTTTTCATTCATGTGTTACAATATAAACGAGCATAGTATGCTAGTCCATTTTAACATTATAGGAGTGAAAAAGATGCCTTCAGTAGAAAGCTTTGAATTAGATCATAATGCCGTAAAGGCACCATATGTTCGTCATTGTGGCGTTCATAAAGTTGGTAGTGACGGTGAAGTAAATAAATTTGATATTCGTTTTTGTCAGCCAAATAAACAGGCGATGAAGCCTGATACCATTCACACGTTAGAGCATTTACTGGCTTTTAATATTCGTGAGCATTCAGAAAAATATGATCACTTTGATATTATTGATGTTTCACCAATGGGATGTCAAACAGGCTATTATTTAGTTGTAAGTGGAAAGCCAGAAGTAAGTGAAATCATTGATCTTTTAGAAGATACTATGAAAACTGCTGTTGAAATTACGGAAATTCCAGCAGCTAATGAAAAACAATGTGGTCAAGCAAAGCTTCATGACTTAGAAGGAGCAAAGCGTTTAATGCGTTTTTGGCTTGATCAAGATAAAGAAGAATTAGCCAAAGTATTTGGTTAAGAAAAAAACGGTGTTCCAAATGGGACACCGTTTTTCATTAGTCTTCTTTTCTATAACTTAAACTAGCAATCGCATCATGTAAATGAATAGATTCTTCGTTACGACATTCTACTGTAAATGCCTGTACAAAATCTAATTCATATAAGTCAGCAGCAACAAGCCTAACCATATCTTCCACAAAACGAGGATTTTCATATGCAGTTTCTGTTACAACCTTTTCATCTGTACGTTTAAGAACAGGGTGTATCATTGCACTTGCATTTGATTCGGCTGCTTCTAAAAGTGCTGCTTTCCAATCTGTTTTTTCATCATAACCCTCAGTAAATTCTACATTCATCGTTACGAATCCACGTTGATTATGTGCACTATATTCACTAATTTCCTTAGAACACGGACAAAGTGTTGTGATTGCACTAGTTAAAGAAGCTGAGCTTGTAAACCCAACGCCATCTTGGTACGTAACAGAAATAGAAGCCTCGGCATGGTTTAATCCTACTAATTCTGAGCTTGGTCCTTTACGCTCATAGAACCAAGGGAACGTTACCTCTATGCTTGCGTCTTTTTGCTTTAGACGTTCTGCCAATTCTTTCGTAAAATCATACAGATTTGAAAGAGTAAGAACAAATCCTCCATTTTGACGGTATTGCTCAAGTTGTTCAGTAAAGCGGCTCATGTTTGTACCTTTTGAATCATATGAGATTTTACTTGTCATTTTAAAAGTAGCAATAGTCGTTTGTTCCTTTGGCAGTAAGTCAGAATGAATAATGATAGGATGTTTAACATTACTAATTCCTACAGCGTCTATAGTAAAAAGAAAATCTTTTTTTGTGTTTTGTAAATCAGGCATCTGCTCTTTTTCTGTGGGTTTTAGCTTTACTCCCGGTTCAACAGAGCCGAATAAACGGTGTCGTTCCTTTTTTGGTGGTAAATTTATCTTTCTTGTCATTTTAATCCCCTCTCACTTACTCGATATTGAGAGTATACTGTAAGTCAATAGAAAACTTCAACGAATAAATCTCTGGAATGTGTTGGGATGTGTCGAATTTTAGGAAAAAAACTAGAATGAAAAAAGAATGTAAAGAAAAGTTCATAATTAAAAAGACATAATCTCGCAAGAAAACTAGTATGATATAGAACAAAGATTAATAGGATAGGAGTTCAAAAATGAATAAAATCGTCATACCACTATTTCGTGAATTTATTGCTCTCGGGTTAATAGGTTTATTTTTTTACTTATTCCTATTTGTTGATTTTCAGGATCTATCATTTAACATTCCTTCAGAATTATTAACAGTCAACACGATGTTTTTAAGTATTCTATTAGAAGCGATCCCCTTTATTTTGTTAGGAGTTTTTGTTTCAGCGCTTATTCAAACATATGTTTCTGAAGATTTAATTAAAAGAGCATTGCCTAGAAATGCGATTCTTGCTCTTTTACCAGCAGCATTACTAGGAGCTATTTTCCCTATTTGCGAATGTGCAATTGTTCCGATTGTAAGAAGGTTGATGAAAAAGGGAATGCCGTTACATATTGGGGTTGTCTTTCTGGTTGGGGCACCGATCTTAAATCCAGTTGTATTTGCTTCAACCTATTATGCCTTTTCTTCAGAGCTTCATATTGCTTATGCAAGAATGGGGTTAGCGTTTGTTTTGTCGATTGTGATCGGGTTTATCATTTATCTTTTGTTTAAGAACAGCAATCAATTAAAATGGACGAAAGAGGATGTAGTAGTAGAAGGGAATACTAATCAAGAAGAAAAAGTAGGAAAGTTAAAATCTACGTTATTTCATGCAAGTGATGAATTTTTTGAAATGGGAAAATTTTTAATAATGGGGGCATTAATCGCCAGTCTTTTTCAAACATTTCTTGATCGTACTCTGTTGACTGAGCTCGGAACGAACGAGTTCCTTTCTCCAGCATTAATGATGGGGTTTGGTTATATTCTATCACTATGCTCTGAAGCAGATGCCTTTGTTGCGGCTTCTTTTGGTGGTACATTTACTGCCGGTTCATTACTTGCTTTTTTAGTATATGGTCCAATGCTTGATTTGAAGAATACAATTATGCTTTTTGCTTTCTTTAAAGCAAGATTTGTTGCAGCGTTTATTCTAGTCGTTACTATTGTTGTTTATATCTCTATTATTATTTACCAGTTTCTATTTTTATAAGTAAAGGAGGTTTAGAGATTATATGGAAAAACAACATGCGCAGTATCGATTTCAACTATATATCCGAGGAATTATATTAATTGGATTTACCTTATTAATGCTTAAGCTAGTCATCACAGGAAATATGGTTCATTTCATTGCGCCAAAAATGATGCCTTTTATGTATTTTGCAATTATTGTTTTTGCCCTGTTAGGTGCGATCCAAATCTGGAGAAGTGGTTCTAAAAAGCAAGCTGAGCTTTACTGTGATTGTGGAACAGACCATGCTGTTTCATCGTCACCAATAAAAACGCTACTTGTTTATTCTTTATTTGTTTTTCCTATTATAACTGGATTTTTATTTCCAGATGTTGTGTTGGATAGCTCTGTTGCTGCCAAAAGAGGATTTAAGACAAATCTAGAAGAGCAAGATACATCAAAGGCTGAGGCTTACTTAAGTGATCCTGAAGCTTATTTGAATGAGTTAGATGAAAGTGTAGGAAATAAAGTTGCACAGTCTTCCAACATTCCGGATGTACCACTTGAGCACCCTGAAGGATTTGAGGTTCAGGAAAAACCAGTGGACTTTTATGCACAACTTGAGCAGAAAATGCTTGAAATGGAAACCATTCAATTTACTGAAGAAAATTTTATAGCAATGACCTCGATACTTGATGAAAACCCTGATAAGTTCGTTGGGAAAAAGGTAGAGATGTTAGGGTTTGTTTTTAGAGAACATGATTTTAAAGAGAATCAATTTGTCATCGCAAGGTTTGGTTTATCATGTTGTGTGGCAGATGCATCAGTGTTTGGAACATTGGCAACATCTCCAGAAGCAGAGACATTGGGTGATGATCAATGGGTGAAACTAACTGGTACAATTACAACAGTAAAGTATCAAGATTGGACATTACCTTCAATTGAGGTTTCCGAAATTGACCGTGTTGAACAACCGGAATCACCTTATGTTTATGAAAGTTACTAAAAGGCTAAGAGAAAGCCCCACGCAATCTATTGATTTTGCGTGGGTTTTTCTTGTTCTTTCTCTTGTGTTTCTTGATTGTTAACTGGCTTTTTAATTGGATCAACAGTATGTTTATATTGGTAGGCTTTTCTTGTCGTTAAGAGGCTAAGCAAAAGCACAATAATGACAATGATGATGCAGATAATAAAAACAGTTTTCAATACATTTTCCTCCCAAAAAATCTTCCTCTACTTATTCTATTATTAGTTATCATATCATGAAAGATCTAACATGTTTATACAATGTTTTTAGTATGTTCAAGCGTTTAAAGTCGAAAAACTGGGGTAAAGTACTAGTAGATAATAAAGGAGGAATTAAGATGTCAGAGAAACTAGTAACTACAGTAAATAAACAAATTGCCAACTGGACGGTGCTTTATGTAAAACTACATAATTATCATTGGTTTGTTAAAGGGAAAAACTTCTTCACATTGCATGAAAAGTTTGAGGAGTTCTATACCGAAGCAGCTGTCCATATTGATGAACTAGCTGAACGCTTATTAGCTCTTGAAGGAGCACCGGTTGCTACAATGAGAGAAAGCTTAGAGCTTGCTTCAATTAAAGAAGCTGATGGAAGTGAAACAGCAGAACAAATGGTTCAAAACATCTATGATGATTTTAGTGTGTTAGTAGATGAGCTAAAAGAAGGAATGGATTTAGCTGGTGAAGTAGGAGATGAAACAACTGGTGATATGCTATTGGCTATTCATCAAAGCTTAGAAAAGCATAATTGGATGTTAAAGTCTTTCTTAGGAAAATAAGCAGAAAGCAGGTGATGTGATCATCGCCTGCTTTTTTTCACTGTTAAAGCTCTCTATCAGCAAGATCTTCAGAAAGCTTCTCTGAAAAATATGGAATCATAAGAGAGTGCAGGTCTTCCTCTGATAGAGTGTTGACCCAAGAGAGCATGTCCTGCTTGCTTGTTTTTTCTAGGATAGATTTAACATAGGCATAGACATCTTCTTCATCTGCGCGGAATTTACTAAGCTCTGGATTTGTAAAAAGTTCAATGTTCACGGTATTGTCCTCCAGTTTTTAATCGTAGCTTCTTCGTATTTTTTGTTATTAAGAGTAGAACTATTCTAATTAATATCTCGCTGAATATTACAAAGAATATGAACAAAACATAACATAAGGATAATTGAAGGAGTTGTCGACATGGAGAATAATAAGAAAACGTATTATATTACGGTGGGAAGTGGGCAAATTTCACAGTTAAGTACAGCTTCTGCATGGGATTTTAAAATAGAGGCAACCGATGAAGAAATCGTTCAGCTCAGGGAGTATTTCGATCAAGTATACTCAAGCGATTTTCAAGGTTTCCTTCGCTCACATACACCATATGTTCAGTACCATTATGATCGTGAAAATGATGCAATTGATGATACGAATATGAAAATATATCGTATGATTTATGAGCTAGGTGATGAAGAGGCAAAAGAGCATATTCGGACAAATCAGCTCATGTCAAAAATTAATGAACAAGAATAAACCGTTATACAGAGTTTTGACATTGTGATAAGATTTGTTTATTAGGAAAAAAATAGAGGGATTAAAATGTACCGATTTATAGATTATTATCACAATGAAGTTGTTTTATCTTTTGATGATCATCCTTTTTCGAAAGATCCCAAACATGTTTGGGTTGTTTGCCGTCATCAAGACCAATGGTTGCTAACAAAGCATTCTGATCGTGGATTTGAATTTCCGGGAGGAAAGGTTGAGGACAATGAAACGGCCCTTGAAGCAGCTATTAGGGAAGTGAAAGAGGAGACAGGTGGAATTGTTAAAGAAATAGAATATATTGGTCAATATAAAGTAAAAGGTAAAGAAAAGGTTATCGTAAAGAATATCTATTTTGCCATGGTTAATCAATTAGTTGAACAAGATGGCTATTATGAAACATATGGACCTGTGTTACTTAAGGAACTGCCTGAAGGGATTCAAAAAGATAAAAAATTTAGTTTTATCATGAAAGATGATGTATTACAAAGAAGTATTGAGGAAATAAAAAGAAGATTAAAATAGAGGCGGCAAACGATGAACCCTCAAGGAGCAATGAGGGAACATCGTAGTCAGCCTCTTTTGTCGTTTTTAATCAATCGTTTCTCCAGCAACTCAACGCCCTGGTACATAATAGTAGCAAAAAAGGCAATAATGATTAGGCTCAATAAGACAAGAGTGAAATTAAATACTTGGAAACCATAAATGATCATATAACCCAATCCTTTTGCTGAAACAAGAAACTCCCCTACAATTACACCTACCCATGATAATCCTACATTTACTTTTAGCGTTGAAACAATTGTAGGAAATGAAGCTGGTAAAATGGCTTCTTTAAAGGTTTGGAATTTGCTTGCTTGAAACGTTTGTAGCACCTTAATATAATTTGAATCTACTTCTTTAAAAGACGTGTATACAACAATTGTTGTAATGATAACCGAAATAATTGTCCCCATTGCAATGATTGAAAAAAAGCCAGGACCTAAACCAACGATTAATATTGGACCAAGAGCCACTTTAGGCATGGCATTCATTATAACAAGGTAAGGATCAAGTATCTTTGATAATCTGGGTGACCACCATAAAATCGCTGCAAGTAGTGCACCTAAAGCTGTTCCTAATATAAAGCCGAGTACAGTTTCAAAAAGAGTCACACCAAGGTGAGATAGTAGGGTTCCATCATTTATTTTCGTAAGAAATAACTTCCATATCTTTGAAGGTGAGCTGAAAAGTAATGGATCAATCCATTCTCTTTTGCCCGCTATTTCCCAAAGTCCAAAAAAACAAATGAAAATTAATAGTTGATAAAATCTGATCCACTTTTTTTCTCGTTCAAGACCTCGTTTATAATTTCTATGAAGGAGTTCAATGCTTTCATTCTGTTTCATGCTGATCCAGCTCCTTCCATATTTGCTGAAATAATTCTGAGAACTTTGGATGCTGTCTTGCATAAAATGGAGGAAGCTCGCGTATTTCTTTAGGAATTAAATAGGTTCTACTCAGTCTCCCTGGTTTAGCTGAGAAAACAAATATTCTGTCACTCATTGCAATAGCCTCGCCTATATCATGTGTGACAAGGATTGCTGTTTTATTAAAATCCTTTAACGTTTGAACAACAAGATCTTCAAGTTTCAATTTTGTTTGATAATCAAGAGCAGAAAAGGGCTCATCAAGCAATAAAATCTGGGGATTTGTCGCTAATGTACGCACAAGAGCTGCCCGTTGTCTCATTCCACCTGAAAGTTGGCTAGGAAACTGTTTTTCTACTGAATCAAGGCCCATTTTCCTTAATAAATCTAATGTTTTTTCAGTAGTTTCAGGTGTTTTTTGATTCGTTATTTTCAAGCCTAATGTGACATTTTCTTCGATGGTTTTCCAAGGAAATAAATAATCCTGTTGAAGCATATAGCCAATTAATTCGTCAGGTTTTGTAATAGGTTTATTTGCAATACTTACCGTACCCTCAATAGGTTTAATAAGGCCGGCAATAATTGATAATAATGTTGTTTTACCACAGCCGCTAGGACCGAGGAAGGAGACAAATTCCCCTTCCTCGATAGAAAGCTGAATATCTTCTAAAGCAACTGTCGCTGAATCTTTTGTTAAATAGATGTGGTGAACATGATCGACGAGTAAAAATGACATAATAGCTCCTCCTTACTTGCTTGACACTTCTTCTGCAAAAGAGGTATTAACAAGTGTTTCGTGATCAACTCTCATAGGCAGTTCCCCAGCTTCATCCATAATGTTTTGGAGATTTTCCCACTCTTCAACATCCAAGATTGGATCGGTTGCAAATGAGCCTTGTTCTTTGTATCGTTGTACAACTGTTTCAATCAACTCTAGTTCTGTATCTTCGAACTGAGGAGCGATGGATTCTGCAATTTCTTTTACACTTTTTTCTTGAACCCATTGCTGTGCTTTATAAATAGCGGTTGTGAATTTCTTTGCAGCTTCTTCGTTTTCATCTAAAAAGCTTTGCTTGCTCATAAACGTTGTATAAGGAACCTTGCCGGATTCCGTACCAAATGAAGCGACGATATGGCCTGTGCCTTCTTTTTCAAAAATACTGGCTGTTGGTTCGAAAAGCTGAACAAAATCTCCTGTACCAGAAGCAAAAGCGCTTGGAATATTTGCAAAATCAACATTCTGAATGAGTTCAAGATCTGTTTGGGGATCGATTCCATGTTCCTTTAACACGAACTCCCCGACCATTTGCGGCATTCCGCCTTTCCTTTGCCCTAGGAAGGTACTGTCTTTTAGTTGTTCCCATTCAAAATCATCAATTTTTTCTCTACTAACAAGGAAGGTTCCATCTGTTTGAGTAAGTTGAGCAAAATTAATGATCGGATCATTTGAGCCTTGTGCATGCACATAGATAGATGTTTCTGAGCCAACTAAGGCAATATCTGCGCCGTCTGAGAGGAGAGCAGTCATTGTCTTATCTCCACCCCAAGTTGTTGTTAACTTCACGTCAAGTCCTTCTTCCTCAAAGAAACCTTCCGCCATTGCAACATATAAAGGGGCGTAGAAAATTGAGTGTGTTACTTCGGCAAGATTAATCGTTTCAACCTTTTCCTGACTGCATGCAGAAAGGGGTAAAACAATTAATAACGCAACACATAAATACAACAGCCATTTTTTCATGTCATTAACCTCCTTGATGTATAGCACCTTTTTTGACAAGCAAGTAGAATAGGGTTTGGATGGATAGTAGAAATAACTAAGGTTTCGCCTTAAGAATTGGCGATAAACTAAGTTTTCTAATAAGATGATGTAGAAACGTGTATTCTCTTGTAATGTATGAAATGTGATTTCTAAAGAATATAGGATAATTTATGATCTTTTTAAAAATGTGTGAATGCCTAGATATGTATTTTGGGGAAAGGTAAAGGAATAGAACAAAAGAAGAAAGAGTGATTGTAAGATGAATGGAAAAATTATTAGTAAGATAAAATATCCCTCACCTAATCCAAACATTCATTTATGGATTGTAACTTATCAGTCCGAACAGTTAAAAATAAAGGGCACTTACTAGCTGAGTTCGTACGTGAAGGTAAATACGAGGGACTATTGTATTTACGTGGCGGGATTAAAAGTGTGGGAATGGTGAGGATCGGTAGGGTAATTCAATTTGCCTCTGAAGGATTTGTTGTGATGGCTCCTTTTTATCGTGGAAATCAGGGGGGAGAAGGAAACGAGGATTTTGCTGGAGAAGATCGCTATGATGCTATTTCTGCAATGGAAATTCTAAAACATCATCCAAAAGTCCAGCCTGATAGAGTGCATGTGTTCGGATTTTCAAGAGGAGGGGTCATGGCCTTATTAGCAGGCATTATTGCTGAAGATATTCGTTCTGTTGTTACGTGGGGTGGTGTAACGGATATGGTCTTAACTTATGTTGAGCGGGAAGATTTACGTAGGATGATGAAAAGAGTGATTGGTGGTACACCAACAAAATTTCCAAAAAGATATGCCTGGAGAACACCTTTATATGAATTGGACAGGCTACACGCACCAACTTTAATTATTCATGGTGTAAAAGACAAAAATGTATCAGTTGAACATGCTTACAGGCTAGAAAAACGGTTAAAGGAGCTAAATAAACCAGTCGAAAGTTGGTACTTTGAACAATTTACACACTATTTTCCTCCGAAAATAAATCGTGATACATTACAAAGACTTTGTTTATGGATGAAAAAACAATAAGAGGTTGATTTTACTAAGTTTTATAGGTGTGATAAAAAAGCTCTGGTGGTATGATGAGTATAAGTTCAAGTAGAAAGAGGAGGGGTCCTATATGGGAATGCCAATGGAATTTAATACAATGATTGTGACAAAGGGAAAAGAAGTCCGTATTGATGAAAATACCTTTGAGTTATCAAAGGATGGATATCGAGTTTACCCAATAGATATACCGATTGAGGTAAGAAAAACAATGAGTGGTGAAGTAACTGGACAAGCTGTGGTTCAGAAACTAGAATTAACGAACATTAAAACAATTGTCACGTATCAACTTATTAACTTAAATTCAACCAACTAATACATAAAGCCAGGTAATTGAGGTTATCTCATTACCTGGCTTTTATTCGGCTTTAGGAACAGGTGTATCATCAGCTTTTCTTACAAAAGCAATGAAGGTTCTTACGATAAGAAAGGTTATTGTAATTGAGGCAAAGCTTGATAAACTGTTCCAGCCTTTTTTGAATTTGACTAATTTTGTATTAACTTCAAGCCAATGTTCAACGATAGCCATTGGAATGCTGAAATAAAACACTTTTAAAAGAATCATTGGGATACTAGAGGATTTTGTTAATTGATTGTAATACACACAAGATAGAGGAAACAACAAATAATCATAGATGAAGCTTATATCAAAAGATTTAAATAGTTTTATTGGGTATTTTATATAACCACGATGAATGAGAAGATTGTCCATTATAGAAGAAATATACCCTTTAAAAAGGAAAATAATTAACCAATCCTTCATAGGTGGCTTTTTAATAATTTTAATGACTGAAAAAAGCCCAAATAATAATAGAAACTTAAGTGTGTTCTCTTCAAACTGGTGTTTTCTCACGATCATCC
Source organism: Metabacillus endolithicus (assembly GCF_023078335.1). GTDB lineage: Bacteria > Bacillota > Bacilli > Bacillales > Bacillaceae > Metabacillus > Metabacillus endolithicus. The sequence continues at coordinate 1,422,032 of NZ_CP095550.1, read as the reverse complement.
CTCCTAATATAGAAAGTTTGTCCTAACTTTCGTTAAAATATTGAAGCAATATAGGAAGAGGGATAAAAACCAAAGAAAGCCCATCATATGATGAGCTTTAAAACACACTAGTTATAACGAATTGGGCCTCCCAATTTCTCGATATCGTTAGATAAACTATTGAATTTCTTGAAGTTATCTTTAAATTCTGTAGCTAATTCGATTGCTTTGACAAGGTACTCATCTTGAGAGCCCCATGTTTTTTGTGGCTGTAATACATCGTCAGGAACCCCCGGTACATGAATTGGAATATTTAAACCAAATACTTCATCCTTTACGGTTTCAATGTGATCAAGGTCACCTTCAACTGCTGCCTGAACCATAGCTCTTGTATACTTGAGATTCATCCGTTTACCAACACCGTATGCTCCCCCGGTCCAACCAGTGTTTACTAAGAATACTTGAACTTCATGTTCATCAATTTTTTGTCCAAGCATGTTAGCGTAACGTGTTGCTTTAAGTGGCAGGAATGGAGAGCCAAAGCAAGTAGAGAACGTAGTTTCAGGAGCTGTTACGCCACGCTCTGTTCCTGCTAATTTGCTTGTGTATCCACTTAGGAAGTGATACATTGCCTGTTCTTTTGTTAACTTACTAATTGGAGGTAATACACCAAAAGCATCTGCAGTTAAAAAGACAATCGTTTGTGGATGACCAGCAATACTTGGAATAATGGCTTTGTCAATAGCAGTTAGTGAATAGGCAGCCCGAGTATTTTCTGTGAAAAAGGAACTGCTGTAATCTGCTTCTCTAGTGTCATCATCAACAACCACATTTTCAAGAACTGATCCATAGCGGATTGCATTAAAAATTTGTGGTTCTTTTTCTTTCGTTAAGTTGATACACTTTGCATAGCAACCACCCTCAATATTAAATACGCCAGAAGTAGACCATCCATGTTCATCATCACCAATTAAACGACGGTTAGGGTCAGCAGATAACGTTGTTTTACCTGTGCCGGAAAGTCCGAAAAACAGGGCAACATCACCTTCAAAGCCAACATTTGCTGAGCAATGCATAGGGAGAATATTATTTTCAGGTAATAATAAATTCATAACTGAGAATACAGACTTCTTCATTTCGCCAGCATATTCAGTGCCACCGATTAAAATCGTTCTTTTCTCAAAGGAAATGATAATGAAAGTTTCTGATTTTGTACCATCAACTTCTGGATCAGCTTTAAAATGCGGGGCTGATAAAATGGTAAAAGGTAGTTCCTTTGACTCGTTTTCTTGTTCTTGATCTTTAATAAACAGTTGGCTTGCAAAAAGATTGTGCCAGGCAAACTCATTTATAATTTTTAATGGTAACTGAAAGCGGGGGTCAGCACCTGCAAATCCATCAAAAATAAAAATTTCATCTCGTTTCTTAAGGTGTAAAATCATTTTACTGTATAAGCGATCAAATGCTTCTTCTGAAATATGCTGATTCACTGGGCCCCAATTTATTTTACTTTTTACTGAACTTTCGTCTACAATAAACTTATCCTCTGGTGATCTCCCGGTATAAGCTCCGGTTGTTGCTCGAATTGCACCTGTTGATGTTAATAACCCTTCTTTACGTTCAAGTACTTTTTCAACAAGCTGTGCAACTGATAAATTATGTTTAGCATTCTCCCCATTAACAAGCTGATTAAGCTCATTCGTGATATCTGTAATATTCATCCCCATTACCTTCCTTCTAGAAAAGAATAATTTCCCTTATGTTGTTAATTAGTATAACACATTAATTTCAATAAAACATACTATTTGATGATTTGCTATCATTAAATTTTTGAATTGAAAAAATATTTTGCTATTAGAAAAACTTAAGCTTTGTACAACACATCAAGCTAGCATAATGTAGAAAAACAATTGATATTTATATTTCTATAGGGAATGGGACACAATAGTGATAGACATCTATCAAATATTTTAATAAATCAATGGTAATAGTTGTCGATTTTTGTTGACACCAATAGGTTAGTGCGCTATGATATGTCCTTGAACGGATTCTCTTATCCCGAGCTGGTGGAGGGACAGGCCCTATGAAACCCAGCAACCTGCTATCAAAGGAAAGCGGCGACTGCGCACTAATTATATAGTTTTATTGAACAGTTTTTTTGCCTGACCTAAGAAAAGCACGTTATGAATCAAAATTCATTTTGATTCATGTTGTGTTTTTCTTAGGTCAAGAATGATGCGCCAGCATCATTCAAGCAAGCGACAGCTTGCTTAGGCAAAAAAGACCACTCTGTGGAACTATGTTAAACCGACGCACTCTAGAACGACATTTTCCGACGCAAAGGTGCTAACCTGAAGCAAGGCGAAAGCCCTTGATCGATAAGAGCGAAAGGCGATGAACGATGATAAACCTTTCCTCACATGGGAAAGGTTTTTTTGATAACAGAAAAAAGTATTCTTCATTAGAGTTTTACCAGGACAAGCATGTGGTAAAGGTACATAATACTTCTGTTCACAAAATATGCCAACGTGATTTTCTAAAGGTCATACTTTGGGAAGAGTTCCGGATCAAATGAATGAACATGAATATGAGGAGGAAGCTTTTAATTATGTCTAAAAAACGTCTTTTTACTTCAGAATCTGTAACAGAAGGCCATCCAGATAAGATCTGTGACCAAATTTCAGATTCAATTCTTGATGCAATTATTGCAAAAGATCCAAATGCACGTGTAGCGTGTGAAACGTCTGTTACAACTGGTTTAGTATTAGTAGCAGGAGAAATTACAACAAGTACGTATGTAGATATCCCCAAAATTGTCCGTGAAACAATCAAAGACATTGGTTACACTCGTGCTAAGTATGGTTTTGATGCGGAAACTTGTGCTGTATTAACATCAATCGATGAGCAATCAGCAGATATCGCTATGGGTGTTGACCAAGCTCTAGAAGCTCGTGAAGGTCAAATGTCAGATGAGGAAATTGAAGCAATTGGCGCAGGTGACCAAGGTTTAATGTTCGGGTTTGCATGTAATGAAACGAAAGAATTAATGCCACTGCCAATTTCTTTAGCACATAAATTATCACGTCGCTTAACTGAAGTTCGTAAAGATGAAATTCTTCCATACTTACGTCCTGATGGAAAAACACAGGTAACGGTTGAATATGATGAAAATAATAAACCAGTTCGTATTGATACAATCGTTATTTCAACTCAACATCATCCTGAAGTTACACTTGAGCAAATTCAACGTAACCTAAAAGAGTATGTTATTAACCCTGTTGTTCCAGCAGAATTAATTGATGAAGAAACAAAATACTTTATTAACCCAACAGGTCGCTTTGTTATTGGTGGACCACAAGGAGATGCTGGCTTAACTGGACGTAAAATCATCGTTGATACTTACGGTGGATATGCTCGTCACGGCGGTGGAGCATTCTCTGGTAAAGATGCAACAAAGGTTGACCGTTCTGCAGCATATGCAGCTCGTTATGTAGCGAAAAACATCGTTGCAGCTGGTTTAGCTGATAAATGTGAAGTTCAATTAGCGTATGCAATTGGTGTAGCACAGCCAGTATCTATTTCAATTGATACATTCGGAACAGGAAAAGTTTCTGAAGAAGTATTAGTAGAAGTTGTTCGCAGTAATTTCGATTTACGTCCTGCTGGAATCATTAAAATGCTTGACTTAAGACGTCCTATTTACAAACAAACTGCAGCTTACGGACATTTTGGCCGTAATGATCTTGATCTTCCTTGGGAAAGAACAGATAAAGCAGATGCTTTAAATAAAGCTGCATTACAATAAAGTATAAAAAGGTCTGATGTGAATGTTCACATCAGACCTTTTTTGTTAAGTTCATTTGGAAATACAAGCGTAACTGTAGTACCTTTGCCTAACTTACTATGGAATTCCATTCTGCCCCCGTGCAAAAGAACTAATTGTTTTACAATTGCTAGTCCTAACCCAGTACCGCCTTCTTTACGGTTTCTTGCTTTATCTGTACGATAAAAACGTTCACCAATATGTATAATCTCTTCTTCTGACATCCCCATTCCATTATCAGAAATAGAAAAGAAGATGCTTTCTTGATCTTGTGTGGAAGAGAGTGAGATCGTTCCAGGTTTATCTGAGTATCTTATTGCGTTTTCAAGAAGGTTATATATAATTTGTTGCAGTCGGTCAGGACTACCAATAATAATGATTTCATCGTCTAAGTGTTGCTGAAGCATTAAGTGTTTTTCTTGAAGACGATGATCAAATCGATCCACAGTGTCATTAACTAATTGTGAGAATGCAATAGGCTCCTTTATTAAAGGGTAATTTTCTCCTTCAAGCTGAGCTAAATCTAATAAATCATTAACAAGTCTTTGCATTCTCTCAGATTCACGCTGAATAAGGGAAAGGTATTTTTCAGCTTCATCCTCAGTTTCATAAAGTTTTTCTTGAAGAACCCCACTATAACCCTTTACATAACTTAACGGAGTTCTTAGTTCATGGGCGACGTTGGCTAAGAAGTCTTTTTTCTTTTGATCTGACTCATCCAATGCCTCTGACATCTGATTAAAGGTTTTGGCTAATCCACCAATTTCATCTGATGTTCTTACAGGAATTCGATTTTTGAAGTTGCCTTTAGCAAGTTCTTTTGCATATTTTCTCATCTCATGGATAGGTTGCAAAAACGTATTGCTCATTGAATTCACGATTTTAAAGATAACTAAAAAGAAAATGATGCCAACAGCAATTAACAAAGGTGTTGTTCTATTAAAAACTTCTTCAATAGGAGCGAGAGGTAAATAAAGATAAATGATACCGACTAATTTATTTTCATCAAGTAAGGGTACGACAACACCCATGATTTGTCGGTCAAATCTTTCTTCATAGCCTATCTTGATTAAATGCTCTCCACGTAATAAGTTCCTTCGCTCTTCTTCGCTAATTAACCCCTCATGATTAATTTCAAATGGTAAACATGCACTCAATTCTCTTGGGTTATTAACCAATAAAATCTCTGATTCACTAATTGTGTTATACCAATTAAGATGGGACTTAAACTCATCTGAAATTTCGCCTGATGTATAACTACTTTTTAGCTTTAGTCCTTCATCTAATAGAGATTGCTCCACTTCATTTACATAAAGATTTCGATACAAATAATGAATAAATAAAAATGAAAACAAGATTGAAACACAAAGGATAACAGCAAACAATAGGCGGATTTTTGTTTTTAACGAACTAGATGACCAGTTACATTTCAGCTTCAAATTTATAGCCAACCCCCCAAACTGTTTGTATACTGTTTGCTGCTGCATCTAACTTTAGTCTTAATGTTTTGATATGGGTATCAACCGTTCTTTCACTTCCTGTATAATCAATTCCCCAAATCTTCTCAAGTAAATGCTCTCTGGAGAAAACTTGTGATTTATGAGTTGCAAGAAATAAAAGTAATTCGTACTCTTTGAGTGTTAAGGATAAGGGTTTTTCATAACAAAATGCTTTTCTTGATTTTAATTCAAAGGAGATTGAACCAAAGTTTTGTCGATTATCTTGGAGTTGGTTTGCATGATTGCTAGTTCTCCTTAGTACGGCTTCCACCCTTGCTAGCAGTTCACCTGTACTGAAAGGCTTAACAATATAATCATCTGCCCCTAACTTAAGACCATGTATACGATCCCATTCGTCACCACGCGCTGTTAAGAATATAATCGGAATGATATATTCTTCTTGAATTTGCTTCGCAAGTGTAAATCCATCTATTTTTGGCATCATCACATCTAAGAGAATCAAATGTGGTGAAAATTGAGGAAGGAACTTTAATGCTTCATCACCATCCTCAGCTTGTAAAACATCATATCCTTCTTTTCGTAAATAAAGATTTACTAATTCTCTCATTTCAGGTTCATCATCAACGACTAAAATCTTTTTATTTAGCATTAGCTGTTCCCTCTCTTGCGATTAACTGTAAAGGACCATCACCAACTGGTATGGTATCTATTTTCTTGAAACGATTAAGATCAATGATTTCCACTTCATTTGCGTCATAGTTGCTAATATATAAATTATTATTATATAACGTCATTGAAAAGGGGTTTGCACCTACCTCGATAGAACGGAGAATTTGATGGGAGTTACTATCAATTTCTCTTAATATATTAGAGCCATGACTTAAAACATAAACCTTGCCATCTTTTGTTATAAAATCAATTGGCATCAGAGGTGCATGAACGGTTGCTTTTAATTGTTGGGTTGTAAGGTCATAAATATATATATCTTCTTGGATATGAACTCCTGAGCCATGGCCGCCAAGCCAAAGTTCTTGTTTCTCCGTTATAAATCCACCAGCTGCTCCATCATGAGTAGGAATGGTTCCTTCCATTTCTAACTGATTCTTAGAAAGAATCGCAATACTTGGTTGATCAAGATAACTAACGTACAAATGATGCTGATTTTCAAATATTGCAAATGGTGTGTGCTCCACCGTTGTTTCTTTCAAACGTTTACCATCTAAATTAAACATTTTTATTTTATTGGTTTGTTGATCAGCCAGATATAAGTTTTTTTTAGAAGATAGAAGACCGGTTTCTATTCCCTCACCAATTTCCCACTCTTTGCTCTTGCCTGTTGAAAGTTGGTATACATAACCTTTTGATGATTCTTTATTTAATAATAGAAGTTTGTCATTCGATAACAGGATTCCACTTTTAAATGGATGCGGTACTTCCCAGATCATTTTTTCTTTTGTATCAGCATCTATAAAAGTAATAGACTGGTCGTATATATTCAAACTTGCAATGACAGATTTAGATAATGGGATTTTGGGTAATGTAGGTTCTGTAGAACAGGAGACCATTAGGAGCAGAAGAATGGTCCCAAAGATTAATCGTTTCATTGATATTCCTCTCAAATTCTTATTTTTATTATAGTGTAGGTAAGGCATTCATTTGGATGGTATAGTGATTATTATAACTTGAAAATGTGAATAATGAATGAAGTCATAAAGTCATATTGTTTTACTTCATAAAAATATCACATTTGTTCGCTATCTTTAAAGAGTAGGAGGGGAATAAGAATGAAGCTTAAGATAGTGATAAGTATAAGTATCCTAGCGATAAGTGTACTTCTTGCAGCAGGCTGCCAGCAATCTTCTGAACATCAGCATACTAATCATTCAGAAGAAGTTGAAGTGAAGGCACCCAAAGTTGAAATACTAGCAAATGTCCACACAAATACAAATCAAGAAGAAACAATTAGTGCGAATGTATATTACGGTGAAGAACTTGTTGACGATGCTGAAGTAACATTTGAAATTAAAAAAGGTGAAGAAGAATCCGAGAAGATGTTGGCGGAACTAACAGATACCGGTACTTATTCAATTGATTATATTTTCGCTGACCCTGGAGTTTATCAAGTAACAGCACATACAAATGTAAAAGGATACCACACAATGCCAACGATCGATATTCAAGTTGGTGAAGGTACCTGATCATTCAAAGAAACAAGAAACTGAATTGTGTCAGAGGACATTAAAAAAGCAAAGGAGACATTTTAAAAATACTCCTTTGCTTTATTTATGTTTCTTATATTAATCAGCAAACCTCATGCATAGCGAATAAACTTCTTTTCAATTAATGCATCTTCATATTCTTTAAGTAGTCCTTCAAAAATTTGATCCCATGTTTGAGAAAGAGCATATTGACGTGCCTCTTTTCCCATTTGAGTTTTTAAAGAATGATTTGTTAATAAATGAATAATAGCATTTGTGAATTGCTCCACATTCCTTGGTTCACATAAATGTCCGGTTTGATTTTCCTTAATAATGTTTTTAACTCCACCAGAATTAGCTCCTATGACTGGTGTACCTGATGCAAGGGCTTCTAAAACGACATTTCCGAATGTTTCCGTTGGAGATGGAAAGACAAATAAATCCGATGCAGCGTATACTTTTGCGAGATCCACACCATTTAAGTAGCCGGCAAATGTCATGTTTTCAGGAGCCTTCTTTTGCATATCTTCTTTAGATGGTCCATCTCCTACAATTAACCAATGAATTTGATTCTTCATATCCTGAGGAAGGCTTAGCGTGATGTTCATAAGAGTTTCAATATCCTTTTCAGGAGCTAAACGGCCAACATAGGATAAAATATATTTTTCTTTAATATGATATTTATTACGAATTTCTTCATTAGGGTAATTAGGATGAAATAATTGACACTCGACTCCCCTTCCCCAAATATGAAGGTTGGAAAACCCTTTTCGCTTTAATTGTTCCAGTGTCTCTTTAGATGGAACAAAGATTTTACTTAGAGGTTTGTGAAACCAATGCATATACTTCCAAAGAAACTTAGATAGAAATTGAAAATCATAGTACTCCAAATATTGATCAAAATCAGTGTGGTAGGATCCAACAAGCGGGATGTTTAGTTTTTTAGCATAATGCAGTCCGCAAAGACCTATATTAAAAGGTGTGGCAACATGGATTAAATCTGGCTTGAATTTTTGGAGCTCTGACTTTACATGTAGCATATTGGGAAGAGCTAATCTACATTCAGGATACAAAAAAAATGGTAAGCTTGTGAAACGGTGGATATGACTTGAAAACAAGCTTTCATTTGTACTTTCTGGTGCAAAAACTCTAAATTCATAGCCGTTTTTTTCGAGATAGTCTGTAAATCTCTTTAATGTTCTTGCAACCCCATTTACATCAGGTGCAAAAGTATCTGTGAAAATAGCTATTCTCATATAAATCCCCCCAGTTACTAAAAAGTGAAAGGTACCATTAATGAGTTTCTATTTTTATGTTCATACTTAGGTTAAAGAAAGCCTTATACAATATTTCATGGCAAATTGTGTAGCTAACAAATCCAGCAGAGCTTCCAAGTAAACATCCAGCCAGAACATCTGAAGGGTAATGTAAGCCAAGATACATTCTTGATAAACCTACACTTATAGCAACTGGTAAAAGAATAAGTGCAAATTGTGGCATAAATAAAATAAATGGAATGATAACAGAAAAAATAGCAGTTGTATGTCCTGATGGAAAGGAATGATCTTCCAATGGATTTGCAGGTACTTTTGTTTCTACAAGTGCAATGTAAGGTCTTTTACGTGGATACAGTTTTTTAACCATAGCCACGGGAAGATGGCTTAAAAGAAGTGATAATCCACTAGCAATGCTTGTAGTTTGTACGTTACCTTTTGTGAAAAACATAAGACAAAGACAAACCGTGATTGTGATAATAGCTCCACCAAGATGTGTAATATTGCGAAAATAGAAATTTAGAATCTTTTGATCAAAATGACGGTTTACACTTCGAAACAGCCTGCATTCAAAATCATACATGTTCGATAAAAGCCTTGTTTTCATCTTAGGAACGCTCCTTTTTTTTACCCCTTTACTATTATTTTAGTTGATGATTATTTAGTTAATAATAAGATAATGTAAAAAATTGCTTCACATAATTTTCAAAAAATTAATGATAGCTAAATAAACATTATGAAATGAAATTATTTTCTTAAGATAGGTATAATATGTAAGAAGTAGAGGCATTTGTGTCTGTCCTGAGTCATTTTTAAACAATTTATGAAAGAAGATTTTGAAAGTGGTATGGAAAGGTAGAGGGTGGTAACATAATAAGAAAGATTAGAAAAACTTGGCTTATCGCCAAGTTTCATTGGTGAATTTTTTATTCTTTAAAAAGACTTTATGTAATGTACAAATCCATAAAAATTATTCATGGTGCTTATTTTTTTATGGATTTATAATATTGTCCTTTTTCAACATATTCACGACGGATTCGTTCCATATCTTTTATATCTTCTTGGGTTAGTGATCTTACAACCTTTGCTGGTCGACCAAGAGCAAGCGTGTTAGGGGGTATTTTTTTTCCGGGAGGAACAAGACTACCTGCTCCAATAAAGGCTCCTTCACCAATTTCTGCACCATCTAAAATGATGGAACCCATACCAATTAAAGCTTTCTTGCGAATAATGCTACTATGTAGAACGACACTATGGCCAACAGTCACGTCATCTTCGAGGATTAGTGGTTTGTTAGGACTTTGATGAAGACAACATAAATCCTGAATATTCACACGCTTACCTATAATTGTTGGTGAAACATCTCCGCGGATGACTGTTTGAAACCATATGCTTGATTCATCTCCGACAATTACATCACCGGTAATTGTTACATAATCTGCAATGAAAGCTGATTCAGAGATTTGGGGCTCTTTGTCTTTAAATGGATAAATCATGTTTGTCATTCCTTTCTAATGGAAAGAATATACTTTTATTCGTTTATTATACCACTGGTTTATAATACTAAAATGTTGATTTCCATAGATATTTAAAAAGAGAAGATAGTGAAAGGAGAGGCAGCATTATGTGGAAATGGGAAGCTGAAACAGATGATGTAAAGGGATGTATTGTTATTGTCCATGGAGCTGCTGAACATCATGGTCGCTATAAAATGCTTGTAGAAATGTGGAGATTAGCTGGATATCATGTTGTAATCGGTGATTTACCAGGTCAAGGAACTACAACCAGAAGAAGAGGACACATAGAATCTTTTGATGAATATATAAAAGAAGTGAATGAGTGGATTACGGAAGCAAAGAAATTTGGTGCTCCGCTATTTTTATTAGGCCATAGCATGGGAGGCCTTATTGTTATTCGTGCCTTGCAGGAAAAGCATCATGATGTGAAGGCAGTAATTCTATCGTCTCCTTGCCTGGGAATATTATTTAAACCTAATAAGGCGCTTGAGCTTGCTTCAAGAGGCTTGAATTTAATTATGCCATCTTTTAAAGTACAGTCACAATTGAATGTTGGTCTTGCTACTAGAAGTAAAGCTGTACAGGAGCTTGATGAAAATGATTCTTTATATGTGACAAAGGTTTCCGTAAGATGGTACCGTGAGTTAATAAAGGCTATGGAAGAAGCACAAAATCAGGTTGGTAAATTTCAGGATGTACCGTTATTACTTATGCAAGGCGGCGCAGACAAGATTGTTGACAAGTCACTTGTGAAAGCATGGTTTAACAAAGTAGATCTTCATGAGAAAAATTATAAAGAGTGGAAAGGGCTTTATCATGAAATTTTTAATGAGCCAGAGCAAGAAATAGTTTTTGAAACGGCGAAGAGGTTTTTTGACGCCCATTCACATGATCAAAAGTAAAACACTATAAAATGCTTTAACTTTATTCTATATACAAGAGGTGACAACCCCTTTGACAGTACCCCAGCATCCGATTAGGTTAATGACTAAGGTATATAAAGAAATATTTCCCATCACACATTTTTATATAAAGCATTGGAAAGAGAAAGCAGAAAGCATACCGAATAGGGAATTAAGGATACAAGCATTAAATAGTATACAGGAAAAAGAGTTTCACTGTGAAGGTGGAGCAATTTTATCAATGATTTCAGGTCAGCATAAACAGCAATGCATCGAATTTATTGTTGCTTATCAAACAATAAGTGATTATCTAGATAATCTTTGTGATCGAAGTACTTCTCTGGATCCTGTTGATTTTCGCATGCTTCACCAGTCTATGTTAGATGCTTTATCATGCGGTGCTTCCTGTAAAAATTATTACCAATTTAGGGAAGATCAAGATGATGGTGGCTATCTTCATGAGTTAGTTCAAACATGTCAAAATGTTTTATCGGACTTACAACACTATCCTTTGATATCAAAGTATTTACTAGAATTATCAAATTATTATTGCGATCTTCAGGTACATAAGCATGTTAAAAAGGATGAACGAGTGTCACGCCTTGAGGATTGGTTTGAACGACATAGAGGAAATGTACCCCAAATGGAATGGTATGAGTTTTCAGCTTGTACAGGATCAACTCTTGGTATTTTTTGTTTAGTAGCATATGCTTTTCAAGAAGGGTTTGAAGAGAAACAAGCTAAACAAATAATGGACAGCTATTTCCCTTATATCCAGGGTCTTCATATTCTGCTCGATTATTTAATTGACCAAGAAGAGGATCAACAGGGTGGAGACTTGAATTTTTGTAGCTATTATTCGTCAGAAGAAGTCATGATCAATAGATTGGAGTACTTCGTTGAGAAGGCTGATATTCACTTAAAAGGGATTCCACATGAGAATTTTCATCGCTTGATTAATCGGGGATTACTTGGAGTGTATTTATCAGATGATAAGGTTGCATCAAGGAAAGAGCTTAATAAATTAGCAAAAAGATTAATAAAGTTAGGTGGAATAACCTCTTTTTTCTTTTATTTTAATGGAAGAGCATATCGTACAATTCAAAAATTCCCTTGGAAAAAAAGTTCCTAATGAACTAAAAGGCGCCTAATGAGGGCGCCTCTAACATTTTTCAATCGCAACAATATATGGTGGATTATTTTGTTTGTTTATAAATTGATATTTTAAAACATGAGCTACACTTGAATCGATTCTTTCAACAAAGCTCATAAGCTCGTCTCGTTCTATCTTTCCTTCAGGATGACCGTGATAAACAACAATGACAATCATTCCTTCAGGTTTCATCACATGTAACAGCTGTTTAATAGCTGATATTGTTGTTTCAAAATTCGTAACAATAGAAGGATCTCCACCTGGTAAATAACCTAGATTAAACATAGCCCCACTTATAAGCCCATGCTTTTCTTCAGGTATAACTGATGAAATAAAATGGTGTCCTTGTTGAGAAAGTGTGACTCTTTCTTGAAGGTTATTTGTTTTCAGTCGTTCCACTGTATTGAGAAGAGCCTGTTCTTGAATATCAAATCCGTAAACATGACCTTGTTTTCCAACGAGTTGTGCTAGAAAAACAGTATCGTGACCATTACCAATTGTAGCATCAACAACAATATCTCCCTCATTAATTGCTTCTTCTAATAATTGTTTGGCAAAAGGCAATATACGTTTTAACTTCATTAAGAAAGTACCTCTGTTTTACGATAATATTTTCCTTGAAAGCTATTTCTTCGTTTTAATTCGGCATCAATCGAATTTAAAACATTCCACTTGTTTACACTCCACATAGGCCCAATCATAAGATCAATCGGACCATCACCTGTAATACGATGAACAATCATCTCGGGTGGAAGTATTTCCAATTGATCACAAACAAGATTCACATATTCTTCTAAACCTAAAAACTCAAGCTTTCCTTTTTCGTATTGTTTAACCATAGGTGTTCCTTTTAATAAGTGTAAAAGGTGGATTTTAATTCCTTGCACATCAAGGTTTGCAACTGCTTTTGCGGTTTCCATCATCATTTCATTATTTTCTAGTGGTAATCCGTTAATAATATGAGAACACACTCTAATTCCGTGTTTACGTAATTTTTTCACGCCATCAACATAGCATTGAAAATCATGGGCACGATTAATGAGAAGGGCTTGTTCGTTCGTGAACAGTTTGCAAACCAAGCTCAACCCAAAGGTACGTACGCTGATTTAATTCTGCCAAGTATTCAACCACATCATCAGGTAAACAATCTGGTCGTGTTGCAATAGAAAGACCTACAACATCTTCTTGAGCGAGAACAGATTCAAACTTTTCTCTTAACACTTCTACCGGAGCATGTGTATTTGTATAGGCTTGAAAATAAGCCATATACTTTCCGTTCTTCCATTTTGTATGCATTTTATCTTTGATTTCATGAAATTGCGTAATTAGTTGATCTGCACGATTACCTGCAAAATCACCAGACCCTGCAGCACTACAAAAGGTGCAACCACCATGTGCAACAGTACCATCTCGATTAGGACAATCAAAACCTCCATCTAAAGCAACCTTAAAAACCTTATGTCCAAAGTGCTGACGTAAATGATAATTCCATGTATGATAACGTTTATTATCCGTAGAATAGGCAAATGAAGAGGATTGCTTCAAAATAGAAACCTCCTTTAATAGTATGTCAAATTTCCATCTAATCATTTTACCATTTAAGCTTCAGGAAAGACAGATGACTTGATGGCTTTCCATATATTTGAACACAAGTTTTTTCATCCGTTGTAAACAATATAACTGATGAAGCTTCAATTGACTTCATATCGTTTGGAGGAGATGGACATGGCAACAAGACAATCTGTTAATGAATATTTACAACGCTGTACGGACGCAATTGAATATGCTCGTGAACAATATAAAACTGGAGCACAACAAGAGCATTATAATGAAACAGAATATACAAAAGCACTTCAGGGACTAGAGGATTCTGTTAATGAAATTAATCATCTTTCATTAAGTGCAAATGATCAGCAGCAAGATCAGCTTTATCGTATGAGATTACAACTTCAAGAACTTCAAAATAAGATGATTCTTAAAGGGGATGCTGAGCGATGAAAAAACGATCAAAGCAAAATAACCCGGAGCAGAAAACAAAAAACGGTGTTAACAGCAATGATCTAGAGCTTGGTCAGGATTATGATCCAATTAAAGAAACAAAAGCTAAAAATGCAAAAAAGGGTCAGCCAATTAAATCTAAGCAAAGAGTAGAAGACGAATGATAAAAGGGCCAACTGGTCCTTTTTTTTATTTTCGGAAAAAATATCTGTATTTTATTGACAATTTTATAGAGTTGGCGTAATGTACTAAGTGTACTACATGATGTAATACACATAGATCAATATAAAATGATAGGAAAGTAGGGAGAAACGATGATCCAAATAGATCCGAGAAGTTCAACTCCCATTTATGAGCAAATTATTCAGCAGATGAAGGAGCTATGTTTTAAAGGGGTATTAAAGTCTGGTGACAAGCTTCCATCTGTTCGAGAATTATCCACCATGATTGTTGCAAACCCAAACACTGTTAGTAAGGCTTATAAGGAGCTTGAAAGACAAGGGATAATTGAGACATTACGTGGGCGTGGAACCTTTGTGTCAGAAAATACGGGAGAGTCACTAGATGAAAGGAAGATGGAAATGATTAAGGACCAATTAAAGCCGCTAATTATTGATGCGTTTTATGCTGGTATTGACTTTAACTATATTCATGAGTGGATTGATGAAATCAGGAAGGAAGTAGGGGGGATTCCCATGCTACAAATAAAAAAACTGACAAAAACACTTGATGGAGTTGAGGTTCTTAAAGAGATTGACCTTACTCTTGAATCAGGCGAAATTTTTGGCTTATTAGGAAGAAATGGTTCTGGAAAAACAACCTTATTACGGTGCATACAACAAATTATTCAACCAGACAAGGGTGAAGTGCTGTTTGAGAATGTGTCCATTTTTGATCATCCTCTTGTAAAAAGAAAAGTGATATATATGCCAGTTCAAAATCCTGCCTATGATCGTTATAGCTATAAACAACTTGTTAGAACACTTCGTACACTCTATCCGGACTTTGATGTAACGTATGCAAATGAACTAATGAATCGCTACGGAGTACCAGAAACAAAAAAATATCGTGAACTTTCCACAGGGCTAAAAAAACAATTGGGTCTTATTCTTGCATTTGCGATCCGTCCTGCTGTTATTTTACTTGACGAACCAACAGATGGAATTGATGCCGTAACAAGGCACGATCTTTTGCAATTAATGATTGATGAAGTTGCTCATAGAAATACGACTATCTTAATAACATCACACAGACTCGAAGACATAGAACGAATTTGTAATCGCATTGCCTTTTTAGAAGATAATCAGCTCGCAGATGTACTGAATGTAGATGATTTAAAGGAGAATTATGTGAAATTACAATTGGCTTTCAATCAAGATTTAACGTTAGAGATGAGAAAGAAGGGCATTCCAATCTTAGAGTCCACCGGTGTTTTTTATACAGTTGTTATGAAACAGGAGGATCGGGAAAGTCATGAGTGGTTACGCTCACATGAACCTAAAATTTGGAATGAGCTTCCAGTAAGTTTGGAAGAAATCTTTATTGCAAAGTTTGGAGGGAAGCGAAGATGGTAGCTCCTGATTTATTAAAACATGAAATAAAGAAACATTGGGTTCAGTTATTAATCATGGTCCTCTTTATTTCGTTTCTTCTGCCAGCACAAATATGGCTGGAATATTTAAATTTAATAAATATAAAGAATCTTTCCGAAGATTTAAAAGAGATTGATCTACAACATTTTGGTTCAGCATTTTTATTATGTGTGTTTGTTATAACACTAGCCATTGTGCAAATTGGTGTGGAGAGAAGTAATGGAAATATGGAATTTACTCTGACGCTGCCTTTTTCAAGGGGAAGTATTTACCTAACGAAATGGAGTGTAGGTGCCGTAAGTATTATTCTAAGTTGGGTCATTTCATTTACAATAACGGCTATACTAATCCTGTTTATAGATATTCCAGTTCTTTATTTTACAGAGTTTTATTTGTATTTATTGGGTGCATTGTTGCTACTGTATAGTGTTACATTTTCTGCGGGAGCGTTTACCGGTAACCCATTGGCTCAAGGATTAGTAGCATTTACAGTGAGTGTATTTCCGATTCTTGTATTTGGATTAACACTTATTCAAATTGGAATATTATTTTACCCTGAAGTTAACATTGATCGCTCATTTGAATCTGCTGTTTACAATCTATCACCTATTTCTTATTTGTTTTTTACGTATGGTCATTTTCCTGTTAAAAGTTTACTTTTACCTTTTATTATTAGTTTACTATTTTTTAGTATTGGTTATTATGCTTTTCAAAAACATCCATTTGAACGAAACGGCTCATTCTTTGTGTGGAGATGGATGGAAAGACCTGCCCAAGTCATCGTTATCGTTCTAGGAATCTTAGGGTTCAGTACATTGGGGTATATGTCTTCATCCCAAGAAGATATGGTCGGTTACATTATTGGAGCTGCAATCGGTGCAGGTATTGGATTTATCATTAGTTATTTTGCTATCTATAAAAAACAAAAATAAACGTAATGGAGGAGAAGGTATATGATTGAGGTTAAGAACTTGAGTCATTCTTTTAGAGTGGGGAAAAAAGGAACAGAAAAAGAAATTCCCGTTTTAAAAAATGTAACATTTAACATAAAGCAAGGTGAGATCGCGACAATTGTTGGTCGAAGTGGTTCTGGAAAATCCACTTTGCTGAATTTAATCTCAGGTTATATATCGCCTACTGAGGGCGAATTGATCATCCATGAAAACAATGTAACAAACTTTAATGAAAAAGAATGGGCAAAGTTTCGATTGAGTCACTTTGGTTTTATTTTTCAAAGCTTTCAGCTCATTCCAAGTTTAACGACATTTGAGAATGTGGAGCTTCCTCTTACCTTAAAAGGGGTACCTTCCCCTGAGCGAAAAAAACAAGTCATGGATTTATTACAAAATGTAGGTTTACATGAACACGCGAGTCACTATCCAAATGAATTATCGGGGGGACAACAACAACGCGTAAGTATTGCACGAGCATTAATTACAAAGCCAAGTATTATTCTTGCTGATGAACCAACTGGAAGTCTCGATACAGAAACTGAATTAGAAATATTAGATTTAATAAGAAGCTTAAACTTAGAAAAAGGAATTACATTTTGTATTATTACACACGATGATGAAGTAGCGAAAATAAGCAATCATCAATTTCATTTACAAGATGGAGTGCTGTCAAAAGGTGGTGCTTTCGTTGAAGTTTAATGATCAATTAAAACTTATGTTGAAAAATATGAAGAAAAATCGGCTTAGGGTTTTTATGACCATTTTAGCAACCACAATGGCATGTGCCTTTTTAATTGTTTTGGCTTCAATTGGGTTCGGTGTTCAAAAGAGCATGACGGAAGAAATACAATCGCAGCAGATTATTACAGAAGTTTCTGTTTCAGGAAAACAAACGGAGAAGGAAGGATATCAACAAATTAATAAGGAGCATCTAAAAGAACTTAGTGAAACAGAAAATGTAACAGCGGTTGTCCGCCGTAACTCGATTGACCTTCCGGTGGAGGTTTCACTCGAGGACAGAAAAGGAGAAGTTTGGCCAACAATAACAAATATGCAAGAAGAGTTAAAGGCTAATTTGTCATTGGAAAAAGGAAAAGTACCACAAGCGGATAATGAAATCATTGTTGGATATCATTTTGCTAAAGCTCTATTAACAGAAAATGAAAAAATTGAATATCAGAAGAAGATGGAATCTTCACCAAATGAGACTGTTAAAGAGCCAACAGGATACCAAGGAAATCTTGTAGGTAAAGAAATTACGATGACTATTACGAAAGAAACAGAAGAAGGAAAAGAAGAGAAAAAGTCATTTACTTTTAAAATTGCAGGAGTGGGAGAAGCACCTGCTCGGGACTGGATGCAGGATCAAAGCATCTATATAAATGATGTACTTCGAGAGGAGATTCTTTCCTTTGCAAGGCCTTTAGAAGAAGGAAGTCAGGTGAGTGAAATTCCCTATAGTGAGGTTTTTGTCTATGCATCTAACTTGGAGGCAGTAGAACAGGTGACCACTGACCTTAAAGATAAAGATTATATGGTTTATTCAATAACCGAAGAATTAGATAGTATAAACTTATTTTTTACCTTTTTTAAGGCTGGATTAATATTTGTTGGAACAATCGCAGTTATTATAGCATCAATTGGGATCTTTAATACGATGACAATGGCTGTAACGGAAAGAACTCAAGAAATAGGAATTATGAAAGCGTTAGGTGCACAACCAGGAATTATTAGAAGATTGTTTTTAATGGAAAGTGCGTATATAGGAATTATCGGGGCAACCATTGGTGTACTCATTTCCTACGGTATTAGCTTTGCTGCTAACAAGATTTTACCAATTATTTTACAATCTGCTACAGGTGGAGGTACTAGTGAAATAGACTTTACATTTTCATATATTCCGATAAGTCTAGTTGTGATATCAGTAGCCATTAGTATTGGAGTAGCTATGATTTCCGGGCTGCGACCAGCTGTTAAAGCAACAAATATCAATGTGCTAGCCGCTTTAAGAAGGGAACTATAAGCTCGTTCGAACTGCTGGCTTTATGCTGGCAGTTTTTTCGTATGCTCTGCACAGTGAATCGGAATATAAATGGAGAATTTTTCAAAAACTATTTCTCTTACCTTAAATAGTTGATATTCTAAGGTAAACATTACAACTATGGGGGAAAAGTATGGAGATCACCATTCGTTTTTCAGAAGAACAAGATTTTGAAAAGTTAATAGAGTTAGATCATCGTGTATGGGATGCTGCAACAACACCTGCTGATATTGTATGGAACTCTGTTAACGAATTTAGAGAAAGAAATCCTGAAGGCAGTCAAATTGTTGCAATTGTAAATGGAGACGTTGCAGGGTATTTAGGGTATCACGCTTCTACTCCTTTAAAAACCAATCAACACGTTATGGAAATTGATATAGCTGTAGACAAAATGTACCAAGGAATGGGAATTGGCAGGAAGCTGTTGGACAAAGCAATAGAGCTTGCGAAAGAAAGAGGAAACACGAAACTGTCACTACGTGTTTTGTCTACTAATAAAGGGGCGTTAATCTTTTATAAAAAATGCGGCTTTATTGAGCAAGGCAAATTAATAAAAGAGTTTTACATAGACGGGAATTATGTGGACGATGTTTTAATGTATAGACTAATAGAGTAAGAGTAAAAGTCTATATTTTCTCATTATTACAACATTATAAGATAGGTGATTTCTTCATTGCAAATCATAAGAAAAGGGGCTAAAATTCTCTGAGGAACGTTACATAGTTGAGGGGAAATTCACTATGATCATGCACGTGAAGGAGGTTGAGGTATGCCACGTTCTTTATGGTTACTTGTAATTGGTATGATGATTAATGTTACCGGAGCGTCATTTTTATGGCCGTTAAACACTATCTATATCCATGAACATCTAGGCAAGTCTTTAACTTTAGCTGGGATTGTCCTGATGCTTAATGCTGCTGCAGGTGTAATAGGAAATCTTGTTGGTGGTGTTTTATTTGACAAGATTGGGGGATATAAATCTATTTTAATAGGTATCGTCATCACTTTGGTTTCAATTGTGATTTTGATGTTTAATCATAGCTGGCCTGTTTATATGTACTTGCTAATCTTTATTGGATTTGGTTCAGGTATTGTTTTTCCTGCTACATATGCTCTAGCCGGAACTGTTTGGCCAGAAGGTGGTAGAAAAGCCTTTAACTCTATTTATGTAGCACAAAATGTTGGTGTTGCAGCAGGAGCTTCGTTAGGAGGAATTGTTGCTAGCATCTCATTTAATTATATATTTGTAGCAAATGCAGCTTTGTATGCTTTTTTTTTCTTTGTCGCATTCTTCGGGTATCGAAATATTGATGGAGCAAACGCGAAGCAAACTTCGATTTTAAATGAAAAAACAGCTATAAAAAGTCGTCATAAGTTTACGGCTTTGATTATTTTGTGTACGGGTTATTTACTATGCTGGGTTGGTTATGTTCAATGGCCTTCAACAATCTCTTCTTACACACAAACACTAAATATTCCTATAAGCCAATACAGTCTTTTATGGACAATTAACGGTGCGATGATTGTGTTAGGTCAGCCACTTATTTCCATGTTTGTGAAACGCTTTGCTAAAACATTAAAAAGACAAATGATCATTGGATTTGTTGTGTTTATGTTTTCTTTTGTGATTGCTTCGTTTGCAGAGCAATTTACTGGATTTCTTGTTGCTATGGTTATTTTAACAATAGGAGAAATGCTTGTTTGGCCAGCAGTTCCTACAATTGCAAATGATTTAGCTCCTGAAGGTAGACAAGGCTTTTATCAAGGATTTGTTAATAGTACAGCAACAGGTGGTAGAATGATTGGCCCTATACTTGGAGGTGTAATTGCAGACTATTACAATATGAACCTCTTATTTATAATTATAATTACTTTATTAGCAGTTGGTATCTTCACTACTTTCATTTATGATAAAAAGCTTAATGCTGTTATTGAAAAGAAAAGGTCTCAGGAACCCGATGTTTACGGGGTCTAAGACCTTTTCTTTTTTTCTGAAACTTACACAGCTAACTTGTGATACGATAAGAGAAAAAATGATTAACAGGGGAAGGTAATATGTCATGATCAATCAACGTTTTCCTTACGCAAAGGAAATAATTGAAACTGTTATAGAAAACGCTTACGTTTGGATTGTTATAGTCGATGCTGATGGCAATATTATCTATATGAATGACAATTATTGTCGTTTTTGTGAAGTAACAAAGGAAGAGGTTATTGGGAAGCATGTTACAGAAGTAATAGAAAATACAAGAATGCATATTGTTGTCAAAAACGGTGAAGAGGAAATTGCTGATCTTCAATATATTCGTGGGAATTATATGATTGCAAACCGCATTCCGATTATTGCTGACGGTAAGGTTGTTGGAGCGTTTGGTACCGTTATGTTTAGAGATACGAAGGAATGGAGTGAAATGAACTCACATGTTCGTCACCATTTGTCATCTATTCAATCGTTTATCGAGCAGCAAGATGATACAGGAGCAAAATACACATTAAACGACATTCATTCAAAATCAGCCATTATGGCCGGGTTAAAGGAAAAGGTCAAATCAATTGCAGCAACTGATAGCTCAGTTCTCATTAGGGGAGAAAGTGGGACGGGAAAAGAATTATTTGCTCATAGCATCCATCTTTTAAGTCATAGAAGTGATAAGCCGTTTGTAAAGGTTAACTGTGGTGCGATCCCGGAGCATCTTCTTGAATCGGAATTATTCGGGTATGAAGATGGTGCTTTTACTGGAGCTAAAAAGGGTGGAAAAAAGGGGAAATTTCAACAAGCTAATGGTGGAACCATTTTTTTAGATGAAATCGGTGATATGAGCTTACAAATGCAGGTAAAGCTGCTTCGTGTTCTTCAGGAAAAAGAAGTCGAACCTGTAGGATCCACCAAAACAATACCTTTGGATGTTCGAGTTATTACTGCAACAAATAGACCGTTGGAAGAATTGATGAAAGCAAATGATTTTCGAAGTGATCTTTATTACAGAATAAGTGTGATTCCTTTGTTTATTCCTTCCCTAAGAGAACGTAAGGAAGATTTAGAGGTTTTAGTTCGCCAATTTATCAAAAAGGTTTCAATTCGAACAGGAAAGAGAATTTCAATGATTCATGAAGATGTGATGGATACGTTCTACCACTATCATTGGCAAGGAAATATTCGTGAGCTAGAAAATGTTATTGAAGCTGCTATTCACTTAGCCAAATCAGATCTAATTACATTAGACTCTATTCCTGATTATATAAAACAATCAACAATTTATCATTCGAAATCAGAATCAGCATTAACATTAAAAGAAATGCTAAATGATGCAGAAAAAGAAATTTTACTGAAAATGATTCAGAAATACAAAGGAGATAAAAAGGGCGCTGCTAAAGCGTTAGGAATCAGTAAGTCTAGTATGTATGAAAAAATTCAAAAATATGGTCTTGAATAAGTCCGAATATCCGGAATGCAGTCCAAGATTTTGGACTGCTCTTTTAATGCTTGAAAATAACCTTTAGGATGATGTGGACTAGCTATTATTTTTCAAAGTATTCCAGAAATCCGGAATAAGTATAGTAGAAAAAGAGTTATAACATAGCGGGTATTCATTGATATGTAATTATTTACTCAGTTTATGCTTGTTGGCATACTTCTTGCTTTTATAATTGTGAAGTTGAAAGGAGGTATAAAATGCAGAATGTATATTGGTTGTTTAAAGAAAAGGTGCCTGGTGAATAAGGGAGTGTTCTAAAAAGGATTACCTAGAAATGAAAGCGGTTACCGTTCTTAAGACTTATAGTTAAGCAAAGGGGGAAGACAGATGTTAAGTATGATTGGATTAATTGGTGGTTTAGCACTTTTAATTTTTTTAACAATGAGGGGTATGAACTTATTAGTAGCAGGTCCATTATGTGCTTTATTTGTTGCTGTATTTAGTGGTTTACCACTTTTTCCACAATTAGTGGGAGAAGGTGAGGCAAATTTAGTAGGAAATTATATGACTGGTTTTTCTGGATTTATTGCTTCTTGGTATCTCATGTTTTTACTAGGGGCCATTTTTGGAAAAGTAATGGAAGATAGTGGGGCAGCAGATAGTGTCTCAAAATGGATTGTAAGTAAAATTGGGATGAAAAGAGCTGTACTTGCCATTGTTATTGCATGTGCGGTGTTAACATACGGTGGTGTTAGTTTATTCGTTGTCGCATTTTCTGTTTATCCAATGGCGGTTAGTTTATTTAGAGAAGCAGATCTGCCACGCCGCTTTATTCCAGCGGCACTCGCTTTTGGATCTGTTACCTTTACAATGACATCAGCAGGTTCACCGGAAATTCAAAACTGGATTCCCATTGAATATTTAGGTACTTCTCCGTATGCCGGGTGGGAAGTTAGTTTAATTGTTGCTGTGTTTATGATGGTATTTGGTTATTGGTGGCTAAGAAGAATGATTTCAAAAGCAGTAGCACGTGGTGAGAAATTTATTGCAAGAGACAATGATCCTGTAAATGAAAACAAAGCTTTACCAAATCCGTTATTTGGAGTAATTCCGTTATTTGTTGTGTTAGTTATTTCGTTTATTTTCCACGATTCCTTGCAGCAATCAGCATTAATTATTGCCTTGCTAGGTGGAGTTATTGCTACTTATCTATTAAACCGTAAGTATTTTAAATCGTTTTGGAATGCTGTATCAGAAGGAACACTTGGAGCATTATTAGCCCTTGGGAACACAGCAGCTGTAGTAGGGTTTGGTGGTGTTGCAAAGGCGGTACCAGCATTTGAAGTAGCTGTAAATGCCATGACTAGTATTCCAGGAAGCCGTTAATTGGTGGAGCTATTGCGGTCAGTGTGATTGCTGGGATGACAGGCTCAGCCTCTGGAGGTCAGGCCATTGCCTTACCATTACTAGCACCACACTATATGGATATGGGCGTGAATCCGGAGGCTTTACACCGGGTTGTGTCGATATCATCAGGTGCATTAGATTCTCTCCCACATAACGGATATGTTGTGACAACTGTTCGTGCAATTTGTGGAGAATCTCATCAGGATGCATACAATCCTGTAGGTGCACTCACTGTCATTGTTCCGCTACTAGGCGTTGTTTTAGCAATTATATTATTTTCACTTGGATTAGGTATCTAGAAATGGAGGTTGGTTATTTTGGTTCAGGCTCAAGTAGTACTACTAACAGGAGCAGCACAAGGCATAGGCTTTGAACTGGCTAGAGCTTTTGCGTTAGAAGGAGCAAAGGTTGTATTAACAGACTTGAATGAAGAGCAGGTTTTAATGAGTACAAAAGAATTGCAAAATCAAGGCTATGATGTGATTGGACTTGAATGTGATGTAACAAAAGAACAAGACATTATTGATGTTGTGAAAAAAACGAAGGAGCATTATGGAAGAGTTGATACGCTAATAAATAATGCAGGTCTACAGTATGTTGCTCATATCGAGGATTTTCCGACTGAAAAATTCGAGTTGCTAACAAAAGTTATGCTCGTAGCTCCTTTTGTCGCTACAAAACATGTTTTTCCGATTATGAAAGAACAAAAGTTTGGAAGAATTATAAATATGTCATCTATTAACGGATTAATAGGGTTTGCTGGTAAGGCTGCCTATAATAGTGCAAAGCATGGAGTTATTGGGTTAACAAAAGTGACTGCTTTGGAAGGAGCACCACATGGAATCACCGTTAATGCAATCTGCCCTGGATACGTAGATACTCCGCTTGTGCGAAATCAACTTCAAGATCTTGCTGATACAAGAAATGTACCTTTAGAAAATGTATTAGAAGAGGTTTTGTATCCGCTTATTCCGCAAAAAAGGCTGCTCTCTGTAAAAGAAGTTGCAGACTATACGATTTTCTTAGCTAGTGAAAAGGCTGGTGGAGTAACAGGTCAGGCGGTCGTAATAGATGGTGGATATACAGTTCAATAGTAGAAATGGGGCTTGCGTGAATGTTCGCAAGTCTCTTTATGTTGAAAGAAAAATCGTAAATGATGCCTATACTTGCATATCACGACAAATTTATATAAAATAATCTTAAATCTATATACGAAATGAACGGAGAAAAGGAATAGTAATTAGTAAAAATGTGCTCAGAGAGTTGACGGATGGTGAGAGTCAACCAGTTTTTGCTAATGAACTCGCCTTTGAGTTACAAATGTGAAAGAGAAATATATCAAGTAATATTTGTCGTCTATCCACGTTACGGATGTCAAAGTGGGCATAATCACACTATGCCAAAGTTGGGTGGTACCACGGGAATTAAGCCTCTCGTCCCTGTTTGGGATGCGGGGTTTTTTCGTTTTTATGGACTTTAGAAAGCTTTGACCCGTTCAACAGGTTATAAAATAAATTAAGAGCAAGCTTTAAGGAGGAAAACAGATGAGCTTCAATCATCAAGAGATTGAAAAGAAATGGCAAGATTATTGGTTACATAATAAAACATTTAAAACAACAGAAGATACAGAAAAACCGAAGTTCTATGCATTGGACATGTTCCCATATCCATCAGGAGCGGGCCTCCATGTAGGACATCCTGAAGGATATACAGCAACAGACATTTTATCTCGTATGAAACGTATGCAAGGGTATAATGTTCTTCATCCAATGGGGTGGGATGCATTTGGTTTACCTGCTGAACAGTACGCGCTTGATACAGGAAATGACCCTGCTGAATTTACAAAGCAAAACATTGATAATTTCAGAAGACAAATTCAAGCACTAGGGTTTTCCTATGATTGGGATCGCGAAGTAAATACAACAGATCCTGAATATTACAAATGGACTCAATGGATCTTTTTGCAGCTTTATAAAAAAGGTTTGGCTTATGTAGATGAAGTACCTGTAAACTGGTGCCCTGCGTTAGGTACCGTTTTAGCAAATGAAGAAGTGATTGATGGGAAAAGTGAGCGTGGAGGTCATCCAGTTGAGCGACGTCCAATGAAGCAATGGATGCTGAAAATTACAGCATATGCTGACCGTCTTCTTGAAGACTTAGAAGACGTTGACTGGCCAGAAAGCATTAAAGATATGCAGCGTAACTGGATCGGCCGTTCTGAAGGTGCTCATGTAACATTTGATATTGAGGGACATGATGAAACATTTACTGTTTTCACTACTCGCCCTGATACATTATTTGGTGCAACATACGCTGTTTTAGCTCCAGAGCATTCTTTTATTGAAAAAATTACAACTGAGGATCAAAAACAAGCAGTTGAGGCCTATATTGACGAAGTAAAACATAAGAGTGATTTAGAACGTACAGAGCTTTCAAAAGATAAAACAGGCGTATTTACAGGTGCTTATGCTATTAACCCTGTAAACGGTGAAAAAATGCCAATATGGATTGCAGATTATGTACTTGTAACTTACGGTACTGGTGCGATTATGGCAGTTCCTGCACATGATGAGCGCGACTATGAATTTGCTGTAAAGTTTGATCTTCCGATTAAAGAAGTTGTGAGTGGTGGAGACGTGACGAAGGAAGCATACACTGGTGACGGTGAACACGTTAACTCTGATTTCTTAAACGGACTTGGCAAACAAGAAGCAATTGAAAAAGCGATCGCATGGCTTGAAGAAAACAAAAAAGGTGAAAAGAAAGTAACTTACCGTCTTCGTGACTGGTTATTCAGCCGTCAACGTTATTGGGGTGAGCCAATTCCAATTATTCATTGGGAAGATGGTACAATGTCTGCTGTTCCAGAAGAAGAACTTCCACTTGTATTACCAAAAACAACAGAAATTAGACCATCTGGAACAGGGGAATCACCACTTGCAATTATTGATGATTTTGTAAATGTTGTTGATCCTGTAACAGGTAAAAAAGGTCGTCGTGAAACAAATACAATGCCGCAATGGGCTGGAAGCTGCTGGTATTACCTACGTTACATCGATCCAAAAAACAGCGAAGCTCTTGCAGATGATGCAAAGTTAAAGCAATGGTTACCTGTTGATATTTATATCGGTGGAGCAGAGCACGCAGTTCTTCACTTATTGTACGCTCGCTTTTGGCATAAGTTTTTATATGATATCGGTGTTGTTCCAACGAAAGAGCCATTCCAAAAGCTATTTAACCAAGGAATGATTCTTGGTGAAAACAATGAAAAAATGAGTAAATCTAAAGGAAATGTTGTGAATCCGGATGAGATTGTTTCATCACATGGTGCGGACACACTTCGTCTTTATGAAATGTTTATGGGACCATTAGAAGCATCAATTGCCTGGTCGACAACAGGTCTTGATGGAGCAAGACGTTTCTTAGATCGCGTATGGCGTTTATTCATTGAAGATAATGGTGAGTTAAGTCCAAAGGTTGTTGATGAAACAAGCGATGCACTTGAACGCGTTTATCATCAAACGGTGAAAAAAGTATCAGAAGATTTGGAAGGACTACGCTTTAATACAGCTATTTCACAGCTTATGGTCTTCATAAATGAAGCATACAAACAAACAGTGCTTCCAAAAGAGTATGTGGAAGGTGTTGTGAAACTTCTATCGCCAATCGCACCTCATTTAGCTGAAGAGCTATGGAGCAAATTAGGCCACAGCAGCACGATTTCTTATGAAGCATGGCCATCATTTGATGAAGCGAAACTTGTTGAAAATGAAGTGGAGATCGTTGTTCAGGTAAACGGAAAAGTCCGTGCAAAACTTTTAGTAGCAAAAGATGTTACAAAAGATCAGTTAGAACAAATTGCGCTGGACGATGACCGTGTGAAAGAACATGTAGAAGGAAAAACAATACGTAAAGTCATTGCCGTACCTGGTAAGCTTGTGAATATTGTGGCGAACTAGTACGTGATTTGGAATTGGCAAGCCCGGCTCAGTGTGAGTCGGGCTTGTTTGTGCTTGTTTGTGTATGTCGTGGATTGTCGAAAAACTAATATTTGGTCAAAATCAGCAAATAAATCATATATATTGACTAATAAATAAAGCAAAATATCAGATATATCTCTAAAAGCATCAAATAAAGAAATTCAGCAAACTAGCACCTCACAAACTACTTTGATATAATGCAACTATTAAAACTGAAAGGGTGTACATAATGTCTGAATTTAAAGAAATTTCTCCTGAAGAGGTACAAAAAAGAGTAGAAAATGGGGAAAAGCTTGAGCTAATAGATGTTCGTGAAGACGAAGAAGTAGAAGCAGGCATGATTCCACAAGCTAAGCATATTCGTATGAATGATATTCCGGAGCATTTAGATGCACTTGATAAAGAGAAAGAAACGATTTACATTTGTCGCTCAGGTGGAAGAAGTGGAAATGTTTGTGCTTATTTACAAGACAAAGGCTACAATGTTGTTAACATGACTGGTGGAATGCTTGATTATAAAGGTGAAACAAAGCCGAAGAGTCAACTAGCTTAAAATAAAAAACTGCTTGTCTTATATAAATGACGAGCAGTTTTTTATTTTACTTTTCCCGGTAAATAACAAGAGCTGAGTAACAATAGATTTGTTCTCCATCCTCGTCTATGGATACCGATACGCTGAATTTTATATCTCTAACCTGATTTTCTCCAAGGTTTGCTAGAAATCCATTGATTTCTTCTTCTAAATCTTTTTCGTGTTCTTCATCAAAAAGCGCCACTTTTAACATCATGATCACTTCCTAATTTCCATTTTAATAATTTGTATGACAACTTGTCTAAATTTATTACTAGAATGGAGAAGTGATTTTATTCTTTAGAGTAAATAGCAGCATTTGTTCCAGCAAGTCGGCCGGTTACTAAAGCTGATGTAATATTATAGCCACCTGTATAACCGTGTATATCTAGTATCTCACCACAGAAATATAACCCTGCTTTTAGTTTGGATGACATTTCCTTCGGGTGAATTTCTTTTACTGATACACCACCTCCGGTTACAAAGGCTTTCTCAATTGATAGTGTACCATGGACCTGAAATTGAAATTGCTTGCAATCTTGTACAAAAGAGCGCAATTTTTCATTTGATAGATTATCATACGTAACTAACGAATCAATTTGATTTTTTTCCAACAAAAAGAGTAAATACCGTTCAGGTAGCAATCCTTTTAACACGTTTTTTATCGCTTTTTTTGAATCTTGTTTTAAATCTTTAACTATTGATTGAAAAAGCTGTTCCTCATTTTGATCAGGCAGGGCATCAATACTAACAGTAATCGAATTTGTTTTGAACTTTTTCATAGCCTTGACTACATATTGACTACATCTTAAAACAGCGGGGCCTGATATTCCGAAGTGAGTGAATATCATATCCATTTTATGGGTAATAATGGTTTTCCCTTTCGGATTAAGAACACTTAGTGCCACATCACGTAAAGAGAGTCCTTGTAGAGCTTTTTCCTGAATAAATGGTTCATTTGATGTAATGGGTACTTCAGTTGGAAACAATTCCGTAATCGTATGTCCGGCATTTTCAGCCCAGGCATATCCATCACCTGTACTCCCGGTATGTGGCACGCTTTTTCCGCCAACAGCTAGTACAACTGCCTTTGTTAAAATTGTTTCACCGTTAACTAGTTCAATGCTTGTTACCTTTTCCTCATCATATATCACATCTTTTACAGGTTCATTTGTACGTATTTCCACGTTTAAACGCTTTAATTCACTAATTAGTGCATCAACGACAGATTGCGCTTTGTCCGTAATGGGAAACATTCGACCATGATCTTCTTCTTTTAATTGAATACCTAGATTTTCAAAAAAACGGATAATATCTTCATTGCTGAATTCTGAGAAAGCACTATATAAAAAACGGCCATTTCCAGGTATATGTTTAATGATCTCATCGATTGGTAATCTATTTGTTACATTACAACGACCACCACCTGATATGGCAAGCTTTCTTCCTAGTTTATTTCCTTTATCTAAAAGAAGCACACGAGCTCCCTTTTCTCCTGCAGCAATGGAAGCCATTAATCCTGATGGACCCCCACCAATCACAACTACATCATATTTCATCTAATCCACACCTTTTTCACATGTCTGCTATCATATTATATCTGAAAGACCTAAAAAGTAAAAAAGTGATGAAAAATAATGATGAATCACAATGCTTATGGTATATATGCGGGTTTATGGTAAAATAGAAAAGTTGAATCTTCATAGAGAAGAATGGTGAGTAAGAAAAATGTCTAATAATTTGCTACGAGGAACGTTCGTATTAACATTAGGTACATACATATCAAGAATTTTAGGAATGATTTATTTAATTCCTTTTGCTGCGATGGTGGGAACAACTGGTGGAGGATTGTTTCATGCAGGTTATGCACAATATACAATTTTCTTAAGTGTTGCAACAGCAGGGTTTCCAGCAGCAGTATCTAAATTTGTTTCAAAATATAATGCTTTAGGGGATTATCAAACGAGCCGAAGGATGTTTAAGGCAGGCATACTTGTTATGCTCATAACTGGCTTACTTGCTTTTGCTATCTTATATATGCTGGCACCATGGTTTGCAATTGCTGCACTTGCTGAAAGAGAGCTGAATGGAGTAACCGTTGAAGATGCAACTCTCGTCATCAGAATGGTGAGCATTGCGCTTATTATTGTTCCACTAATGAGCTTAATAAGGGCTTCTTTCAGGGGCACCAATCTATGGGACCTACAGCAGTTTCGCAGGTTGTTGAACAGCTTGTCAGAATTGTCTTTTTGTTAGTTTCCACTTACATCGTGATGAATGTATTAAATGGTGGACTTGTTTTGGCAGTTGGCTATGCTACATTTGCTGCGTTTGTTGGAGCAGTAGGCGGGTTAGTTGTTTTGTTTATCTATTGGGTGAAACGAAAGGGTACACTCTTAGCTATGCAGGACAATCCAATTGAAGCTGAACCAATGCCACTCGGCAGAATGTTTAAGGAAGTATTTCGTTATGCTGGTCCATTTGTTTTTGTTGGATTGGCAATTCCTATTTATAATTACATCGATACGTTGACTTTTAACCGTGCGATGTTAAGTACTGGAACGGAACAGTCATATACAATGGATATGTTTTCTGTGTTACTTCTTTATGTGCCGAAGTTAGTGATGATTCCGGTATCATTAGCTACAGCATTTGGGTTAACACTGATTCCAACTATTACAGAATCTTTCTCAAATAATAATCGGGGGCTTACTACATAAACAGATTGATCAAACTTTACAGGTGATTATGTTGCTTGTTTTACCTGCTGTGATTGGTCTTTCTGTTTTAGCCGGACCAGCCTATAATGTGTTCTACGCGGGAACATCAGAAGAAATTGGGAAGCATATTTTAATGTGGTATGCCCCTGTAGCATTGCTTTTCTCTCTTTTTACAGTGAATGCAGCAATCTTACAAGGTATTAATAAACAAAAGCTAGCGGTGATTAGCTTAGTCATAGGTTTAATTGTGAAGCTTTCTCTAAACGTTACGTTAATTGAGCTATATGAAGGAGTAGGCTCAATTATCGCAACGGCAGCAGGCTACATTATATCGTTAATCTATGGATTTGCAATGATTAAACGTCATGCAGGTTATTCCTTTAGGCTATTAATAAAGAGGTCGGTATTAATTACAATACTATGTATCTTTATGGGACTTGTTGTTTCCGTGGTATTTTCTTTACTAAGTATTTTTATTAATTACACAGATAGTCGTTTGAATGCTGTTATTGTTGTTGGAATTGCCGTCGCAATTGGCGGAGCAACATATGCCTACTTAACATATCGATCTCATTTGTTAGAAAAATTATTAGGAAACCGCCTAAACCGCTTTTTGCCAAATAAAAAAAGATCAGTCGAATAGGTTGAATTAAATGAGATTAGTTAAAGATAACTGTAAAAAACTCGGATCCTCCGAGTTTTTTTGATAAAGGTTGTTTCCGTCAAGTTTTATGCTTTAAAATATAATCTTAAACCTATAGTGGAATGAAGCGGAAGACAATTGACTCCTCCGGGAGCTAGAGGAAAGGCTGAGACCCCGCAGGCAAAGCCGAGGAGGCTCAGCTTCCTCCCCGCGGAAAGCAATTGTCTGGAGCGCAATGGAACGGACCTGTTCTTAGGTTAAGTGAAAAAAACACAAAATATCAACAAATTGACTTAATAAAAAAATCTAGTTCCGTTAAGGAGTCTTACGTAATATGAGAATTGATAAACTATTAGCAAATATCGGCTTTGGAAGCCGAAAAGAAGTAAAACAATTACTTAAAACAGGAGCTGTAAAGGTTGAAGGAGAACCAATAAAGGACCCAAAAACACATGTGGATCCTGATAATCAACACATTACAGTAAATGAAGAAAAAGTTGAATACAAAGAATTCGTTTACTTACTAATGAATAAGCCGGCAGGATATTTATCCGCAACAGAAGATGAATATCAAGAAACAGTCATTGATTTATTGGAAATGGAAGATGCTGTTTATCTACCGTTTCCAGTCGGTCGCCTTGATAAAGATACGGAAGGGCTTATTGCTTTTGACGAACGATGGACAACTTTCACATCAACTGCTGTCACCAAAAAAACATGTTCCAAAAACATATTATGCAGTCATATTAGGTGAAGTAACTGAAGAGGACATCGAGGCATTTAAGAATGGTGTAACATTGGATGATGGTTATTTAACAAAGCCTGCTATACTTGAAATTCTAACAGCGGGGAATCAATCGACCATTCATATTACCATAACAGAAGGTAAATTCCATCAAGTGAAACGTATGTTTGAATCTGTTGGGAAAAAAGTAACATATTTAAAAAGAATATCGATGGGACCAATTGTTTTAGATGAGGATGAATTAAAAATAGGGGAATATCGCGATCTAACAGATGAAGAAATAGAGGCATTAAGAAATGCTAAACCGATAGAATTATAAAAACATTTAGGCAAAAAGGAGGAACCTTGATCATAAGGTTCCTTATTTTATGTATATAGGAATGTTTATTTTTGATCTTACGAAGACATCTTAACTTTCTTCTTTGTAGTGGCCCATTTACCTCTTGTTGGGCTGTGAACCAAATCGTTATATGCTAACACATTTAAATCACGTTGTATGGTTCTCGGTGTAATACCAAATTCGTCAACGAGTTGCTGTGTCGTCACAGTTCCCCGCTCATTAATAAACATGTAGACTGATTTGATTCTGGTTAGCATACGGTTTGTTGAAGGTTTCAAAAAACCACTCCTTATCGTTTGATCGCACTGGCTATGCCTACTACAACCTTTCGATGACTGCTCTTTCAGATGTCACTTCATACATATTTAGTTTTATGCGGTAAAACGTTACAACAATATTTTACACGATTTCGACAGTAATAATCCATAGAAAAGTTTCAATTTACACAATATTAACATTTTTATTTTAAGATAAACAAGCACGCGCGTACTTAACACAATAAATCTATATGCCTATCGTTCTGAATAGTATGACAATAAAGTGGATTTTTTTTAGTTTTTTGAATCTTTTTCCATCTACCGAGCGTATTAAATGAACAAGGAGGATCAAAAATGAGTATTTTAGCAGTGAAAATTGAAGAAGCAGGCTATGAAGAAAAACATCCTGTTATTCAGGGAATTGATTTTCATTTACATAAAGGAGAATGGATTGGTTTAATCGGTCCAAATGGTGCAGGTAAAAGTACAACAATAAAGACTTTATTGGGTGTAATGGAATATGTGAAAGGAGCGATATACAAGCAACCATTAAGCAAATATGCATATATACCTGAAAAACCTATATTCTATGATCATTTAACATTGTGGGAGCATTTGGACCTCCTAGCTGCAGTTAATGGAATCAGTGATAGGATTTTAATAGAAAGAGCTAATCTCTACTTAAAATCTTTTAAAATGGAAAAAGTGAAACATGAGATGCCATCCACCTTTTCCAAAGGAATGCAGCAAAAAGTAATGATCATACAAGCTCTTGTCTTACAACCTGATTATTATATTGTTGATGAGCCTTTTATAGGTCTAGATCCGAGTGCTACTAAAATGTTTTTAACTGTCATGGAAGAAGAAAAAAATCGCGGTGCCGCTATCTTAATGTCAACTCACGTTTTAGACACAGCTGAAAAAATATGTGATCGGTTTTTACTAGTATCAGGGGGTACAATGGTCGCTCAAGGAACACTTGAGGAAATTCAGGTAAGTACAGACCTACCCGGCGCTTCTTTACTTGACTGCTTCAATAAAGTTGAGGAAGGCAGGTAAAGAAAAATGAGAGGAAGCACAATTTGGTGGAGGCGCTTGAAACAAGATTGGCTTTATCAATTTAACATTATTCGTACTGTTTTTGATTGGACGATCATTGTTTATCTTCTTATCCCATTCTTGGCTTTTTTAGGTATAACCTATTACTCCTGGTGGAACTCGTTGCCGGATTGGCTTGAGGGAGTGCCATATGAAGTTCTTTTTCTTTTTTGTTTTTTGTTGTGCTGGCAAGGTACCATTCGAACGTTTATGGAAGAAGCCGATCAACTTACACTATTACAATTTTCAGAGATTATGACGGAAATAAGGTATATCGGGGTCATTTATTCTTGGATCTTACTACTTCTTAAGTGGTTACTGCTTTTTGTGTGGTTATATCCGTTATTAAATCATTACGATAATCTAACTTTTTATCAGTTACTTGTTACTTCGGTATTCTTTCTTAGTTTAAATTTATTTCTTACAACCTACAAACAAGCTGTCTACAAGTTTGGATTCTGGAAGAAGCTGATCATTGATTTAGTTGTTACCTTTTTCATTTTGATTTTGTGTTTTGCTATTATCTTTAAACCTATTAATCCGTTAATTATAGGTATTGCTCTCATTTTTTTCTGTTTATCATTATGGCAAGTGAAGGAATATCAATCTCAAATTAAAACATTCTATGATGATGTTGAAAAAGAACAAAAAAATAAAGTGAAATATATAAAGTTTATGTTTACTGTGAATCCAGAAGTCACAATGCCACATGTAAAAAAGCAAAAGAAAAGGTCTTGGATATTATGGAGGAAATCCGCAAGAATTTTTCAGAAAAGATCACCTGAAAATGGGGTAACAGAGCTGTTTATGAAATCATTTCTTCGTGATATAGGGAATCTACTACAATATTTTCAGGTTATATCTGTTACATCATTTATCATATTCACTACACCTATATGGATAAAATGGTTAGTAACAATCGTCTTTTACTTTTTCTTTAGAGAATGGATTGTACTGATGTTTAAAGAAATCGTTAAACAGAACCCATATCTGTCAGTTGACTATGGAGAAAAGGATTATATGTTTATACCAGAAAAAATGTGAAAACCGATTTGTTTACCCAGGTGTTTGCATCGTAATCTTAGTAGCTAGTTTGTCAACAGTGTTTACTATCTTGCTTTAAAAGAGCTCAATCAGTTAGAACTTTTTCTTAATTCGTGCTAGGCTATATATAGAAAAAGCTTACATTTTTTTAAGGGAGCAGCATACAAATAGCTATTACATATTATACATACGTAGGCAACGGACTAATCGGAGGTATTAAGGTGATTATTTTAAAAAGTAAACGAGAAATTGAACTCATGCATAAAGCAGGTCAACTGCTGGCAAATTGTCATAAAGAAATTGCGAAAAGAATCAAGCCAGGTATCACAACACTTGAAATTGATGCATTTGTAGAACAGTATCTAAAAAAACATGGTGCAACCCCTGAACAAAAAGGCTACAAAGGTTATGAATTTGCAACATGTGCATCAATAAATGATGAAATTTGCCATGGTTTCCCGAGAAACACCCCATTACAAAATGGTGATATCGTCACAATTGATATGGTTGTAAATTTGAATGGTGCACTTGCTGACTCAGCCTGGTCGTATGCTGTAGGAGATGTTTCACCACAAGCAGCTAATCTATTACATGTTACGGAGGAAGCCTTAAACAAGGCAATTGAACAGTCTGTTATTGGAAGCAGACTAGGAGATATTGGTCACGCTATTCAATCTTATGTTGAAGGTGAAGGGTATTCAGTTGTTAGAGATTTTACAGGTCATGGAATTGGAAAAACGATTCATGAACCACCAACAGTCCTTCATTATGGTGAGCCTAATAAAGGTCAACGCCTTAAAGAAGGTATGGTTATTACCATTGAACCGATGGTGAATATCGGGGCATGGGAGTCGAAAATGGACGATAACAAATGGACAGCAAGAACAATAGACGGAAGTTTATCGGCACAATATGAACACACAATTGCGATAACAAAAGACGGTCCAATTATTTTAACGAAACAATAACGATAAATTTCTAATAAAAAAAGCGAAATGAATCAATCGATTCATTTCGCTTTTTTTAGTGCCCTCCAATAAAGGCTAGTTGAATGAAAAAGAGAACGGCAAAAATATAAACAAAAATGTGGACTTCTTTCCATTTCCCTTTTGCAATTTTCATTAATGGATATGAAATGAAGCCAAGTGCAATTCCAGTAGCAATACTTGATGTTAGTGGCATGCTTAAAACAACTAAAAAGGCCGGGAACGCTTCGTCAAGCTCTTTCCAATTGATTTCTGCAATAAATTTCCATCATTAAGCTCCCGACAATAATTAATGCTGGTGCCGTAATTGCTGAGATCCCTGAAACTGCTCCAATTAAAGGACTGAAAAATAATGTAAGACCGAATAGGGCTGAAACGGTTAACGTTGTTAAGCCTGTTCTTCCCCCTGCTGCAACACCTGCAGAAGATTCAATGTAAGCACTAGTTGGACTTGTTCCAAACATTGCACCAATTGTTGTTGCAGCTGAATCTGCTAGTAGCGCTTTGCGAGCTCTTGGTAATTCATTGCCCTTCATAAAGCCTGCCTGTTGGGCCACACCAATCATTGTTCCTGTTGTATCAAAAATGGTTACAAGTAAGAAAGAAAATACAACGGCATATAAGCCATGTGATATGACATCTGTTAAAGCTGAAAATGGATTTGTAATAATCAATCCTTCAGGCAAGCTTGGGAATGACATAATTCCTTGATCAAATGATAATTGACCTGTGAAAAAGGCGATAATCCCGGTAATAACCATACCAACGAATAACGCACCATGAACATTTAGGCTCATTAATATTAATGTTATAGCCAAGCCAATCAATGCTAACACAACAGATGGAGAGTGAAGATCACCTAATGCCACTAAATTGTTTGGATCTGCTGTGACAATTCCAGTTAAACGAAGACCGATAAAAGCAATGAAAAGACCAATACCAGCTGTGATTCCATGCTTTAAATTGCTCGGTATTGCTTCAATTAATTTCTTTCGAAACGGAGTTAGCGAAAGGATGACAAAAAGTATTCCGGCAATAAAAACAGCAGAGAAGGCTGTTGTATATGAAATATTTTCATTTGCTCCAACAACGGAATAGGCAAAGTATGCATTTAATCCCATCCCCGGTGCAATCGCAATTGGATAATTTGCTGATAAGGCCATCCAAAGTGTACCTATTATTGTCGCAATGATTGTTGCTGTAAAGACTTGGTCGAATGGAACTCCTGCATCTGCCAAAATAATTGGATTCACGACAACGATATATACCATAGTTAAAAACGTTGTGATTCCAGCTAAAATTTCGGTTCGGGCATTTGTTCTGTTTTCTGATAACTTAAACATATGTACCTCCGATTTTTTACGAACGTTTTTTCAAAACATTTATAATAATATTCGTTTTTAATTTATATTGCAATAGTTTTCTTCACATTGTTCCTAACAATCCATTTATATTTTGTGACAAAAAGATAAAAACTAACAAATAGATTTTTTTTAATACTCAACATACTTTTTCATGAAGGCACGTGTTAGTATGATAATAGAATAATGAATAATATAGCAGGAGGATTATACATGAATTGGAACGAAGAAGTTGAGAAAAGAAGAGAGAGTCTTATAAAAGATACACAGGAATTTTTACAGATTAAAAGTGTATTGGATGAAGACTCTATAACAAGTGATGCTCCGTTTGGAGAAGGAATTCACAAGGCATTTTCTCATCTCTTACATTTAGGAGAAGAAGCTGGCTTTACTACTAAAAATGTTGATGGCTATGCAGGTCATATTGAATTAAAAGGAAATGGTGAAGAGGTTGTAGGAATATTATGTCATGTTGATGTTGTTCCAGAAGGTGATGGCTGGACAAGTGAACCTTATGGTGCAGAGATTCGTGATGGGAAAATTTTTGCAAGAGGTGCGATGGATGATAAGGGTCCAACAATTGCAGCATTTTATGCGATGAAAATTGTGAAAGATTTGCAATTACCGTTAAGTAAAAATGTTCGCATGATTATCGGAACAGATGAGGAAAGTGAATGGCGCTGTGTTGATCATTACTTTAAGCATGAGAAGATGCCAGAGTTAGGCTTTGCCCCTGATGCGGATTTTCCGATTATTTTTGCTGAAAAAGGAATTATTGATTTAACGATCGAACAAAATGGATCTTTCACTGATTTACCATCAGATATTGTTCTTCATTCCTTTGAGTCTGGGAGAAGATATAATATGGTTCCAGACTTTGCTAAAGCTGTTTTATCATCTCATCATAACAATGAAATCATGAAACAATTTGAATCATTTATTCATGACAAAAATATAAGTGGACAGGCTACGATTGAAGAGCAAACGATAAGTTTAACTGTTGAAGGTGTCTCAGCACATGCAATGGAGCCTAACAATGGTACGAATGCGGGCATTTTGTTAGCTGAATTTTTACATAATCTGAATCTTGATCAAAAAGGCGAAAATTATATACAAGCGATTGTTCATTATTTCTTAGATGACACGCGCGGTCATAAGCTCAACATAGCATTTTCTGATGAAGTTAGCGGGGAACTAACAGTTAATCTTGGTGTGATGAAATACACTAAAGACCAGCTAGGCAAATTTGGAGTAAATATACGTTATCCTGTTTCAGGAAATGCTGAAATAATAAAAACTGAAATAAACCATGTAGAAGGCTTTACATTAGTATCATTTGATGACTCGAAACCACACTATGTGGAGGAAAATCATCCCCTTATTCAAACGTTGAAAAAAGTGTATGAAGAACAAACCGGAGAAAATGCGGAGCTTATAGCGATTGGTGGAGGAACTTATGCGAGATCATTAGAAGCTGGTGTTGCTTTTGGACCTTTATTTCCAGGTAGACCAGATGTTGCTCACCAAAAGGATGAATATATTGACATTGAAGATTTGCTGAAAGCAACAGCCATTTATGCACAAGCAATATATGAATTAGCAAAATAAAGCTTGTTTGTGAGAATAAAGAAAAAAGCTGTCGAGGCATCTCGACAGCACGGGGAAGGGAAATTTCTTTTCCCTTTTTAAAATGAGAAAACATCACTTGATAAGTATCTTTCACCTGTATCACAAGTGATACAAACAACAACATCATCAGGTGTTAGACGTTTTGCAACTTCAATTGCGGCATAGCATGCAGCTCCTGAAGAAGGCCCAACTAACAGTCCTTCCTCACGTGCTAATCTTCTTGTAATGTCATACGCTTGTTCGTCTTCAATTTTGAAAATTTCATCATATACATCTTGATTTAAAATAGGTGGTATAAATCCAGGCTTGTCCCAACTAGCTTATGGTTTCCAGGTTTACCACCTGAAAGGACAGGAGAACCGGCAGGCTCAACAACATGGACTGTTACATTTTTATAATGCTCTTTTAAGGCTTCACCTGTACCTGTAATGGTACCGCCAGTTCCAGCTGTCGCAATAAATGCTGAGAGTGGTTTGCCGATTTCATCAAGTGCCTCGATAATCTCCCTTGCAGTTGTATGTCTATGAGCATCAGGGTTTGCATGGTTATCGAATTGCATCGGAATAAATGAATCAGGAATTTGTTTAGCTAGCTCCTCAGCTTTCTTTATTGATCCTGGCATTCTTTCGTGTCCCGGAGTTAGAACTACTTCTGCTCCGTAAGCTTTAAGCAAGTTAATACGTTCTTTTGTCATCGTGTCAGGCATAACAAGGATCGCTTTATAGCCTCTTGCAGCCGCGTTCATTGCAATTCCAATTCCGGTATTCCCACTAGTTGGCTCAATAATCGTTGAATTTGGCTTTAATAAGCCTTGCTTTTCTGCCTCAACGATCATGTTGAAAGCTGCTCGGTCTTTTACACTTCCACTTGGGTTAAAGAATTCAAGCTTTAAATATATCGATGCACCATTTTCTGGGTTTAAACGATTTAACTTAACTAGAGGTGTATTTCCGATAAGCTCTGATACGTTATTTGCAATTTTCATGTTGCCACGTCCTTTTTCTTTTATATAAGGTTGTTATATGAAAACCTTGTTACGTAGTATTCTTACTAAATCACTTATTTTATAATATAGACAGTTAACAGTATAGCAACTGCTGAACGCATTGTATATGAATCGCCCTTTTAAAGCTTGGATATGTGGGATAAAATAAAATTATCTTGAATAACATTGGGGGCTGCTATGAAAAAACATTATTTTATTGCTGTACCTATTGAAGAACATCATCAACAGCTTATTCAAAATTGGATTACAACCTATAAAAATAAATTGCCCTTTCAATCATGGGTCCATCCAAATGATTATCATATTACATTAGCTTTTTTAGGTGATGTAGGGGAAGATGAGAAATTAGAGTTATTAGTCGACAAAATCAAACAGACTGTTCAATTTGTTCCACAATATGAATTGTTTTTAAAAGGAATCGACGTTTTTGGTAAGCCTGATTTTCCAAGAATTTTTTGGGCAGGTTTAAAAGAATCAACGAATCTACAGCAGTTCCAAAAACAAGTGTTTGACAGATGTCAAGAAGTGGGGTTTCAGCTTGATAAAAAGCCTTTTCGTCCACACATTACGTTAGCTAGAAAATGGAAGTCAGAAGAGCCTTTTAGAAAATGGTCACAACTGGATCATGCTTTTGAAGGAAGTTCATCTCATTTTAAAGTGGAGAAAATTCATCTGTATCAAACAAATTTGAATAAAA
This sequence comes from Metabacillus endolithicus, assembly GCF_023078335.1. Classification (GTDB taxonomy): domain Bacteria; phylum Bacillota; class Bacilli; order Bacillales; family Bacillaceae; genus Metabacillus; species Metabacillus endolithicus. The sequence continues at coordinate 1,381,242 of NZ_CP095550.1, read as the reverse complement.
TTCCAAAGTATGAGGTGGTTGAAACATTTCTTTTGCAAACTTTGGAGAGTGTAAGAGAATGAAATACGTTAAGCTGATTCTTCAAATTACTTGTCTATATGGAATTTATAGTATAGGTGAAGGAATACGGGCACTTATTAAACTTCCCATTCCAGGAAGCTTGATTGGAATGGTTTTATTATTTCTTGCTTTCCATTTTAAATTGATTAAAAGGAATTGGTTTTCTTCCGGGGGATCATTTCTTTTGAAAAATTTGCCGATATTATTTATTCCTGCAACTGTGGGAATTATTGATTATCTTAATATATTTAAAGGATTTGGCATTATTACCTTATTCATTGCATTTAGCAGTACGATGATCGTTATGGTGGCTTCAGCTTATATAAGTGATGTTCTTTTGGCAAAAGGGAAGAAAGTTCATAAAGAAAAGGAGCTATCTTTATGACATTTTTAATAGGGTTATTTTTTATTTTGATAACTTTACTTATTTTTAGTCTTATGAGGAGACTCTACACGAAATTTTCGCACCCGATTTTAGTACCAATCTTTACGTCCAGCCTGATTATTGTCATTATTCTTCTTATAGCTAAAATATCTTATAGCTCATATATGATTGGTGGTCAATGGATTGAGCATCTATTGGGTCCTGCGGTTGTTGCTTTTGCAATTCCACTTTTTGATCATCGGGAGATTTTAAAGCGTAACATATTAAGTATTTTTACTAGTGTTTTCATTGGTGCGCTAATTGGTGTGTGTAGTGGTATTATCATGAGTCTGCTAACTAATGTAGACGAAAAACTATTGCGTTCGTTAGCACCTAAATCTGTTACGACCCCAATAGCTATGGACATAAGTGAGATGGTGGGAGGAACGCCGACTCTTGCAGCTGTTTATGTAATGATTGCTGGAATTTCCGGAGCAATGTTTGGACCTTACTTGATGAATTTGTTTAAAATAAAACAACCAATCTCAAGGGGAATAGGCTTTGGGACTGCTTCACATGGGATTGGAACGGCAAGAGCATTAGAGATGGGAACTGTTGAAGGAGCCATAAGCTCAATTTCAATGACGCTAAGTGCAATATTTACTAGCATTCTTTGTCCAATACTTTTATCCTTATTTTTATAAAGAGAAATAACGAAAGAGGCTACAACACCAGGGGACCATCAGTTTACGACTAGTGGCATACTGCCTTTGTAGTAACTAAGTTTTTAAAACAGCAAAATAGGAGTTGTTCAGCGTTTGGCGCAAATCATTAAGCTTTTTGATTATATATCCCGCTATGAATTAGATGCTTATCGTTACCCAAGTCAATTCATACGGTTAAAGAAACAGCAATGGGAAAAGGTATTTCAGGCCTGGGAGAATAACATGTTCCATACAGTTATGAAGGTAAGTGAAACGCCTGATAACCAACGTGAAGAAGAAGATGAGAAATCTACTTTTATAAAGAAATTTAAAAAAAGGTTTTCAAAGGTAGAACAAGAGCAACAAATGATTAAACCTTTAGTAAATGATTCGGCTTTAGATGATGATGAATTACAGTTTCAATTTACGACCATTCCAAAGACACATGAGGACTTAAAGCATTTATTTTTAGATTATATTTTTCGTTTTCAAATTCGATGGGCAAGTTCAACAATTCGTGAGAAATCCTCTGTTGATCATGCTATTTATCGAGATCAGTTATTGCCTTATTTTGTGAAACGTCTTCCCGATCATTATTTACTACTTTATCGTCCTGTTTTTAAATTGAAAAATGCACCAGTAGAATTGGATATTATCTTAATTGGAACAACGGAAATTTATTGTTTAACAATTGTAGAACAATTACCTGAAACTGTTTTTATCGGGTCAAAGGAGAAATTTTGGACAGCACGAAGAGGGGAAGCTGAACGCAAGTTATTAAATCCTGTGCTTAGTTTAAATCGAACGGGTACGGTTGTAAAAAAATTAATTCGTTCACAAGATATTGATATTTCAGTTAAAAAATTAATTATAAGTCGCAACGGTTATGTTGACTATCCCTTTGCTCCACATGATATTACGATTTTAGATAAGAGAAATTATGAAGAATGGTTTCAAAGGCTAAGAACCTCATCAGCGCCTTTAAAGCACACTCAGTTAAAAGCAGCACAAGTTCTCTTATCCCACTGTTTAACCAACTCATTTAACCGAAGCGAATGGAATGAAACAACATAAAAGTAACTAATACCCAATTTTAAATGTATATAAAATGAAGGACAAGAGGATATTTTGTCCTTTATTTTATTTCCAAAAAAGCGCATGATTTAAAATGAAAACCTAATAAATGGGACATGAACACAAAACTAACAAATACATAAACTATGAACAAGATGGAGCTTCAATATGAGTGTATTATTTTTGATTATTCACCGGGAATCTGGTTATGGTAGAGGAAGTAAAATATGGAAAAAAGTTAAGAAAGAACTTGAAAAAAGAAAAGTATCTTTTCGTTCTTTCTATACAGAATATCCTGGACATGCGGAGGCTCTTGCCAGACAAATTGCCACAATCCAAGACTACCGTCTAAAAACTGTTATTGGGATAGGTGGAGAAGGCACAATTAACGAAATTGTAAACGGTTTAAGTTCATTTGATAAAATACAGATGGGCTTTATTTATACAGGAAGTAGAAATAAATCATTGACCAATTTCTCTTTATCCTCTGATCCCAAAAAAGCTATAAAACATTTATTTCAACGCTGGAACGCACCTTTAAAAGGATATTATTTAGGGGAATATCGTGTTGAAGGAAAGAGTGGGAAGAATTATTTCTTCAATCGTGTAGGTATAGGTCTAGACGCCAGCATACTGAGTCAAGAAAAAATGGTGGTAAAGACAAAGTCAGATTTGCCCATTTTAGGGCATGTCAGGTTTATTGTCGGGATTATTAAAGGTATTATGGAATTATGAATTCTTTTCAATATCTCTTGAAATAGATCAAGAGCAACCCTTGGAGTTTGATTCAGTATGGTTCATCATCGTTTCTAATCGTTCTACTACTAGAGATGGAAATTTACATGTTTTAATCATAAAAGAAGCTAAAAGGCTTAAATTACTACCTTTATTATTATTGACTAAGGTAAGAAACAAAACAAAAAATGAGTTTATTGAGGAACTCTCTTGCAAGGAGATCACAGTTAAGACTGATTCTATTCGACTTGTTCATGCTGATGGAGATGTAATAGGAGAAAGTTCGGTGATCATCAAGATTAGCGAATCACATAAGGCATGTATCTTATAGATGTTATAGTGTTAACTTTGAGAATTCTACCATTAGTTAAAAATTGTTCTAAATTAACAACAAAAACTCTCATATGGGGGTGCTCATCATGCTGAGTATTAATAGGAGATTCCAAGCCTTTTTAGATAAAATGAATGAAATTGCAGTTATTATGCCTAAGGAATTTGATAGCGAAAATAAAACTTTTTTTATAAAGATTGATCAAAATCACGAGGCTCTATCAATAGTAGAAAAAATTGATATTGGAAAACAAATAAAATATGTCTGTAGTTTATCGAACCCACTATCATTTGGGAAAACCTATATCATTAGTGATGAAGATGGTTTAGAAACAGATTTACAAATAGGAGCTGTCATTCGGTCGGATGAATTCGATAAGAAATTTTATTATGATGGCAATGACTTAGGGGCAAATTATACTAAGGAAAAAACAGAGTGGAAAGTCTGGGAATTCTACAGCAACCATTGTAAAACTTCGAATTTATCGAAGCGATGGAACACAAGTTGATAATTTCCATATGATTCGATGTGAAAAAGGTACATGGTCGATTACACTTGATGGTGATTTTGAAGGATATTATTATACGTTTCTAGCTTGTATAAATCTTGTGTGGAATGAGGCAGTTGATCCATACGCAAGAGCGGTCTCAATTAATGGAGAATACGGTATTATTATTGATCAAAGCTTAACAAATGTACCAATTATTATTCCGCCTGCTCTTAACCAGAAAACGGATACCATCATCTATGAGGTTCATGTTCGAGATTTTTCTATTCATGAAAATAGCGGGATGAAAAATAAAGGGCAATATGACGCGTGGACGGAGTTAAATACAAAAAATAGTCAAGGCGATTCTACAGGTATATCCTATTTGAAAGAATTAGGTGTTACACACATTGAATTGTTGCCTGTAAATGATTTTGAGGAAGTTGATGAACAAAAACCATTCGAAGCATATAACTGGGGCTATAACCCTCTTCATTACTTCGCTCCAGAAGGGAGTTATTCTGCAGCACCTGAAAACCCATATAAGCGAATAATAGAACTCAAAACACTTATCCAATCTCTCCACAAACAAAATTTAAGAGTTATTATTGATGTAGTTTTTAATCATGTTTATTCCAAAGAAAATTCTTCATTTGAAAAGTTATTACCGGGTTACTATTTCAGGCATGATGAAAATGGAATGCCTTCTAATGGAACAGGTGTAGGAAATGATCTTGCCTCGGAACGTTTGATGGTCAAAAAGTTTATTGCAGATTGTGTAAAGTATTGGATGAATGAGTTTGATATTGATGGTTTCCGTTTTGATTTAATGGGCATTCTTGATGTTAAGACAATGAATGAGGTTCAGAAGGAAGTTCTACAGATAAAAGAAGATGCTATTTTATTAGGAGAAGGATGGGATTTGCTTACTCCATTACCTTATGTAGAAAAAGCAATCATTCCAAATGCCCATAAGCTGCCAACGATAAGCTTTTTTAATGACCAGTTTAGGGATGTGATTAAAGGGAGTACATTCAGTGTTCATGATCGCGGGTTTGTATATGAAAACCTTGATACTCTCGAGCAGATGAAAGCACTTATAACTGGGTCACCTACTATGTTTCATGAACCTCATCAATCAATTAATTATGTTGAGTCACATGATAATCATACGATGTGGGATCGCTTTTTAACTTTTGCAGATGCTGAAAGTGAAGAAATAAGAAAGGCAAGACATCGGTTAGCAACAAGCATTGTGCTATTATCTCAAGGCATCCCCTTTCTGCATGGTGGTCAAGAATTTTTCCGAACAAAAAATGGTGTAGAAAATAGTTATAACTCTCCTGACGAAATCAACCATCTAAATTGGGATGAAAGATCAAAACAAAAAGAAAATGTTGAGTATATTAAAGGGTTGATCAAGCTAAGAAAACTCCATGGAGGGTTTCGATTATCATCTCAAGAATTGATAAACAAACATGTCTATTTTAATGATTATCCTCATCTTCTTTCTTATGAAATAGAGAATGTAGGAGCCTATGGTCCATGGGAAAGACTAGTTGTGATTCATCATCCTCATTGTAATAAATCGTATCAATTTAAACTACCTGGAAATAAGGGATGGAAACAGATTGTTAGTCCTTCTAGTATTCTGCTCGATCAACCTATAGATGTAGATAATAAAATAGAGATAAGAGAAATTGGAACATATGTTTTTTGTAAAAACTAGGATTTTTAGTTTTGCTTGACTAGTCTTAGTCTAAGAGGCTAAAATTTAATAGGATGGCTATAGTGCAAAGAGTCTATAATCACTAATAGCTATCCTTTTTATATTAGCGATTATTTTTTACTATTGTAAGAATCTAAAGATAACTTTTTCATAAATTTTTATACGAAATGTTGGGTTGAAATTGAAGGTGAACTGGTTGGAACAAGTATTAGGTAGCGAGTGGAAAATTACACCTGCTGGAGGAGCAACAGGAGATGCATATTTTGCAACAAAAGAAGGGCAGGAGCTTTTTTTAAAGCGAAACAGTTCTCCATTTTTAGCCGTACTCTCTGCAGAAGGCATCGTTCCAAAATTAGTGTGGACAAAGCGGATGGAAAACGGTGATGTGATTACAGCACAACACCGCCTAATTGGCCGCGAGCTAAAGCCAAAGGAAATGAATGGGCAAAATGTTGCTGAATTGTTGCATAAAATTCATCGTTCAAAAGAGCTTTTAGATATGCTGCGAAGATTAGGAAAGCAACCGCTCACTCCAAACTCCATAATTGAAGATATTTGGCAAGCAGTTGCTTTTGAAGGATTCGATATTCCTGAAATTACTGAAGCTATAGAGCTCTTAGTTAAACAATTGCCAAATGTTCAATGTAATGACCAAGTTGTGTGCCATTGTGATGTGAACCATAATAACTGGCTTCTATCTGAGGATAATCAATTATATTTAGTTGATTGGGATGGAGCTATGATTGCTGATCCTGCTATTGATATAGGCATTTTACTTTACTGGTATATCGATGAAGCTGATTGGACAGAATGGCTTTTATCATACGGTTTGGAGCTGGACGAGCACCTAACAACCAGAATTTATTGGTATGTGCTATTGCAAGCTTTAACCTCTTTTTTATGGTACCATGCAAAAGAAAACGAAAAAGAAAAGCAAAACTGGGTTGAGCATATCAGAATCATACTTGATAAAATAAAAAACCGTTAAGAATAGGTATCAATATCATTAATCCATTGTGATAATTGATTTTGATGTGATTCAATATGTTGATCTAATGATGCTGAATATTTGCCCGTTTGGCTATAGTTATATATATCTTCAAGCAGTTCCATTGATTGTTGATTCGTATTTGAATGAACCATAAGAGATTTAATGACTCTTTCTAGCTGTTCACACTCTGCTACAGTTCCACAGCATTCACTTTGATGATCTGATAAAATATCTTTTAATAAGTTTACCTGATCCTGGTATTGAATTGGCAAAATTAACACTCCTTTTAAATAAGCCATATACCTTTAATTTGTGTTTATTAAGTAAAATTATACAAGTAAGTCTTATTATAAGAAAATCAATTTTTTCACTTAGGTACTGACTTGATAAAGGTCAGTCTTTTTATTGAAATGAAAGAAGTGTAAGTTACACAATTCCTGAACAGGTGTATTTAGATAAGCCTTGCGAACAAGCTTTTTTCATGTTATGTTTTAGAACGATATAATAACGATAGAGGTGTCTTCATGCGTTTACGTAATAAACCTTGGGCTGGTGAATTTATTGCTGAGCATTCTGACTATGCTATTTCAAACCCTGAAAATTATAAAGGGAAATGGCATGAAGTGTTCGGTAATCAAAACCCAATTCATATAGAAGTAGGAACAGGGAAAGGGCAATTTCTAGCAGGAATGTCTCAACAAAACCCTAACATTAATTATATTGGCATAGAGCTATTTGATAGTGTTATTGTGGCTGCAATTCAAAAAGCAGTTGATAAGCAACTTTCAAATTTTAAGTTGCTTAACGTGAATGCAAAAAATTTAACAGAGTATTTTGATCAAGGAGAAATAGATCGTGTCTACTTGAATTTTTCTGATCCATGGCCAAAAGTACGTCATGCAAAGCGACGTCTTACTTATAAGAGTTTTTTACAAATGTATGAGAATGTGCTTGTAAAAGGTGGAGAAATCCATTTTAAAACAGACAACCAGGGATTATTTGAGTATTCTCTTATTAGTTTTTCAGAATATGGACTTCGATTAAAATATATTAGCCTTGATCTTCATAAAAGCGACTTTGAAGGAAATGTTATGACCGAATATGAAGAGAAATTTTCTGAAAAAGGTCAACGTATTTATCGTGTAGAAGCTAAGTATATGAATGAATAAGTTGTGTTTTGAGGAAATGGTGATAATGGCCATTTCCTTTTTTGCGTTTTATGCTGATGAATATAGGATCTCACATCTTTTTCCTAACGATTATCTCTATGGTAAAATAATAGATGGGGAGGGATGTTAATGGAAACATTTCAAATTGGTCAAACGAAGATGACATGGTTAAAGGGTGGAGTAACTTTTCTTGATGGTGGGGCAATGTTTGGGGTGGTCCCAAAGCCGTTATGGTCTAAAAAATATCCTGTTAATGAAAATAATCAAATTGAACTTCGAACAGATCCAATTTTGATTCAAAAAGATGGGTTACATATTTTAATTGAATCTGGAATTGGTGCAGGAAAGTTTAGTGAAAAGCAGCTTCGAAATTATGGAATTCAGGAAGAGTCTTCTGTTGAAGAGAGCCTAGAACAATTGGGCCTAACAACAAATGATATAGACTATGTATTAATGACTCATATGCATTTTGATCATGCTTGCGGTCTCACGAAATGGGAGAATGGGCAATTAACATCGGTATTTCCTAAAGCGAAGATTATTACTTCAACTACTGAGTGGGAAGAAATGAGAAATCCAAATATACGATCAAAAAATACTTATTGGCAAGAAAATTGGGAGCCAATTCAAGAACAGGTTGAAACGTTTCAATCATCTTTATTAATTGAAGAAGGAATTACTATGTACCACACTGGTGGACATAGTGATGGTCATAGTATTATTGTTATTCAAGACGGGGGAGAAACAATCGTTCATATGGCTGACTTAATGCCAACACATGCTCATAAAAACCCTCTTTGGGTTCTTGCATATGATGACTACCCTATGACTTCAATAGAAAAGAAACAAACATGGTTGGATTTTGCTGGAAATAAAAATGCCTGGTTTACCTTTTATCATGATGCATTTTACCGGAGCATAAAGTGGAATGAACAGGGTGAAATAATCGGTAAACTAGATCGAGTTAGAACAAGTTAAGAGGATAAGGGCATTTCAAATGAAATGCCCGACTTTAAGCGATACTGCTTAGTTAATTTTTTCAACATGAACAATTGTTCCGCTGTTTGTGTCAACAAAAGCCTCATACTGCTCTAATTGATCCTGTACAGTTCGAGACACACCTGCTTTATAAACTTCATAAGACAAATGGTCAGTTGAGAAGTTTTCTGGAACTGTATAAATCCAAGACCCATCAATGGATCCTTTTTCCTTAAAGGCTTTTTTCACGATTTCAAGTGCTTTTTCAGATGAAATTTTGCTTGATTTTAATTGGTCTTTTACTAAATACGTCCCGGCAATACCTAAGCCTAAGCCAAGTAAAAAATATTTGCTTTTCATGTTTCATACACCCCTTTTTTATATGTCTTTAACACTGTGTTTGGGTATCTAAAGTTTCGACTCTATCATTAGTATACAGAAACCTTTAAGGCATGTTAAGAACGATTAGATAAGGTAATAGTATGTTTTAGGTATGACGAGGCTTATTTGATCAAAGAAGTCATTACATAATAATCAAGGCTAATATAAGGAATTGTGTTATATAAAAAAATCTAGAGTACATAAAAAAATTTAAAAAAGATGAAAAGAGGGAAAACATGAATCAAGAAACATTAGAGTTGTTTAAAACATTAACAGAGCTGCCAGGTGCACCAGGGAATGAGCATCAAGTACGTGCATTTATGAAAAGTCAATTAGAGCCAATATCAGATGAAATTGTTCAGGATAAATTAGGTGGAATCTTTGGGGTTCGAAAAGGCGAGGAAAACGATCCAACGATTATGGTAGCTGGACATATGGATGAAGTAGGATTTATGGTTACTGCTATAACAGATAATGGGATGCTGCGTTTTCAGCCGTTAGGTGGATGGTGGAGTCAGGTACTTCTTGCGCAAAGAGTACAGATTATTACAGACAATGGACCTGTTAATGGGGTTATAGGCTCGATACCACCTCATTTGTTGAGTGAAAGTCAGCGCGCAAAACCAATGGACATGAAGAACATGCTTATTGACATTGGGGCAGATAATCGTGAAGATGCAAAGAAAATTGGAATCAAACCAGGACAACAAATTGTCCCTATTTGTCCATTTACACCTATGGCAAACCCTAAGAAAATTTTAGCCAAAGCTTGGGATAATCGCTATGGATGTGGACTTGCAATTGAATTATTAAAAGAGTTAAAAGATGATAAGCTGCCAAATACATTATATTCAGGTGCCACAGTACAGGAAGAGGTTGGATTAAGAGGTGCGCAAACAGCCGCAAATATGATCAAACCAGATTTGTTTTTCGCATTAGATGCTGGTCCGGCAAATGATATGAGTGGAGATAAAAAAGAGTTTGGTCATATTGGTAAGGGAGCAGTTTTGCGAATTTATGACAGGTCGATGGTTACACATCGTGGAATGAGGGAGTTTGTTCTCGATACAGCAGAAACAAATAAGATCCCTTATCAATATTTTGTTTCTCAAGGGGGAACAGATGCAGGTCGGGTACATGTATCAAATCAAGGTGTTCCTTCGACTGTAATTGGAGTAAGCTCCCGCTATATCCATACTTCTGGATCTATTCTTCATGTTGATGATTATGCAGCAGCAAAAGAGCTTCTCATACGGTTAGTTAAACAATGTGATGCAACAACGGTTACAACAATAAAAGAGAATTCCTAAGAGAATAAGGGAGAGGCATACCGTGAGAATAGCAATTGGAACAAAAAATCCGACAAAAGTAAATGCTGTAAAAGGGGCCTTTGCTAAACATGTAAATGCGGAATTTATATCAACAAATGTTTCATCAAATGTTTCTGCACAGCCTATAACTGATCACGAAACGTTAACAGGTGCTATGAACCGAGCGAAAAATGCTCTCGAGGCTGAAGGTTCAGACTCAGATCTTGGGGTAGGTTTAGAAGGTGGCCTGGTAAAAACAGATTTTGGTTATTTTTTATGTAATTGGGGAGCAGTTGCTGCACCCAAGTCACAACCAATTATTGCAGGTGGGGCTAGAATTATGATTCCTGATGAAATAGGTGATCTTGTTTTTAGTGGACGTGAATTAGGTGATGTAATGGACGATTATGTAAAGAAAAACAACGTTCGCCAAAATGAAGGGGCAATTGGAGTCTTTACAAATGGACTTGTAGATCGCACAAAAATGTTCCAAGAACTTTCAAGTCTTCTTATCGGTCAATATTTATATCAACAGAAACATAAATAAGAAGTAAGAAAACCCTTCAGTTATCTCTTTACTGAAGGGTTTCGAATTTAAATAAGGTCAGAACGTTGAGGGAGCCAGTTGGCTAAGAAAGGGGGTAAATCTTTATCATTTGCCCGAGTTGTATGGCCTCCATTCTCTAATTTAAAGGTTTTATCTTTACTTGAAACAAAGTCAATGACACGAATATTTTGCTCTTTTAATACAAGTCTGTCAAAATCAGTTGATATAACAAGAAGATTAGCAGTAATATTAGCTAAGTTTGCCTCTTTGCCACGAATCATTAATCCGCCATTAATCAATTTGTTTTCTTTTCCTAATTCCTGCATTAACTCCCTCATTGCAGCACCTGTAAATGGGATATGTCCATCTGTCCATTTTTTTAGCCTCTTCCATTTTTTTACATATTCATCATCATATGCTTTATTCAGTAATGATAAGTAAGGACTAAAATAGATGGGGTTTGTCACCATCCTCATGGCTGCTTTCATAGAATTTCCGGAAATAAAGCCGATTGTATCGAGCAGCTCACTCACATCAAGTTTACCTTCTTTACTTGCATTAGCTAGTTCCTCAAAAAAAGGAACTGTTTCAAAATCGATTGGCGATACATTTAAAATCAAGTTGCGAATTGGTTCGTCGGCAATTGTGGCATACATGGTTGCAAGAGTACCACCTAAGCAATAGCCAATGATTGTAACTTCTTCAGCACCTGAATGTCTTAATGCTCGTCGAACACCTTTTTGAATATAATCAACAACATAGTCACTCGCAGCAATGTCTTTGTCTTCATATCCTGGGATACCAAAATCTAATAAATACACTTCAAAGCCATTTCGTGTGAAATTTTCAATGGCACTGTTACCAGGTGCCATGTCTAAAATAAACGGCTGATTAACTAATGAATAAACGAGAAATAAAGGTACCTTATATTTTTTTCCGCAGGCGCATAGTACCATAATGTTGCTTTATTCTTTTTCCAAACAGCTTCTCTAGGTGTAAATACAACTATAGGCTCAGGACTACTCCATACCCCAAAGAAAGTTTTCCATCTTTTTATTTCCTGATCAAGATCATAAGTCGGAGTGGATGGTTGTTTTTTATCCATTTTTTTCTTTCTCTTTCTTTTTTCCTTAAGAAGCTGTAGTAGTTTCTGATTTACTTCTTGAAAATCAACTTGACCAGGTGGTTTCATTAGTTCTTTATGAAGTTCATCTTTCAGTGAATGAGAAGAGGATAAACACATTTTTTTCTTCTTTAATAGTTCTTTACTGCATTTAATCACACGTTTCTTAAGTTTATCTTCTAGTTCCTCTAACGGTTTAACGATTTCTTCTTTAATATGGCTAGTAGGATTTTTTATTAAATCTGCCAGTTCATTTCTAAGCTTTTCATCTAGTCCTTCAAAGCGATGTTCTGTTAGGTTTTTCAAAAGTGTCTTTTTTATATCTTTTAACATATCTAACACCTCGTGTACTTCATCTTCCAAATCATCGAGTTTATCTTCCGACTGAACAATTAACTTACCTAAACGACCTACATCTTTCTTAGTAGGGAAGTTTAATTGTGCGGATAATTGCTCTACATATTCATGAACAGCTTCCATTAAATGTGCTAAAACTTTACCGGCTGAATTGGCTGCAACTGCTACTTCTTTATGATCTAATTTATCTTGAATATATTTATTGAGTTTATGCTCCAGAGTAAAACCAAGTTGTTTTAGCAAAGGAAATAATTCAGGTGTTTCGTTCTTACTCATGTTATAGCTCCTCCTATCTAAGTAAAATCAAAAAATTTATTACTATAGTATAGAAGCGCATTCTATTATTTGTGCAAAAATTAATGAACGAGCCTTTGCCTGTTTTTAAAATAGTTAATCATCTAGTCCAAGTTTCTAGCAACTAGTGTAATAACCGTTACAAACCTATGTTAGTGTGAATAAACTAAGTTTGTTCATTCTAATTAGGGAGGGGATTTTAAGATGGAAGAAAACCAATTTAAGAGTTTATTGGACGAAAATAATCAATATAGTAAAGTTAGAAATATTTACGATCAATTAATCTTATCAAGCCAATTTCATGATATGGATGTTGATACATTAGATGCTTTTTTAACACATTTTGAACTAAAAGATGACATTACTTTTGAAGAATTTATAGGTTTATATAAAATATTTGATGCTATATATGAAAAAGATAAATTTCCTATTATTTTTTAAGCTAGTTTATGGTGTTTATAAAGGGGGAGATATAAGTGAGAAAAAAGCTTATTACGACGAGCTCAAAAGGACTAATGACAGATTCCTTTCCCTATCAGCTTTATCAAAAGGCAAAAAAATATGGGACATGGAATCCTAATGAAATTGACTTTTCACAGGATAAAGAAGATTGGAAGAATCTAAGTGAAAAGCATCGAGAATGGATTGTAAGGCTTCTTGTACAGTTTCAAGGTGGAGAAGAAGCTGTTACACATGATTTATTACCACTATTAAAAGTAGTTGCTGAGGAAGGTAGATTAGAGGAGGAAATGTTTTTAACAACATTCCTTTTTGATGAAGCGAAACATACAGAATTCTTCCGGAAGGTTTTGGATGAGCTTGGGGAAAAGGGGGATTTAACACATTTACATTCAAAAACCTATCGTGAATTTTTTTATGAAATACTTCCAGAAACTATGGAGAAGCTCTGGAAAGACAGGTCACCTGAGAGTTTAGCAGATGCTGCCACTGTGTATAACATGTTTTCTGAGGGAGTCCTAGCAGAAACAGGATATAAAGTGTTTGCAGATGGTCTGAATAAAATGCGGAAAATGCCTGGATTATTAAAAGGAATTGAGCATTTAAAAATAGATGAATCAAGGCATATTGCTTATGGAACGTTTTTATTACAAAGGTTAATTAACGAACACCCTCATTTACTAGACAGAGTATTAAAAAAGCTCGAACAATTAGCACCACTTTCTTTAGCTCTAAATGCTGAAGGAATGATACTGGGCGAAGGTGAACATGACAAAAAAAGCAACTCAGAGCTTATGGAATTTACAAAAAAACAACTTAAAGCTAGAGTAGAAATTCTTTCAAGAGCAAAAAGTCAGCCAATAGATACGAAGAAGCCTAAATGAAAAGACTAGGGTAGTGTACCCTAGTCTTTTAACTCATGCTTCAACTACATATGATAGGACGTCAAGTGCTTGTTGAATGTTTTCAACAGTTACATTTGCTTTATTAGACAACTCTTTTAATGGATGATGAAGCTGTTCAGGTCTTATTAAAATAAGAGGTTTGTTTAATGTAATAGCTGTACTTGCGTCCATTGCGGTATTCCACTGCTTGTATTTTTCTCCAAATAGTGCGATAACAAGGTCAGCTTTATTCATTAACAAAGATGTTCGCAAATTATTAATGGATGATGCAGCTTCATCTTTGTAAACAGGTCCCGGTTGTTCTCCAATAATTTTTTCACCAATATCATCGGATAAATCATGTCGTTCCATTGGTCCTACAAATGTAAAAGGTAAATTACGTTTTGCAGTTTCCTTTTTTAATTGCTCGCGCCAATCTGTATGTATTTCTCCTGCCAAGTAAACAATAAATTCCATCATATCCCTCCAAATAGAGTTTACATCCATTTTACCATATTTTATCCAAAACCGGAGATTTTAGCTTATTTACTTTGTCTTGCTAATATAAAAAAGAAGAGGTTATGATGTAAGAGACTTTATGTAAAAGCAAATTTTAAGGTCTAAATAAATAGCGCTAATTCTGTAGGATTCATAAAAAGGGGGATGTATATGAGGAAATATAGCTTTTTCATTCTGGTCATAATTTTAGTCCTACTTTCAGGTTGCACCCAATCTGAAGAGAGTCTTAGGAATGATTCTATTGATTACACAAAACAGGCATTTGATGATGAGGAGTTGAAAGTTAATGAAGAAACAGAACAATTTTCATTTTACTTGCCAAATGATTTTAAGATAAAAGAAAAAAATGATTATAATGTTTTACTTGAAAATGGAGATAAAAGTTATATCCTTTTTGTTAATTTGAAAGAGCCAAAAAGTAGTAAAGTTTCCTATGAAACTCTAACAGAGCAGTATCAGGATCCATTTATTTCAAAAACGTTTGAACAAAAGGATCGCTTTGGTTACTTATTTGTCGTTAAAATTGAAGAAAATAAATATGAAGTGACAGTTGGCGTAGGAGGTACAAAGGTAACTACTGAAGCTAAGGGGAACGATGTAGTAGAAGACGCTGAAGCTATGATGATGATTGCTAATTCTGTTCAATAAATAGGTTTTCTATTACGTGCAAGATGGGAAAGTGGAAACATATACAACAATCATATACACTAGAACTACGCTTTTTGTTTAAGATAATATGCTATTTCTACAAAAGGTGTGAGGAAAAGTTCTCAAATGCCGACTAAGTTAAGATGAACAACTTATGATAACAAACCATTTTTTAGGAGGATATTATAATGCAAAAATTAACATCAGTAGATGAATATAAACAAATTATAGAAAATGAAAAGGTCATTTTCATGTTCTCAGCAGACTGGTGTCCTGACTGCCGTGTGATTGAGCCAGTTCTTCCAGAGCTAGAAGAAGAAAACAGTACATTTACATTTTATTATGTAGACCGAGATCAATTTATTGACCTTTGTGTTGAACTAGACATATTTGGTATTCCGAGCTTTGTTGCCTTTCATAAAGGAAAAGAAGTTGGCCGTTATGTAAATAAAGATAGAAAATCTAAAGAACAAATTCAGGAATTTATCAATACAATAACTGTTTAACATGTAATTGTTTATATGTGGAACTTCTTATAAGGGAAGGAGGAAATAAGATGAAAATGACATCAAGAAAATTAGTTGAAACCCTAAAGGGAAATCTTTCAAATCCACAATGGCAATTTGAATTTGATCGTGAGAAAGATACGTTAAGAGTGGAGGATTCTCTTAGTAAAAAAGGGGTAACCTTATCTCTTCCAGGTATAATTGCAAAATATGAAATCTCAAAGCAGAAAGCGATAGATGAGGTTGTTTATTATGTTAAGGAAGCATTAACAGTGATGAACGAACAGCAAGATTTATCTGGAAAGGAAA
Source organism: Metabacillus endolithicus (assembly GCF_023078335.1). GTDB lineage: Bacteria > Bacillota > Bacilli > Bacillales > Bacillaceae > Metabacillus > Metabacillus endolithicus. The sequence goes on along the minus strand of NZ_CP095550.1, from coordinate 1,365,283 downwards.
AGAATATATTTCCAGTCATTCGATCCACGTCTTTTCCAACAGAGAGCAATGAAGGCATAGCTTTATGTTATAGTGAACATACAGCTGAAACACGTATTTACTATGCGCTTGATCTTGGAAGTACATATCGCTTAATAGATGAAAAGATGATGAAAAGAGAAAATTGGACGAAAGATCAGATTAAAGAAGTAGCTGCTTTTAACTTAAGATCTTTAAAGACGAGCGTAAAAGAAGATTTAGTAGCGGGTAATGTTTTTTATTTTCTAAATGCAAATGATGGATATGATGCAAGTAGAATTTTGAACGAAAGTTTATTACAATCTTTTGCAGAGAAAATAGAAGGAAAAATGGCTGTAGCTGTTCCGCATCAAGATGTGCTAATTGTAGTAGACGTTCGTAACGATACCGGCTATGATATTTTAGCACAATTAACGATGAGCTTTTTTGCAAGTGGCACAGTTCCTATTACTGCCCTATCCTTTTTATATGAAAATAATGAGCTTGAACCTATTTTTATATTAGGCAAAAATAAACCTCATAAATAAGGGAGCATTTTTAAAGCAATCGGTAGTTTTACGGTTGCTTTAAGTTTTATAGCCAAAAAAATCATTTCCTTTTTTTACCCCTTTAAAGAAAAGATTTATTTCGAACATATTTATTAGCTATATTGTCAAAGAAAAAGAGGCAGCCGTGATATAAGATCATTATATTCGGTCTACCTCTTTTCTTTTGTGTTTGTATTTGAAGCAGATGCCTAATGAAAATCACCGTCCAATATAAACTAATAACTTTTCAAAAGAGACTATACTTTTATCTACAAAAATAGACATTTATTGATACAATAGAATATATGTTTTTACAAGCAAGCTTATCAGATTTGTAAATACAAATATTCATAATCTCTCACCTAGTTAGGGTGAAAGTAAGTGTATGTTATTTTTGCTGAATATATTGAAAGAGTGATTAAAAATGAGTTGGATGAAAAAACTATTTACTTATTTTTTAGGAGATGACGAAAAAGTAAGTGAAAACAGTGAGACGAGAGAACATGAGCAAGAAGCTCAAAGAAACATAGGGAGTGTTTCAAAGAGTGAGAATGAAACACAAAATCATCATAAGGCAGAAGCCAGAGTTTCTTATCAATATCCTAAAGGGAATTTCCGTTTTCCAATGATACCTGATGAAAAACAAACATCAAGAGATATGCGGCCAAGGCGTTCAAGTCATGAAAAACTTCAAACAAAGAGCGAAGTAAGACCTGTATTGCCCAATCGTAAATCTGTGAAGAAAAGATCCATCGAGGAAAATGTAGAGGAAAAACCAATAAAAAAGAAACAACCATTTTACCCTACTTCCATCCCATCTCCGATTTATGGTTTTCAATCAAAAGAAGAGAGGATGCAAAGTAGAGAAACACAGCATACGAAACAAAAACAACCACAAAGTTTAGCTGATAGCAGTTACATGGAGGAATCTGTTACTTACAAGATGGAAACCGAGGTTCCAATACAGTCTAATTATGAAATGGCAGATACTTCTGCTGCTTTAAAAATACAGGAAGAAAATGAGCAGCAAACAACTATTGAACAATATGACCGTTCTAAAGAATTTCAACAAGAAGAGGAGACTACAGTTACATACTCTCTTGATGATCATGAGATCGAAGAAATGGTATATGAAACAAATACTGATATGCTGATTGATGATGAGGAAGATGATGATCTTGTAGATGAAGCACTTTCCATTGTTAAAACTGAGTTTAATAAGAAACAACCACCTGTTGAATTTGATCAAGCTGTAGAAATTGAACAAATTGAACAAGAAAGTGTTGAAATGAAACCATCATATAAAGATCAATATGAGGAAGAAGAACAAACTGAATTTTATCTAAATGAAGATCAAAGCGAGACATTATATGAGGAAACAAAGGTTTCAGGATTTGAAAATGAGTCATTTGAAGAATCAATAAAAGAACAAGAAGAACAAGAAGAACAAGAAGAACAAGAAGAACAAGAAGAACAAATCTTACACCAACCAGAAACGCCTAAACAAGAAAACAATAATCGAAAATCATTACCATTTAACGTCATGATGCTTGGAAGAGATAAGCAAAAAATTCGTGAAAAAACAGTGCAAACACAAGAACAAACACAAGAACAAACACAAGAACAAACACAGGTAGGGAGTTATCAATTTCCATCGCTAGGATTTTTAAATATACCAGAAAAAGAATTAACAGAGGACCATACATGGCTTGAGTCACAAAAAGACCTTCTAAACCTTACATTAAAGAATTTTAATGTGAGAGCAAGTGTAGTAAATGTAACCCAAGGGCCTTCTGTAACAAGATTTGAAGTTCATCCCGAACCGGGAGTGAAAGTTAATAAAATTACAAACTTAAGTGATGATATTAAATTAAGTTTGGCTGCTAAGGATATTAGGATTGAGGCTCCAATTCCAGGGAAAAATACGATTGGAATTGAGGTGCCTAATAAGGTAGGTAAAATGGTTTATTTACGCGAGATTTTAAGAAGTTCGGAATTTCGTAATAATCCTTCCCCTATGACCGCCGTACTAGGTTTAGATATTGCTGGTCAGCCAGCAGTTACTGATTTAAAAAAAATGCCTCATGGTCTTATAGCTGGAGCAACAGGATCAGGTAAAAGTGTTTGTATAAACACAATTTTGGTGAGTTTATTATATAAAGCCTCACCACATGAAGTAAAATTAATGTTAATTGATCCAAAAATGGTTGAATTAGCACCCTATAATGATATTCCACACCTTGTCAGTCCTGTTATAACAGATGTGAAGGCTGCAACTGCTGCACTGAAATGGCTGTTGAGGAGATGGAACGACGTTATGAATTATTTGCTCATTCCGGCACAAGAGAGATTACGAGATATAATCAGCTTGTTAAGGAACATAATCAAGGAGAACATCTCCCATATCTTGTTATTGTTATTGATGAGCTAGCTGACTTAATGATGGTTGCTCCTAATGACGTAGAGGAAGCCATTTGCCGTATTGCACAAAAAGCTAGGGCATGTGGCATTCACTTAATTGTTGCGACCCAACGTCCATCGGTTGATGTTATCACTGGTTTGATCAAAGCCAATATTCCAACTAGGGTAGCCTTTTCTGTTTCATCTCAAGTTGATTCACGAACGATTATTGACGTGAGCGGTGCAGAAAAACTTCTTGGTAAGGGTGATATGCTTTTCTTGGAAAATGGATCATCAAAAGCAGTTCGTCTTCAAGGAACGTTTGTATCAGATGAAGAAATTGAAAGAGTCGTAAAGCATGTGAAGCTTCAATCAAAACCTGAATTTTTGTTTCATCAAGAGGAATTGGTGAAAAAAGCAACCATTCAATCTGAGGAAGATGAATTATTTGTAGAAGCATGTGAATTTGTCGTTAATCAAGGGGGAGCTTCAACATCAAGCTTACAAAGAAGATTTAGAATTGGATATAATCGAGCAGCACGCCTAATTGACATGATGGAAGACCAAGGAATTATCTCTGAAAATCGTGGCAGCAAACCTAGAGATGTTTTAATTTCGGAAGAAGAGCTTGATTCTATTCATGAAAATAATGTGTTATAAGATAAATAAAGGTAACCAGTCTTAATTGGTTACCTTTAAAACATCATTCAAGATATGCTATTATACGTTTAACAAAGTAGGTTATGTTAAAGGTGTTTCAGTGAAAAAGGAAAAAAGTATCTTTACATAAACTTGAAGTAGGGTTGTAGTATGGATAATATTGTTTATCTTCATAATCTTCGTGAGGAAAAAGAAAACCAATTAGTCAGCTTTGTTTCTCAACATGTATCTTCTGCGCATACATATGTAGAACGCCAAGTTAATATTAGAGAAAAAGTAAAAGCAAAGCATATCTTTTCTGAACAAATTTCTTTAGAAAAAGGTGTTGTTTTTTCATCTTTACAAGAAAAGCTTTTTAATGATTGGTTTACTTACGATTATGTAACAATTAGTGGCATGACTATTTATCAAAGCTATATTAAAAACGAAAATGGACAAAAGCACCCACTAGATTCTGTTGTCCATGCCCTTTTTATGGCGAGTGTACTTGAACCGTTTAAAGTAATAAAAACGGTTGGAGAGAATATACATGCTAAGAAATTACTTACTGGTGAAGAGTGTGTGATTAAAACGGACAGAAAGGTTGAAGAGGTCGCGCCTTCAAGCATTTTGTTTCTTAGATCAATACCTTTACTTGATGGACAATTATGTGTAAGCAATATGTTTATTCAACAGGATCACACCTTAATTGATTTGTTATTAAGGGAATTTAAAAAAAGTAACGAAAGCTGGCGTACATTTTTAAAGAAATATTCCATAAAATATAGTTGGACTAGTCAATCAGTGAAATAAAAGGTGGATAAAGTTGTAAACTTTATTTTTCATGGTCATAATGAATGGCAAATGATATAATATATTTTCGTAAGCTGGTTACATATTAAAATATACAAGAAATTAGAAGCGATTTTTAATCGTTTTATATACATGGGTTGCAAATCAAGATAAGCGTCATATACTGTCAATCAGATAGACGTTTGTTGGAGGTTCTTATTATGACTGTTTATCATTTTGTTGGAATTAAAGGGACTGGAATGAGTGCCCTTGCACAGATTTTACATGATATGAATTACGAAGTTCAGGGCTCTGATATTGAGAAAAAAGTGTTTACAGAAAAGGCCTTAGAAGCACGTAATATTAAGATATTACCTTTTTCAAAAGATAATATTAAAGAAGGTTTAACAATCATTGCAGGAAATGCGTATCCCGATACACATGAAGAAATTGTAGAAGCTAATTCTTTAGGTTTACCTGTTATTCGTTATCATCGCTTTTTAGGGGAGTTTCTCCAAAAGTATATAAGTGTAGGGATAACTGGTGTACACGGAAAAACATCCACAACAGGATTACTTTCTCATGTGATTCAAGGTGCAGAACCAACGTCTTACTTAATCGGTGACGGTACTGGTAGTGGGGTACCGGATAGTAAATATTTTACTTTTGAAGCATGTGAATATCGTAGGCATTTCTTATCTTACGAACCTGATTATGCGATTATGACCAATATTGATTTTGATCATCCTGACTATTTTTCAAGTATTGAGGATGTTTTTAGCGCGTTTCAAGAGATGGCACTTCAAGTTAAGAAAGGGATCATCGCCTGTGGTGATGATGAACAGCTTCAACAAATTCAAGCAAAAGTTCCTGTTGTTTATTATGGATTCGGTGAAGACAATGACTTTCAAGCCAGAAATGTTGTAAAGTCAACTGATGGTACTTCATTTGATGTATTTGTTCGCAATACATTTTATGCTTCGTTCAAGATCACTTCATATGGAGACCATAGTGTACTAAATGCATTATCAGTTATTGCTCTTTGTCATTATGAAGGAATTGACGTTGAGATTATTCAAGAAAGATTGCAAACATTTCAAGGTGTTAAAAGACGTTTTAACGAGAAAAAAATTGGCAATCAAATATTAATTGATGACTATGCTCATCACCCAACAGAAATTAATGCAACAATTGATGCTGCTAGACAAAAATATCCTGACAGAGATGTTGTTGCTGTGTTTCAACCACATACATTTACAAGAACACAATCGTTCCTAGAAGAGTTTGCAGAAAGCTTACAAAGAGCAGATTATGTTTACCTATGTGACATATTTGGATCTGCACGGGAAAATGTTGGAAAGCTTACGATCGACAACTTACTAGAGAAAATCGATCATTCTCAGTTAATTAGAGAAGATGAAACATCTGTTCTTAAGGCTCATGATTCGGCTGTATTAGTATTTATGGGTGCCGGTGATATTCAGAAATATCAAGAAGCATATGAAAATGTTTTAGTTTAAACGAATAAATGAAAAACAGCTGACTTTCTTATCGAAAGTCAGCTGTTTTCATATAAATGATTATTTTAGATTCTCAGGATTTAATGCTTCTAATTCAGGGATCACAAACCGACCATCTTTACGAATTAATACATCATCAAAATAAATTTCTCCTCCCCCGTACTCAGGACGTTGAATCATCACCATATCCCAGTGGATGTTGGAGTTGTTTCCATTATAGGCATCTTCATACGCTTGCCCAGGTGTAAAGTGAAAGCTTCCATCAATTTTCTCATCAAATAAAATATCCTGCATTGGATGTTGAATAAAAGGATTCACACCTATTGCAAACTCTCCAATGAAGCGAGCTCCTTCATCTGTATCAAAAATCTTATTAATTCTTTCTGTATCATTTGCTGTTGCTTCAATAATTTTTCCGTCTTTAAACGTTAATTGTACATTTTCATAGGTAAACCCATTATAAGGAGAAGGTGTGTTATATGTAATTTTCCCATTTACTGAATCACGGACGGGAGCGGTATATACCTCTCCATCAGGAATGTTCATCTGACCAGAGCATTTAATAGAAGGAATATCACTAATTGAAAAGCTTAAGTCAGTATCGGGACCTGTTAATCGTACTTTATCTGTTTTGTTCATAAGTTCAACTAATGCATCCATCGCTTTGTCCATCTTACTATAATCTAAATTACAAACATTAAAATAAAAATCTTCAAATTGTTCAGTACTCATTTTTGCTAATTGAGCCATGGATGATGTTGGATAGCGTAAAACGACCCATCTCGTTTTTGGTACCCTGATTTCTCTATGTACTTTTTGTCCAACTGTTTTTCCTTGTAATTTCATCTTATCATCAGGAACATCTGCAAACTCATTAATATTATCTCCGGAACGAAGACCGATATAGGCATCCATTTGACTCATAACTTGTGCTTCAAATTGAGCGATCATGTTATATTGTTCCTCTTGTCCCCCTATCATCAGAGCGCGATCTACTTGGTGATCTTTAAGAGATACAAAAGGATAACCCCCTGCAGCATAAGCTTCTTTTACAAGGGCAACAACAAGTTCGCGTTGAAGTCCGAAATTTTCAATCAGTACTTTTTCACCCTTTTGTAATTTAATTGAATAATTTATTAGGTTTTTTGCTAATGTTTCAATACGTGGATCTTTCAATTGAAATCCTCCTTTTTATGAGATGCATCTCTATTTTACCCCATCTTAGTAAAACAATGGCCATGAATGATAACAGTTACAAAATTAGTAAGAAAGATGTCTATTCATAAGGAGATTTTAGCTTTTATGTAAGATTTATGTTTATAATAGTAGTGGATGGGTAATGAAAAAGAAGAGGTTTAGGAGGTGTGACATATGATTCTTATTTTATATTTAAGTGTTGCTTTAATTGCCATTGCATTTACTATTTTAGTTATTTATGTGTCCAAAACATTGAGGGCATTACAGTCAACTTTAACGAATGTTGCGGGAACTTTATCAGGTCTTGAAAAGCAAATGGAAGGTATAACAACTGAAACAACGCAATTATTACATAAAACAAATGCTCTTGCAGAAGATATTCAGCATAAGTCAGATAGGCTGAACACAGTAGTTGAGTCGGTTAAAGATGTAGGAGACACCATTCAGCAGCTTAATACGACAGTGAAAAGAGTAACGACAACTGCCTCAACAAATCTTGAACAAAATCAAGATAAAATTAATCAAGTGGTTCAATGGAGTAATGCTGCAATGGAAATATGGGCAAAATGGAAACAGAAATCGGAAAACAAGCAACAAATTAATGGTTAATAAGTAATATATCCAATAGAGGAGGTCGAACGAAATGGCTAAAAAAAACAATGGTAAAGACTTTATTATCGGTTCACTTGTAGGAGGACTTGTAGGTGCAGCAACTGCGTTATTTTTAGCACCTAAGTCAGGGAAGGAAATACGTGATAACTTAAGTGAGCAAGCTAGCGTGATGAAGAATCGAACTGGAAAATTGACAAATGATGCTTTAGAAAAAAGCTCAGGGTTAGCATCATTGGCAAAAGAAAAAACATCTTCATTGTCACAGGTTGTTACAGAACAATCCTCACAAATAATGGATAAAGTTCGTTCCATCACACAAACGACTGAGTCAGAAGATCAGGCAGAATTTGTAGAAAAAGAAATAACAAATGCTTTAGAGGAGCTTACAGAAGGATCAGATGGACAAAAAGAAGAAGCTTCTGTAGAGGAACCTAATGAAAACACACAAGAAACTAAACAATCATCTCCGGAAGTCTCTAGTCAATCTGAAGAGGAAGTAAAAACCAAATAGTTAATAACTAAAAGCAGTCTGAAGATGCTTCTCATTAGCTGTAGAAGGGTGAAACGACGTGAGTAATCAATTAATTGAAACAGTAGACCAATTTGAAGAATTATTTCAAAAACATGAAGAATTTCTATTTGTTAAAAACAGTCTAACATGTCCAATCAGTCAGGCAGCTTTTGAAGAATATCAAGAGTTTGCAGGGCAACATAACGAGTATCCTTGTTATCATTTGCATGTTCAGGATTCTCGTCCATTATCTAACTACATTGCTGAGCAATTTGGCATTAAGCACGAGTCACCACAAGCATTGTTATTTAAAGGAAAAGAAATTGTGTGGAATGCTTCTCACTGGAAAATAACAAATGATGCATTAAAAAAAGAAATTAACGGGTAATAGAAAAAGTGTCTAACTCTTAATTGAGTCAGACACTTTTTTGTTCCGGTTTAGGAAATTGTAAACTGCACTAATTTTTGATAACGCTTCGACATCCAGCTCCAGTGCATAGACCCTCGAGGTCATAAGCCAATTTAGAATATAAGGCAAAAAACGCCTTCTATTCTAAATCGTCTTATGCTTTTCGGGCCTGAACGAGGCACTTGCGCTTTTGGTTTTAATCAGTCCATTTAATTGTAAGTTCATCACCAGGTGTAAGGGGCTCCTGAAAGCTAACTTCTTGATTATTTTTTAAAAGTGTAAATTGACTGTTTGCCGTACTAGGAATTTTTAGATCAATAACAGCAAACAAGTCTTGAAAAATAAAAGGTTCAAGTACTCTCTTTTTAGTTGTAAGCTCATCACCATTATAGATGTGGTCTGCATTAGTTAACTTTACATCCTTGCGGAAAAATTCGGTAACAGGCTTTTCAAGGTTAATAGATTTTCCATTATAGATAATAGGCAGAGTTTGGTTTTGTGTTAAATCAGCTTCTTGGACAAACTCCTGAAGTGTGGGGATCTTCGTTTGTTGCATGGTGATGATATCCCCATTTTCGAGAACAGAATCTTTAAAAGCGATTAAGCCGTTTTTAATGATCTTTCCTGAAAATACCTGAATGGTATGGATCTTGTTGTCTATTTTTACAGAAAACGTTTTTAATTTATCAAGTTCTTTTCCATGTCCAATACTTTTAACAAAAGTCTCTATGGATGAAGGGATGATACATGTTACTCTGTCACGGTCTGATAAAATAGCTTCCTTTGATACTTCTTTGTCATTTAATAAAATACTTGCATGAAGAGTATAGGATTCACCATTTATACTGATTGTTTTAGAAGGAATCTCATCAAGTATAGAGCCAATTGAAACAACTGGGGCTTTTCCATCTAGTCCATTTTCAACCGTAATAATGTCTCCGTGATTAATAGGATCTTCCAGTGAGCAGTTTTCTCCGTTTTTACTAATTAATGGTGCTGTTCCATGTTCACCCGGAATGGTAATCGCCTGCCCATTAACATTTACAAATAAAGCCATACCAGGCTTACCATATAGTTTATTAAGCTGAATTCCCGAAGCTAATAAGCTATCTGCTACGGTTAAAGCTTTCATATGAAAAAGTCTAACGGAGCGTTCATTCACTTTTACACTAATATACTGTATAGGATTTTGCTTAGATGAAACAGCAATACCGATAGGAGTAACAAGTTCAGGTCCTTTGTTAATATGTTCGGCAAGTTCAAGTTGAGAAATAGCATCAATTCCTCTAATGGCAACACGATTATCAGCCAATTCTAGAAGTGCTGCAAGTCTTCTAGCTAATTCTGGAGTTTGACTTCCCCCGCCAACTAGCATGACGGCCTTTGGTGAATGATTATTATTTAGTCGTAAAATTTCATCTTTAATTGCTTTTGTTAACCGATCAATCGCTGGTGAAATTTTCGTTATAACATCTTCTTTTGGTAATTCTGCTTCAAAACCTAGAATATCAGTTATGGTAATAGTTGCTTCCGTAAGTAATTTTCTTTTTGCTTCCTCAGCTTTAGGGAAGTCCAGTAAAAATTCATCCGAAACAGCTTCCGTTATTTCATCCCCAGCGATAGGAACCATGCCATAAGAAATGATTGTGCCCATATCTGTAATGGCAATATCTGATGTGCCTGCTCCGATGTCAACAAGTGCCACATTTAATCGTCTCATGGAAGGGGGAATTAACACATTGATAGCAGCAATTGGCTCTAATGTTAATGCTTCCATTTCGAGATTTGCACGATTCAAGGCAGCTAATAAAGATTCGACAACAATCTTTGGTAAAAAAGTTGCGATAATGTCAACGCTTGCTTCTTCGCCTTGTTGATCTATTAAACTACCTATTTCCTCACCATCTAATTTGTAATGAAGAACTGAATAACCAACACAATCATAATGATGTGAACGTTCGTTTTCATGTTTTTCAGCAAGCTGTTTTTGCGCAATTTGAACAGCCATTAATTCTAAATGAAGAATATCTTCTTTTTGAATCATAGGCTTTCCACTGATCTCTATTGAAATGGTTGCTCTTTCTGTTTTTAAGGCACGACCGGCAGCGGCTACGCATACTTTATGAAGAGGACCATAAATGTGTTCAAGCTCTTCTTTTACTGAAGTAATGACATTGGCTACAGATAATACATCATGTATTTGACCATCAAGCATGGATCTTTTATCATGTTCTTTGATAACCGTGTCCATAATATGATAGAAGCCGTTTTCTTCTTTTAAAATTAAACCAACAACAGATCTTGTTCCAATATCAAGAGCAAATGTTAAATCTTTGTTTGTCATGATCGTTACACCTTCTTTAAACAGAGTTTTTTTAAAAAAACTCTGAATATGATCTTTCCTCTAATTTTGCATGTATTCATTATAAAACCAAGGTTAACAGGTCTTTGTAAGTACGTATGGCTATACACTTTACCGCTTAAAAGCTTAAAAGCGTTTAAATGTTAAAGTTTTTAATGACAATCACTATTTTATCGTTTATAATTACAACTAATTATAGAAAATGTACCACACTTTTATGGAATGATAAAGAAAACCTTATGTTGCAATACTTCATTCATTAGAGTGGTTATTATTTTCAAAAATTGATTGCGAAAGGATGAGAGAGATGAGTAATGCGGAATTAGAAGCATTAAGAGAGAGAGCAGATGAGATTAATTTACAGATTTTAAAGTTAATTAATGAGCGAGGAAGAGTTGTGCAGGAGATCGGGAAAGCGAAAGATGCACAAGGTGTACATCGTTATGATCCTGTTCGCGAGCGCAAAATGTTGAATAGTATTAAGGAATATAACGATGGACCATTCGAAAACTCTACCTTACAACATATTTTCAAAGAAATCTTTAAAGCTAGTTTAGAGCTTCAGGAAGATGATCATAGTAAAGCTTTACTTGTTTCACGTAAGAAAAAACCTGAGGACACAATTGTAGAAGTAAACGGCGTAAGAATCGGTGATGGCAGTCAATCGTTTATTATCGGTCCATGTGCTGTGGAAAGCTATGATCAGGTAGTAGCTGTTGCAGAACAGGCTGTGAAACAAGGGATTAAAATTCTTCGCGGTGGTGCGTTTAAACCACGTACTAGTCCATATGACTTCCAAGGTCTTGGTCTTGAAGGTTTAAAGATTTTAAGAAAAGTTGGAGATGAATATGGCTTAGCTATTATTAGTGAAATTGTTAACCCGGCTGATATTGAAACGGCGCTAGACTATGTTGATATCATTCAAATCGGTGCACGTAACATGCAGAACTTTGAATTGTTAAAAGCAGCTGGAGCTGTTCGAAAACCAGTACTCTTAAAGCGTGGCTTAGCAGCAACAATTGACGAGTTTGTTAATGCTGCAGAATATATTATCTCTCAAGGAAATGACCAAATCATTTTATGTGAGCGTGGTATTCGTACTTACGAGCGTGCCACTAGAAATACATTGGATATTTCTGCTGTACCAATTCTAAAACAAGAAACTCATTTACCAGTCTTTGTTGATGTCACTCATTCAACTGGAAGAAGAGATTTACTTGTTCCAACAGCGAAAGCAGCATTGGCTATTGGTGCTGATGGTGTAATGGCAGAAGTTCATCCAGACCCTGCTGTTGCTTTATCAGATTCAGCACAGCAAATGGATTTTGATCAATTCAGCAATTTTATGTCTGAACTAAAACCTTTGGTAAAAGTAAACGCATAAGAAACAATCTATTGAAGAGGCTGTCTAAAAGCAGGAACTTGTTAAAGCTACTTAATGTAGTTAAAAGTTTCTACTTATGTCAGCCTCTCTTTATTTCTATTTTTATTCATAAAAATTGAATTGACAGGTAAAAATGTAAATAGAAGAGGATGAAAATGACAGTATTCTTGTTTTTAAATTCGTATATATGTGAAAAAACGAACAAATATGTGACAACAACGTAAAAATGCGATGAAATAGATTGCAGACGTTTTCAGAGTATCGTATGATAAGGTACATAGAACGGGATAAAGTACTTAGATACGACAAGAGGTTACATCTTATTACATAGCATAGCTATCATAATGAACGTAATGAAAATAGTAAATATATATTTCGTATGTATTTGAAGGAGTGTTGATCATGTCAAGTGTTACAATATATGATGTTGCTCGTGAAGCTAATGTTTCAATGGCAACTGTTTCTCGTGTAGTAAACGGAAATCCCAATGTTAAACCAACAACAAGAAAAAAAGTTTTAGATGCTATTGAGCGATTAGGGTACCGCCCAAATGCAGTTGCTAGAGGATTAGCTAGTAAGAAAACCACAACTGTAGGAGTCATTATCCCGGATATCTCAAGTATTTTCTATTCAGAATTAAATTTCGTGGAATTGAAGATATCGCTACGATGTACAAGTACAATATTATTTTAAGTAACTCTGATCAAAATAAAGATAAGGAATTACATCTGTTAAATACAATGTTAGGGAAACAAGTGGACGGAATTGTATTCATGAGTGGAAATGTAACAGAAGAGTTAGTTGAACAATTTAAACGTTCTCCAGTACCAATTGTTTTAGCTGCATCTGTTGATTTAACCGGAACAACACCTTCGGTTAATATCAATTACGAGCAGGCAGCATATGATGTTATTTCTATGTTAATTGAGAAGGGACATAAAAGAATCGCATATGTTGAAGGACCAGCAGAAGAGCCTGTTAACCGCTTGAAAAAATCAGTTGGGTATAAACGTGCCTTAGAAGAGGCAGGACTTCCTTTTGATGAAGAATTAGTTGTCGAAGGTGATTACACATACGATTCTGGAATTGAAGCTTTTGATAAGATTGATGAATTACAGGAAAAACCAACAGCAATTTTCGTTGGTACAGATGAAATGGCATTAGGAGTTATTCATGGTGCACAAGATCGTCAATATTCAATTCCTGAAGATTTTGAAATAGTTGGTTTTGATAACACAAGACTTGCAACAATGGTACGACCACAGTTAACAACTGTTGTTCAACCGACTTATGACATCGGAGCAGTTGCTATGCGTTTATTAACAAAATATATGAATAAAGAAGAAGTAGAAAATCATATTGTAGAGCTGCCACATCGAATTGAGTATAGACAATCAACTAAATAATGGAATAAACAATGAAACGAGCAAACCTTTTGATTTGCTCGTTTTGTTATATAATAAAGGAGTTAGCTTATGGCAATTTGAAAGGAGATGATGAAATGCCGGATTGGTCGTATCATACTATGTTTAAACACATCTTAACAAAAGTACCCGGACATATTGGTAGAGAGTTTATACATAGAAGCATGAATAGCATTGCATCTATTCCAGGCGGTAACCAACTCATCCATTTTCTTGGCCATATGAATCCTTCACCGACTCTAGCTGTAAAGTTATTTGGTATACCTTTTAGTTCTCCTGTAGGTTTAAGCGGTAAAGTTGATCCTCTTCTATCAGGCACAAGGGCATTTTCAAATCTAGGTTTTAGTTTTGTTGAAGTTGGTCCTGTCACGAAAAGGAAACAACAACCAAGTGTTAAACCATATTACGAACGTGAGACTTTAAACGTCATTTTCCCTGAAGAACTAGAATCTCTGGGTATTGATGAAACGGTGGAAAAGTTACAAGGTTATAATGGGGTTAACCTTAAAAAACTTATTCGTTTAAAGGGAAGTAATGAAGAAATTATAGAGTTAATAAAAAAATTATCTAGTTTTAGTGACGCATTTATCTTAGATTTCAAGGTTGATATACTTGATCACTTTATAACAGTAATAAAAGAAAGAAGTAAAAATCTGCCTATTTTATTGGCAATAACTCCTGATCAATTATCTAGTAAAAATGATCAATTGAGCTGTTTAATAGAAGCAGGGAAAATAGATGGCGTAGTGATTGATGCAGATTGTGAAGATAGCTCATTTACTAGTTTGAAAGCTTGTGTAAATAAGATACGCTCTATACATAAACATATTCCTCTAATTGTTTCCGGGGGAATAAACGAACCAGAAGATGCCTTAGAGATCTATCATGCGGGAGTAAATTTGTTTATGTTATCTTCAGGATATATTACTTCAGGCCCGGGGTTACCAAAAAGAATTAATGAATTACTAGATAATAACCAAAAGAGGGAACCCGAGATTTTCTCTGGGTGGATTTGGTATTGGTTATTTGGTCTTGCTGTTTTCATAGGTGGTTTATTAGCATTATTATTTAGTATGACAAGAATTGTCTTGCCTTATGATGAGCACTTTTTAGGCATTTCAAGAAACGACATTTTGAACTTTAACAAAAACCTTCTCTATTTCATGGCACACGATCGAATGACTTTAGCAGGAACAATGATTTCTGGTGGAATTTTATATATGAGTTTAGCTAGATATGGAATAAAATATGGTATTCATTGGTGTAGAAAAGCTGTCAATATTGGTGCTATTACAGGCTTTCTTGGAATATTACTTTTTATAGGATTTGGCTATTTCGATTGGTTGCATGGGCTATTTTGGCTCATTTTATTACCATTCTTTTTAAAAGGGTATTTTTCTACAAAAACGATAAATGCGACTCCAGTTTCAGTTAATAAGCGCAATCATCAGGCTTGGAAGCTGAGTTTATATGGACAATTAGCTTTTATTATTTTAGGATTTGCCTTCATCATTGGTGGACTTGTTATTTCTTATATAGGGGCAACTTTTGTGTTTGTTCAAACAGATATTGGTTATTTGTGTATGCCGCCTGAAATGATAAAGAAATATAATGAAGCTTTAATTCCAGTGATTGCACACGATCGAGCGGGTTTTGGAAGTGCACTATTTAGTGTTGGATTACTTGTTTTGATGATTTCTTTGTGGGGATTCCGTGAAGGTGATAAATGGGTATGGTGGAGTATGCTTATTGGAGGATTTCCTGCATTTTTAGCAGGGATCACCATTCACTTCGTTATTGGCTACACAACATTTGCTCATTTACTACCGGCTTATGTTGCGGTTGCTCTGTATATTTTTGGACTCATTTTCACCTATTCCTTTTTAATGAAAGGTGAAAATAAGTAACAAAAAAATAGAAGCACATTTTAAGTGTGTTTCTATTTTTTTGAATGTTTTCTATTTACTAGGTCGGATAGGTAAAAGTGCTTTTTCAACTGTTAAGGCATTTTTTTCTTCAATTTCTGCTTTTCTAGGGATCGGCTTATAAAGATCTTCATGATCGTACCAACGCTCTGGTAATTTAACTGGAGATTTTTTTTGCCATTTATCTATCCATGATTTAGGGATGGTATCCGGTATGTTTTTTTGATTCATTTCAAGCCATATTAAGCTCCATGCTCTAGGAACAACTCTCCAAATATCATAGCCTCCACCACCAACTGCAATCCATCGTCCATCGCAATATTTGTGGGCAATTTCATGAGCAATTTTAGGAATTTCGTGATAAATGGCCATTGTAGCCGATAAGTGTGTTAAGGGATCATGATAATGTGCATCAGCTCCGTTTTGTGTTAGAATAACATCTGGTTTAAAAAAAGCGGCAACCTCCTCTATAGAGGTACGATAGGCATCAAGCCATGACTCATCCTCTGTGAATGCATCTAAAGGAATGTTAAAGGAGTAGCCATATCCTTTACCGGCGCCACGTTCTGTTACATTTCCTGTTCCAGGGAATAGGTATCTGCCCGTTTCATGGATAGAAAGTGTACATACATTTGGATCATCATAAAAAGTCCATTGAACTCCATCACCATGATGAGCATCAGTATCGATATATAAAACTTTTACACCATATTTCTCCTGCATATATTTTATGGCTACAGAGCTATCATTATAAATGCAAAATCCGGATGCTTTTCCTCTAAAACCATGATGTAGACCTCCACCAAAATTTGCTGCATGTGTTGCTTTCCCTTCCATTACATAATCAACAGCAGTTAAGGTTCCTCCTACAAGTAATGAACTCGCTTCGTGCATGTTAGGAAAGATTGGAGTATCTTCTGTGCCGATCCCGTAGTTTAGTGCTTCCTCATTCTGTAATTTTCCATGTCCAGCTAATTCTACAGCTTTAATATATTTTCGATCATGAACAAGTGCTAATTCATCTATTGTAGCCATTCTAGGTGTAACGAGGTCTGCTTCATCAAGTGCCTTTATCTCTTTTAGTAGATCATAAGTTAGTTCAACTCGTAATTGATTAAAAGGATGATCATTATGAAACTTATATTGCTGAAATAGGGGGAGTAGACAAATACAGTATCTTTCTTTGTCATCTAGCATTCTCCGACATATCAGGTGATAATACTTGATATCCTTCAGCTTTTAGGTCATTTATGATCATTGTGACATTTATTGTTTGAATACGGAAAACAAGTATTTTAAATTTTTCGTCCGTATCAGGATAGATAAGAGCACTTGCAATATTTGCTTTTCTTTTTAGAAAAATGGAAGCAACCTCAGCTAACATTCCAGCTTTATTCGGAACCTTTATTTCAATATGTGATGCAGGTTGGTCAGCACCCGTTAGTTTTACAAATGTATGTAATAAATCCGACTCGGTAATTAGCCCAACAAGCTGATGATCCTGAAGAATTGGTAAACAACCAATTCTGTTATCAATTAAAATGGCTGCCACTTCTTCAACAAAGTCTAGTGGATGTCCGGTAATAAGATTTGTGGACATAATTTTTTTAATAGGTTTGTTTAAAAAATCCTCTTTTAGCTCCAGCTGGAAAATAGATGGGCGGCATCTTTAACATCTCTTTCCGTCACAATCCCAACCAATTGATTAGCTTCGTTAACAATTGGAATATGACGTATTTTATTTTTTTTCATTGATGCTAGTGCGAGACTTATAGGATCATCAGAACGTAAGGTAATGATGTCTTGCTTCATGATTTGTCTAACAATCATTGTTTTTCCCTCCCAGGGTTTAGGTTAGCGACGATCTGTTTATCTATATGAATCAATACATGAAACGGTTTTTAAACCGCAGCTGATCAAACTTCTGAACAGATTCAGAATGGATTCTTTTTCCTATTCTAGCCATAAGGCAATTTGCTGGGTGGGAACTTATTTCAGGTTCATCTGTAGCGTACCATTCTAAACCACCAGCATTCATCATTTTTTCCATTACTTTTCTGTATTCCCACACATTTAATCCAGATCCTTTTAAGTCCCAATGCCAATAGTACTCTGTTGTAATGATAATATAATCTTCCATTGCATCATCCATCATTGAAACTCTTAGGAGATTTTTTCCTACTGAAAAACCGCGGAATTCAGGAGCAACTTCAATTGCCCCTAATTCTATTAACTCCTCCATATTTCCTTCTGACCATCTTTCAAGTGGGTCAGGGTAAAGGTATGTAACATATCCAATGATAACTTCACGGTGTCTAGCTATAATAATTCTTCCTTCAGGTAATCCTGCGATTTCCACCAATGCTTTTTGTTGTTGTTTAGGCTGACGAAAGGCTACTAATCCTTCGTGAAATTCGTAGCCTGCAAGCTTATCAGGTGGAATTGGCCCTTCAATAAAAATACTACCGATCGGTGTTTTTAATTCTTTTGCATTATATGTCTTAGGATGATTCATTAGGTCACCGCCCTTAATTGTAATAGAATTGTTCTTCAGTTGATTCACAGATTTTTAGAAAAAACAATGTGAAATTAAATTTTTAAAAAGTGATTTTAATAAAAGTCTATTATTTGGCATACCTTGTTAATTTTTATAACAGTAGCTGTAAAAATTGGTTCGTTCCATTGCGGTCCAGACACTTTCTTTCCGCGGGGAGGAAGCTGAGCCTCCTCGGCTTCGCCTGCGGGGTCTCAGCCTTTCCTCTACCTCCCGCAGGAGTGAAGTGTCTTCGCTTCATTCCACTATTGTTCTTAAATTAGGTATTCGAAGGCATAATCTTCCCAAATCCAAACTTGATTATAGACTAGTACGTATATTTCAGATAATTTGTGTCTTTTTCACATCTTATAGGTAAATAAAACATAACAAACCATTTTGGATTTTGTCTTAGAAAAAATCGTATCATATTGAACAGGAAAGAAAAAAGCCTTGCAAAGTATTTTCAATATACGTTATATTCAAGTTGAAGGTGGCTAATTTTTACAATTTATTATGAGTTTGTCAGTTTGATGTCATATGTCTACTATCTATTATACTAGATTAAGTTAAAAATTTAAGCGTTTACAAGATAATAAATTATATAAATTTCAAAAATTGTGAAAAATGAAGTATTGTAATATAATAGATATGTATTCTACATAAGGGGGAGTTAAGATGAAATTGGAAGCGTTGCCAGTAACGAAGGGGAATTATAATTTAACAGACTATGATACAACGTATAACTCATTTGATTGGTCAGAAGTTGAAAAGAATTTTACCTGGGCTGAAACAGGCCGTGTTAATGCTGCATATGAAGCAATTGATAAGCATGTAGAAACGTTTCGAAAAAATAAAGTAGCTCTTTATTATCGCGACCCTGAACGAGATGAGAAATATACATTTAAAGAATTAAAAGAGCTTTCAAATAAAGCTGCGAACGTCTTAAAGGATAAAGCTGATGTTGTAAAAGGTGACCGCCTTTTTGTATTTATGCCAAGAACCCCTGAATTATATTCTGTCATTTTAGGTGCAATTAAGCTTGGGGCTATTGTTGGTCCTTTATTCGAAGCTTTTATGGAAGGTGCTGTAAGAGACCGATTAGAAGATAGTGATGCAAAAGTAATTGTGACAACTCCTGAGTTACTTGATAGAGTTCCTGTAAATGAACTACCGTCCTTAAAGCATGTTGTTGTTGTTGGGGAAACAGTAGACGACTCTCATATAGATTTACTAACTGAGATGAAAACAGCAAGTAAGGAATTAGAAATTGAATGGATGGAAAAAACAGATGGGTTACTGCTTCACTACACGTCTGGTTCAACTGGTAAACCAAAAGGTGTTCTGCACGTCCATGGGGCGATGGTGCAGCATTATCAAACGGCTCAATGGGTACTAGACCTGAAAGAGGATGATGTATATTGGTGCACAGCAGATCCAGGCTGGGTAACTGGAACAGTTTACGGAATCTTCGGACCATGGTTATCCGGGGCCACTAATGTTATTGTTGGTGGTAGATTTAAACCAGAGTCATGGTATCAAACGATTGAGGATTATGGAGTAACTGTTTGGTATAGTGCACCAACAGCTTTTAGAATGTTGATGGGAGCTGGAGATGAACTTGTTAAACAATTTAACACAAGCACATTGAGACATATTTTAAGTGTAGGTGAACCATTAAACCCTGAAGTAGTTCGTTGGGGAGTAAAGGTATTCAACAACCGTATACATGATACATGGTGGATGACAGAAACTGGGGCACAACTAATTTGTAATTATCCATGTATGGAAATAAAGCCCGGTTCTATGGGTAAACCAATTCCTGGTGTAGAAGCTGCAATTGTTGATGATCAAGGTAATGAACTACCACCTTATCGAATGGGTAACTTAGCTATTAAAAAAGGCTGGCCTTCAATGATGCATACAATTTGGAATAATCAGGAGAAATTTGAATCTTATTTTATGCCTGGTGACTGGTACGTTTCTGGGGACTCTGCTTATATGGATGAAGATGGATACTTCTGGTTCCAAGGCCGTATAGATGATGTTATTATGACTTCAGGTGAACGCGTAGGACCGTTTGAGGTTGAAAGTAAGCTGGTTGAGCATCCTGCAATTGCTGAAGCAGGTGTAATTGGTAAACCTGATCCTGTTAGAGGAGAAATTATTAAAGCATTCGTTGCACTTCGTGAAGGATATGAGCCAACTGATGAATTAAAGGAAGAAATCCGCACGTTTGTGAAAAAAGGGTTAGCAGCACATGCTGCTCCACGTGAAATAGATTTTCGTGATAAACTTCCTAAAACACGAAGCGGAAAAATTATGCGTCGTGTGTTAAAAGCTTGGGAGCTTGATTTACCTACAGGTGATTTATCAACGATGGAAGACTAATAAAAAGAGCTGTTCAATTGAACAGCTCTTTTTATCTATTCTGTTGCTGGTTCAGAAGGAGAGGGAGTTTCTGGCTCTCCTTCTGTTTGTTCAGCAGGTTGTGTTTCTTCATTTGGTTCCTCTGGCTTAGGAGGGGATTCTACCTTTGGTTTTTCCTCAGCATAATCCCCAATTTTTACTATGCTTGAAGGCACTGATTCATTGCCAGCTACGTCAACTGCCACTACATAATAAGCAGCAGGATTGCTACCAACGGTTACAGATAATGATTTTGAAGCTGGAACGCTTGCAACCTTTTTAAAGTTCGTTGAAAAATTAGCTGCAGCGTAGACACGGTATCCAAGGATGTCGTTGTCTCCATTTGCTCTCCAACTAATTCTCGTTCCACTTGCTGATACCCCACTTACTTGGCTAGGGGATGCACCATTATCGGTAATTTCTTTTCCTTCAGTTACAACTAAATTACCCCATTTCACAGTGTTAGGTAACAGTCGTTTGAGATCACTAACATTACTAATATTGTGTTTATCAAGAATTTCTTTCTTTAACATAACACCTTCTTGAACAAACTCAGAAGGAGCTGTTGAAGGAACTTTATAAAGCCGGTCTTTAACAAACACATATTTACCTCTCGTTAAGCTGTCATCAACTGTAGTTGGAACATATTTTGCATTGAAAAGATCTGTTGTAACAAGACCAGCATCTCGACATAAAGCTGAAGGTAGCTTACCAGTTAGAGCACAGTAAGAACGTCTAACAATTCCACCTGGCATTTCAAATCGATTTTTCGGTGCAACTAGTTCTGGATTTACTTCATAAGCAACATTCATCAGTTTTGCCCATAATAGAATGTTTCTTTTGCTATATGACATTCCTTTATAATTTTGCTCCAGTGGTTTTGGTGTATCATAACCAATCCAAGTTCCAAACGATACATTTGGATTGGTAGCAACAAACCATGCATCTCTATAATCTTGACCGGTTCCTGTTTTTCCTGCCCAATCCGCACTGAATGAAAGATAACTATTTAGTGAAGCAGCTGTACCGCTTCTAATAACATCACGCATCATATCAAGGGTAAGATAGGCAGTTTGGGCTGAAAATACTTCGTTTTCCACTTTTTCATGTTGAAAAATAATGTCACCATTACTTGCTTCAATTTTTTCGATTAAATAAGCATCAACAAATTTACCTTGATTAGCAAAGGTTCCATAGGCATTAACATTTTCCTCAACGGTTACACCCTTTGTCATAGCTCCAAGACTAAGTGAAGCAATTCCGTAATCTTCTTCAGTTAGCGTACTAAAGCCCATCTTTTCCAAGTAAGAAACTGGATTTTGATTCATAATCTCCATGTAGGTTTTAGCAGCTGGAACGTTGTAAGAGTATTTTAATGCTGTTCTAGCACTAGTTAAGCCATGATAGCCTCCACCGTAGTTCTTTGGTTTCCATGAACCAGTCATTGGAACATCGGCAATAACTGTCCCAGGTTGAGATTTTCCGAGCTCCATAGAAGGAGCATAAACGAGCAGTGGCTTCATCGTTGAACCATTTGGACGCAGGGCATCAGTTGCATGATTTAGATTTTCTCTATTAAAGTCACGCCCACCAACAAAACTGATGATTTTTCCAGTAGTATTTTCAATTAAAACACCACCAACCTCAACAGGTTCTTGCACAGTAATGGTTTCTCCAGTATCCGGATCTTTTACCTTTTCAGGCTTATCACTCCCGTAATACCCATATTCATCAACCACTTCTTGCATCTTATCGTAAATCTCTTTGTTAATTGTTGTGTGAATTCGATATCCTTTTTGTCTAAGGTCCTTATCTGCTAAAGAACGATATTGTGCCTGTAAGTCATCATCTTTTTTAATTTCTTCTTCTGTATATCCATCTTTTTCTGCAAGTTTGACCATAATGATGTCAATTGCTCGGTCTTCAACCTCATATGTTAAATATGGGTAGCGTTCAATAGAAGATGGTTTCTTTGGTGTTAAGTTAGCGTGGATGTCATACGTAAGTGCCTCTTCATATTCTTCTTTCGTAATAAAGCCACCTGTATACATACGGCTTAGTACAGTTTTCATTCGATTAATACCAGGCTCAAGACTGTTCTTTACTGCCCCGCCATCATTTGAGAATGGTGTATATCCAAATGGACTTTGTGGTAATCCAGCAATAAATGCAGCTTGTGGAATACTTAAATCTTTTGCTTCAACACCAAATATTCCTTTGGCAGCGGCTTGAACACCTGCAATATTTTTTCCGTTTGAATTACGACCAAAATCTGCTACATTTAAATAAGCTTCAATGATTTCATCTTTCTCAAAGAATTTTTCTAGTCGTAAAGCTAACAGAATTTCTTTTGCTTTTCTGTCAAAAGATACTTCATTTGTTAATATTTGATTTTTAATCAATTGTTGTGTGAGTGTACTTCCACCTGTTTGTACAGATGCATTTGTAAACTCTTGAAAAAGCGCGCGCATGATCGCTTTTGGAACGACACCATGATGTTCATAGAAAAGTTCGTCCTCTGTTGCAACAACAGCATTTATAACATGTTTTGAAACATTCTCCAGCTTTACTTCCTCTCGCTCGATGTCGGCATTTAATTTACCTAAGTAGACGTTTTCATCGAAATAAATGAGAGAAGTTTCTTCATAGTTGTATATATCATTTCTCATGTTTTCGTATGAACGAATGGGAACGTCTTTTACAAGCGAAGCAAAATACCCGGCACCTACACCTCCTGCAAAGCATATACCAATAAGTCCTATAATAAGAAATAATAAAAGTAGATTTCCAATGACGTTATATGATATCCGGAGACCTTTGGCAATATCTTTGTTAAAAGGTGAGAAACGCCTTTGTTTTTCATCCTTTTTGCTCATATATGCATTCCCCCCAAATCTTATTTATTATAACATAATAAGATAAAAAATTTGTATGCTTTTGTCATGAAAGGAGATAATGGTTATTTAACCAGTTGACATTCTATTTCCTTTATGGTTAAAATTGCTTGTAATTAGTATATGGAATAGCAAAGATTGGATTCAGTAATGGGTGTCTCACTGTTATAGAGAGCTGATGGTTGGTGTAAATCAGTACAAAGATTCTCCATGAATTACGTCCATGAGCTTCTTTTTTGAACAGGGATTAGTAAACCTAAGTAGGAAAAGACGGTTTTTTACCGTTATTTAGCCGAGTGAGGATTATGAAAATAAATCCTAAGTAGGGTGGTACCGCGATTTTTTCGCCCCTTCAGTGATGAAGGGGCTTTTTGGCGTTTACCTTACAATAAAATATAAAGGAGGACCAAAGATGAGTGATTTATTAAAGGACTTACAATTTAGAGGGTTAGTTAATCAAGTAACAGATGAAGAGGGCTTGGCAAAAGCTTTGGAAGAAGGAGAGATTAGCCTATATTCAGGATTTGACCCAACAGCAGATAGCCTTCATATTGGTCATTTACTGCCAGTCTTAACTCTTCGTCGTTTTCAATTACATGGACATCATCCAATAGCGCTAGTTGGAGGAGCTACTGGACTTATCGGTGATCCTAGTGGTAAAAAGGCTGAGCGTACCTTAAACACTTCTGATATCGTTCAGAACTGGTCTGACCGAATTAAAGGGCAGCTTTCAAGATTTTTGGATTTTGAGTTAGATAAAAATCCAGCTGTAATCGTTAATAACTTTGATTGGATTGGCAGCTTAGATGTTATATCATTCCTACGTGATGTGGGGAAAAACTTCGGGATCAACTATATGCTTGCAAAAGATTCGGTACAAACTCGTATTGAGTCTGGTATTTCATTTACAGAATTCAGTTACATGATTTTACAATCTTACGACTTTTTAAAATTATACCAAAATAATAACTGTAAACTACAAATCGGTGGTAGTGATCAGTGGGGAAATATTACAGCAGGCTTAGAATTAATCCGTAAGTCAGAGGAAGATTCAAAGGCTTTTGGATTAACGATTCCTTTAGTTACTAAGGCAGATGGAACGAAATTCGGTAAAACAGAAGGTGGAGCAATTTGGTTGGATGCCGAAAAAACATCACCTTACGAGTTCTACCAATTCTGGATTAATACAGATGATCGAGATGTTATTAAATACATTAAGTACTTCACATTTCTTACTCAACAAGAGATTGAAGATCTTGAAAATGAGGTGGCAAATGCACCTGAAAAACGTGCGGCTCAAAAGGCTCTTGCCGAAGAAGTGACAAAAATGGTGCATGGTGAAGATTCTTTAAAACAAGCAATCAAGATTTCACAGGCTCTATTTAGTGGTGATATCAAAGAATTAACAAGTCAAGAGATTTTAGAAGGTTTTAAAGATGTTCCATCAACAGAAATGTCTTCAGAGGAAATAGGATTAATTGATTTGCTTATAGAAGCGAAAATTTCTCCATCGAAGCGCCAAGCTCGTGAAGATCTATCGAATGGTGCAATCTATATCAATGGTGAACGTGTTCAAGATTTAACGAAAGTTATTTCAGATGAAGATAAAATTGACGGGAAGTTTACTGTTATTCGCAGAGGGAAAAAGAAATACTTCCTTATCCGTTATACCGGCTAAAGCGAGGAGAGAATGAATCTACGGATTTGTTCTCTTTTTTCTTTCAAATGTTTATTTGAGCAAAATAAAAAACCTATACCAATTGGTATAGGTTTTTTCAAAACTATTAACGAGAGTAGAACTCAACGATAAGAGCTTCGTTAATTTCAGCAGGTAATTCAGAACGCTCAGGTAAGCGAGTGAAAGTACCTTCTAATTTATCTGCGTCGAAAGTTAGGTAGTCAGGTACGAAGTTGCTTACTTCGATTGCTTCCTTAACGATGTCAAGGTTGCGAGATTTTTCACGTAAAGTGATCGTTTGACCAGGTTTTAATTGGTATGATGGGATATCAACACGTCCACCATCAACCATGATATGACCGTGGTTAACTAATTGACGAGCTTGACGGCGAGTACGAGCTAAACCTAAACGGTATACTACGTTATCAAGACGAGAATCAAGAAGAATCATGAAGTTCTCACCATGTTTACCAGCCATTTTACCAGCTTTATCAAATAAGTTACGGAATTGGCGCTCATTTACACCATACATGTGACGAAGCTTTTGCTTCTCTTGTAATTGTAATCCGTACTCAGAGATTTTTTTGCGTTGTCCTGGACCGTGTTGTCCTGGAGCATATGGACGCTTTTCTAATTCTTTACCTGTACCACTTAATGAAATACCTAAACGACGAGAGAGTTTCCAGCTTGAGCCTGTATAACGAGCCATGCTAACTCCTCCTTTATGTTTTTATTTTGCATAAAATAAAAACCAGACTGACTAACAATCATGCACATTTTATTTTCATGTATCCTCGCTCCAGCAGCATAGAGTTACTCGATACACCTCCTTAAAATAAAAAGGGGAATAAAATGAATTCACCATTGCACCATCAATAGGCTGCATATTTTATACACAACGAACATTATATGTTTTTCTATGTATAAAGTCAAGAACCTTTACATAAATATATAATTTTTTGAAATAATCATTAGTAAAGTATAAACTAAGTTCATTTCATTTCAATTGGAAATAAAAATATTTACTCTACTATCTATAGAATTGATTTATGATATAATGTATGAGTAATTTGACTTAGTTTAAATTTGTAACTTTTAGTGTGGGTGATTTTATGGGAGAACAATTCGTGATAACTGCTACTAAATGCGCCTTTTTTGATTTTATTAGCAAACATCATAATAAACGTTCATTATCTGATATCGTGGAAAAGCTTTCTGAAACTGTTAAAAGTGAGCTTTCAATTCGTCATGCTGTTTTTTATTTTTATAATAGTAGTGACGAGTTTTATACACAGTCTTCACCAGTTGATGATACCCCATTTAATACGTTCATTCTCAAAGATGGTGAAGCCTATTACTATGGTGAACAAGTTCTAATCCCAATTTTTCGAAAAGATAGACTAAAGGGGATCCTTCAATTAAAGGGCTTTGAAAATGAGTACTCACCAGCAGTTATAAATGAATTAGCAAAAACATGTACATCCTTCTATACCCATTGTATGGAATTAATACAGGTTACCGAAAATGAGCAGAAGTATGAAAGATTATTTCATTTAACAGAGCAATTTCATGCTTTTATGAATAAAGATGATGTTTTAGTTGAATTAATTACAACATTACAAGAAATGTATACTGACTTTATTTTCTATTTGTTTTTATCACACGATAATGAAAATAACTTGAATTTACCAATTAAAGATCTTGGATTTGATCATCAAGATGGAAATGAAATGGCTATGGAAGCCTTTGTAACAGGAAAAATACAGTTTTCATTTGATGAGAAGATAAATCAAACGATTTTATATACTCCATTAAAAGGTAAGCAAGGGGTATATGGTGTATTGCAAGTGGTCGTTAATCACGGGATAAACCTGGCTGATCAAGATAAAAACTTTATCATTATGCTTGCAAATGCAGCCGGTACTGCGATGGAAAATGCACAATTATATGATCAATCAAAGAGATTAATTAAGGATTTACAGCTTATAAATGAAACGTCCCATCGTTTAAATAAAAACTTACGATTGGCAGATACGATGACATATATGACATCAAGAATTATGGAATCTTTTGAAGCTGATGAGGTGGGCTTTTTCTATCAAAATCATCAAAATGAATTTCAAATTTTTCCAGGTAGTACTAAATTTTTTAATACGAATGAAGTGCATGTTTATATCGATTATATAAAAGGAAAACTTGAGAAGAATCTAGAAGAAATTTGTTTTTAGGTGATATCACAACATACCTGCCAGATGGCTCCTTTGCATCAGTTATGGCTGTACCAATGGTACAGAGTGATACTCTTCGTGGCTGTGCAATTGTCCTTCACAAAAATTCTTATCATTTTTCATTTGATATGTTTAAACTTCTTCAATCGTTAATTCATCATTCTACATTGGCCCTATCTAATTCCTTATTACGAGAAGAGTTAGAAACGTTAGTTAAAACTGACCAATTAACACAATTGTACTCTCGTAATTACATGAACACTTGTATAGAGAACTCAATGAAAGCTGATCGTCAAGGAACATTTTTATTAATTGACATCGACAATTTTAAGGGAGTTAATGATACATTCGGTCATCAAGTTGGAGACGAAGTTTTGGTTCAGGTTGCCAATATTATTAAAAGTAATAGTAGAGAACATGATATTGGAGCAAGATGGGGAGGCGAGGAATTAGCTGTTTATCTGCCACAAGTTGACCTTGAAGCAGGAACCGCCATTGCCGAAAGAATTGTAAAAAGGGTAGCGGAAAATACAAATCCCTCAGTGACAATATCTTGTGGAGTATCCTATTGGATTGCTGAAAATGAACGTAATTATAATCAGTTATTCAGCCGCGCTGATAAGGCGTTATATGTTGCTAAAAACCTAGGGAAAAATCAAGTGGTCGTTGAGGATGATATTCATTAAAAAAGGTGAGCTGCTTAGCTCACCTTTTTTACATATATTGAACCAAAACATCTACAAAGTTTTCTAAAAACACTTGGTCTTCTTCATTGAATCGATCTTTTATTGGGCTGTCAATATCCAACACGCCAATCACTTCACCGTCAACGATCAGAGGAACAACAATCTCTGAATTAGACGCTGCATCACATGCAATGTGTCCCGGGAACTGATGAACATCTGCAATTCGCTCTGTTTTTTTATTAGCTGCAGCTGTACCACAAACACCTCTTCCTACAGGAATTCGAACGCATGCAGGTAATCCTTGGAAAGGTCCTAATACAAGTTGACCTTCCTTCATTAAATAAAATCCAACCCAATTGATGTTATCTAAAAATTGATTTAAAAGAGCCGAAGCGTTTGCTAAATTAGCAATGCGATCTTCTTCTCCCTCTAGTAAAGCTTTTAATTGATTTATGACCAATGAATATTGATCTGACTTTTTACCATTGTATTTTTCGACATGAAACATCTAAATTACCTACCTTTTGATAAATTTCCCTTATGATGAAGAACTTTGTCGAGCGAATCATAAAGGAGTTTGATACTAAATGATTGAAGATATTATATATGAATAGGAGGTGTAATGACTATGACTCAAACAAACTCCCGTGATACAAAACAAAAGATACTTGATGCTGCCATTTACTTATTTAACTCTAAGGGATTTACGGGTACCTCTGTAAGAGAGATAGCCAATAGAGCCAATGTAAATGTTGCCCACATTTCATATTATTTTAAAGGAAAAGGTGGACTTCTTGAATATCTTGTATCACATTATTATGAAGGTTATCTTAAAATCATTGAAGAAAATTACTCACATATACAATATGGAAACACCCATGATGTGCTTAGTAAAATGATTTTAGATTTATTGCATTATCAGCATGAAAACCGTCAACTTTCTCGATTAGTGTATCGTGAAGTGACAGTAGACTCTGTTTTAAATCGTGAGGTGATGACAACCTATTTAACCAAAGAGAAATATTACATTAAGTCACTATTAGAACAAGGGATCGAGGAAGGACATTTTCGAAAGGGATTTATCCCGCATTTAATCATCCAACTTAGAAGTTTATTGCATATGCCGTATTTACAGCCACAATACATGAGTGAAGTCCTTCATATTCAACCTCACGAAGCATACTTTGTGCATCAGTATTATAAAGAGTTGAAATTATGGCTAAATTCGTTGTTAGTAGACAAGTTCTCACAAGATCGCAATCTACTTGCTATTCGATAACTGCTCAAAATATTTATAGTTCTTTCCAACATCCCTAGCACTGTGGGCATCTGACCCATAGATGAGAGGGATTTCTTGTTTTATTGCCATTTTTGCAATTTCATCATTAGGATAGACTTCACCACAATATTCTTTTCTTAATCCTGCTACATTATAATCTATTTCTAGGTTTTTTTCTTTAATCGAAGTTAAAATATCAAGTATCCACTTTTCATTTGAGAAGGTAACAGGGAAAAGTTTTTGAAATTTGTTTGCAAGAGTTATGTGCCCAATTCTTTTTGGTTTATATTTTCCTAAATCACTATTAATTGAGTGAAGAACTTCATTGTAATAGGTTTCATGTAGTACTTTTAATGAACCTGTTTCGGAAATCATTTCATTAAAGGTTTTATCATCAAAATCCATACAATAATATTGATCTTTTATCTTTAAAAAGTGAACAGATAAAATACTATCATCTAAGTATTTTCCATATTCATTTAAAAAATCAGTAGTTTCTTTTTCGTAATCTCTTATATAGTCAATTTCCAAACCAACATTAATGGTAATAGAATTTTGATATCTTTCTTTTAATAAAAGGATACTTTCAAAATAATCGCCAAGTTCTTCTAGTTTCATGGCACTATCTTCTAGTGGTGTTGGATCTTTAAAGCCTTTTGGAAGTGGAGCGTGTTCAGTGAATGTTAGGCAGTTAAACCCCTCTTTTATAGCCTGTTCAATATATAACTCCAGTTCATCAATTGATCCATGTGGACAAAATGGTGTGTGAACATGTCCATCCTTCTTTAGTAGCATATTTTCTCCCCCTTTTGCTGTAACAATAAAATTTATATTGTCATCTAGTTACACGTTTCAGCCTGTTTATTAAAGATATAGATGCCCTTTCATCATAACTGGACAAATAATGTAAAAAATTTAAAATTTGTGGTCAAAAAATGTCGTTTACATGGTATCATAAATACATTGAATTAACATTAACAAAGTCTTAGAATATATATGATTTTTTAAGGGTTTTTAATAGATTGTTAATTGTATGTTAAAAAAGGAGACTCTAAAGAGAACAATACTAATTAACAACAATAAACATATTCAACATACGAAAAAATAGATAGATACTTAATAACGCTTATCAGCATGATGTTGAAAGATGTACATCATCCGGGAACTCTTCTTCCCTGTCATGAGGATTTTGTGTAGTACGAGGGGGCCAACTATGGAAGTTTTAATTGGAATTGTCCTTCTGATATGTATTGTATTTGGTGCGGGATACATGTTTAGAAGAAAAATATATAAAGAGGTTGATCGTCTAGAGGCGCGTAAGATTGAAATTATGAATCGCTCAATTATCGATGAGTTATCGAAAGTAAAAGAGTTGAAAATGGTTGGACAAGCAGAAGAATTGTTTGAACAATGGAGAGCTGAGTGGGATGAGATTATTACAACTCAACTCCCTGAAGTCGAAGAGTTACTTTTTGATGCCGAGGATTTCGCTGATAAATATCGATTTAAAAAGTCACAAGGTGTTTTACAACATATTGACACTGTTCTTTTAACTGTAAATGAAAATATCGATAAGATTATTGAAGAAATTAATGAACTTGTTACGAGTGAAGAGAAAAATACAGTTGAAGGTGAAGAAGTAAAAGACCAATATAAACGAGTTAAAAAGACCTTATTAGCTCATAGTCATCAGTTTGGTAAAGCACATCGTAAATTAGATGACACCTTAACTGAAATAACAGACTCACTTAAACAATTTGATGCTGAAACTGAACAGGGAAATTATTTAGTAGCTAGAGAAGTGTTAGTTAAGCTAAAAATGGACCTTGATGTTCTACAAGAAAAAATGAATGAACTTCCTAAATTATTGACGGAATGCTCAGTGACAATTCCAAACTTAGTAAATGAACTAAAAGAAGGATACAAGGAAATGGTAGCATCAGGCTACTATTTAGAGCATATTCAATTAGATTTAGAAATTGAGAAGATAAACAATCAGCTAGAAAAGTTCAAAAAGAAACTAGAAGAAGCTGATCTTGATGATGTACAGGATGGCTTGCAATTCATTCAGGAATCTATTGATAACTTATATGATTTATTAGAAAAAGAAGTTGAGGCTAATCAGTTTGTTAAAAAAGTGAAAGATCAAATACATGATCAATTAGTTGAACTATCAGAACAAAAAGAAGCTACTGTTGAAGAAACAGAGCTTGTTAAACAGAGTTATCAACTTTCAACGACTGAATTAGATAAACAAAAGCTAATTGAAAAGCAGATATTACAGGTTGAGAAGAAATTTGCACATATTCAACAGAACTTATTAAATGACCAAGTGGCTCATTCCATCGTGAAAGAAGATCTTGAAGACATTGATAAACAAATTAAGCAGTTATTAGAAGAACATAATCAATACCGTGAAATGCTTCAAACTCTTAGAAGTGATGAGCTTCAAGCAAGAGATAGCTTAAATCAATTAAAAAGACTGCTTCTTGATACAACAAGATCGGTACAACAAAGTAATATACCTGGTCTGCCTGTTGAGTTCCTTGAATTAATAGAAAGAGCTAAACGGGATGTTCTAAAGGTAACAACGAAATTGGATGAAATTCCACTTAATATGGTGATTGTTAATGAGTTACTATCAGAGGCTATTCAATCAGTTAAGTCTTTAAAAGAAACTGGGGACGATCTCATTGAAGAGGTATACTTAGTAGAGCAAATCATCCAGTATGGAAACAGATACCGAAGCCGTAATCAGCAACTTGCTACAAAATTTAAGCAGGCTGAAGAATTGTTTAGACATAACGATTACAATGAGGCATTAAACGTTGCAGCTGCAGCACTAGAACAAGTAGAACCTGGTTCTTTCGAAAAAATTCGGGAACTAATAAATGAACAAGATAAAACAATATCCTATAAGTAAAATGATAAGAGGAACCAAGTTTCGAAATAATAGTGGAACTTAGTTCTTCCTATCATTTTTTTATTTAGGAAATGCGAACGATTACCTAAGTATTGAATTGTTTTTATTTGCAGTCTTAATATGTTATGATTACACATTGATAAAACTAATTGCGTGGATCATTTATATGAATTCAACTCATTTATAAAATTAAATATAAACATAGCAATTTGGAGGAAGCAAAATGTTGTATTTAGACAACAGTGCCACAACAAAACCATATGATGAAGTTTTAGCAACTTATATGAAAGTTGCCAAAGATTACTTTGCAAATCCTTCTTCCATTCATAAGCTTGGTAGTGAAGCAGAAAGATTGTTAAGTCAATCAAGACAACAGGTTGCCGGACTGCTAGGAGTTTTACCGGAAGAAATAATTTTTACTTCGGGTGGTACAGAAGGAAACAATCTTGCTATAAAAGGAGCAGCTTTTTCTACTAATCATAAAGGAAAACATCTTATAACATCTGCTATCGAGCATCCGTCAGTGTTGGAATCATTTAAACAACTAGAGCAGGTACATAACTTTAACGTGACATACCTTCCTGTTGATCAGAATGGTAGAGTTTCAGCCGAAGATGTTAAGAAGGCGCTAAAAAAAGATACCATTTTGGTTTCTATTATGCATGTTCATAATGAAATTGGCACCATTCAACCAATTGAAGAAATTGGTCATATGATAAAAGAATCTTCAAATGCGCTTTTTCATGTTGATCATGTTCAAGGAATAACAAAGGTCCCACTTGATTTTAATAAAGCTAAAATTGATTTATGTACAATCTCAGGCCATAAATTTCATAGCTTGAATGGAACGGGTGTTTTATTTGTACGCAAAGGTGTAGAACTTGCTCCACTTTTTTCTGGTGGTGCACAAGAACTCAATGTTAGATCTGGAACGGAAAGTCTTGCTGGAAATGTAGCTTTGGCAAAGGCTCTGAGGTTGTCAACAGAAAAAGCAGGAAAACAACTAAAACAAGTAAAAATGACACGAGATAAACTTATGCTTGAATTATCAAAAATAGATGGCGTTGAGATAAATACTCCACGAAATCATTCTGCACCACATATACTCAATTTCTCAGTACCAGGCTTAAAAGCTGAAGTACTCATTCATTTTCTTGGAGAAAACGATATTTATGTTTCAACTACATCAGCATGTTCTTCAAGAGATAAAAAGATGAGCAAGGCTCTTTTAGCAATGGGAAAACATGACGGTATTGCCAAATCTGCAATAAGAGTCAGTTTATCGTTAGATGATAATGAAGAAATCATCGAACCTTTTATTAACATGCTATTAAAAGGTAAGGAAAAAATAATCAAGGTAATGAGGTAGGATATATGGAATTTGATCACATATTAATTCGTTTTGGGGAAATATCTACTAAAGGGAGAAATCGAAGAAAGTTTGTTGACCGGTTAAAAAGAAATATTAGAGAAGTTTTAATGGATTTTCCAAACTTAACATATGAAGCAACAAGAGATCGACTCTATCTGCATTTAAATGGAGAAAAACACGAGGAAATAGTTGAAAAGCTTAAACTTATATTCGGAATTCAATCATTTAGTTTAGCAATTAAATGTAAAAGTGAGATATCACATATTAAGGAAATGGCATTAAAAGCGATCGAAAGTCTATACCAGCCTAATGATACTTTTAAAGTAACCGCTAAGCGGGCAGATAAGCAATTTCCTCTTGATACGAATGAGTTAAATTATCAAATAGGAAGTCATATTTTAGTTAATACAAATGACTTAACTGTTGATGTTAAAAATCCAAAGATTAATGTTCGTGTTGAAGTACGATCGGAAGCAACTTATATAACATGTTATGACTATAAAGGAGCAGGGGGGTTACCAGTTGGATCTGGTGGAAAAGCAGTCCTTTTGCTATCTGGAGGTATAGATAGTCCTGTTGCTGGTTTTCTTTCATTAAAAAGAGGGGTTGAGCTTGAGGTTATTCACTTCTTCAGTCCTCCATACACGAGTGACCGTGCTAAACAAAAAGTGATTGATTTAACAAGAGAGCTAACTTCCTTTGGGGGGAAGATCACTTTACATATTGTGCCGTTTACAAAGATTCAAGAAAAAATTCAAGAGCAGGTTCCAGAAAATTATACAATGACGTCAACAAGAAGAATGATGCTGAAAATAGCAGACAAGCTTCGCGAAAAACAACAGGGTTTGGCGTTAATTACTGGAGAAAGTCTTGGTCAAGTGGCTAGTCAAACATTGGAAAGCATGGTTGCGATCAACGATGTAACAAATACACCTATTTTAAGACCATTGATTACAATGGATAAGACAGAAATCATTTCAATTGCAAAAGAAATTGGAACACATGATATCTCTATCCGTCCATATGAGGATTGTTGTACAATTTTCACCCCAGCAAATCCTAAAACAAGACCTAAGGTAGAAAAAGTATCCAGATTTGAAAGCTTCGTTGATTTTGATGAACTTGTAGATGAAGCTGTTTCTAACATAGAAGTATTAACGATTGCAAAAGAGAAAGAAGCTGATTTTGATTCTTTATTATAAAATTTTGACTATAGTTTCATTGTTGTAAACTTCACTTAGTTGTGAAGA
Organism: Metabacillus endolithicus; assembly: GCF_023078335.1. Taxonomy (GTDB): domain Bacteria; phylum Bacillota; class Bacilli; order Bacillales; family Bacillaceae; genus Metabacillus; species Metabacillus endolithicus. The sequence goes on along the minus strand of NZ_CP095550.1, from coordinate 1,330,311 downwards.
ATTACCAACTAAAATAATGAATGAAGCCATGTGTATTTACACATTCTATACTCACAAGGAGGTGATACACATGGCACAAAACAGTGGATCTAATAGCTCAAACCAACTAGTTGTACCTGGTGCTGCACAAGCTATCGATCAAATGAAGTATGAAATCGCTTCTGAATTTGGTGTTAACTTAGGACCAGAAACAACTTCACGCGCTAACGGTTCAGTTGGTGGTGAAATCACTAAACGTTTAGTTTCTTTTGCTCAACAACAAATGAGCGGTTCTTACCAACAATAATTAAATATATAATGGCTACGAAGGGTGGGGGAACCCCACTCTTTTCAATGTGAAAAAAGGGGTGTTCCATTTGACTAGAGATGATCGAGAAGAAATTGCAGAAGAATATGATGGTGAAAGAGAACAACGACAAAAACTTCAAAAAAGTCGAAAACAGCAAAGAAAAAGAAGAAATGAACCTAAGAATGCTAAACAAGCAAATGAGCAAAGCTAAGATAAATTCCTAACAGGCCTTATTGGGGTCTGTTTTTAGTTTTTTTCTAGTTTTTCATGTCGGAAATCCGCATTTATTCTGTCTTAATGAAGTTTCATTAACATTTAAAAAGTTCGGACGATTAGGTATAATATGAAGTATAAATGTGAAGGAGGGGGAAATATGGTAAGAGAAGAACTTCTTGCACCACCAATTTATAATCTAGTTGAAGAAATAGAGAAATATGCTGGAGACTCCACAAAAGTTGCATTAAAATGGGAAAACGAACAAGGTGAGAAAAAGGAAATTACCTACCATTCATTAATAAATCGAGTAAATCAGATTGGAAACGCTTTATTAGAGCAGGGGTTAAAGCCTGGACAAACAGTTTTAGTAGTGATTCCTAGAGTGATAGATGCCTATGCTGTATATCTGGGAGCGTTAAAGGCGGGGTTAATTGTTATTCCTAGCTCCGAAATGCTGAAAACAAAAGATTTACAATACCGAATTACACATGGAGATGTAAAGGCCGTTATAAGCTATGGGCTTTATACAGATGAATTTATAGAGATAAAGGAATATCATAGCCTTAAAAAATTTGTTGTAGAGGGAAATAAACAAGATTGGATTTCGTTAGAAGAATTGATATGTTCGCAAAGTACCTCAATGGAACCAGTCCAAACAAAGTCAGATAGTATGGCTTTTATATCTTACACTTCTGGTACAACAGGCAACCCTAAAGGGGTTGTCCATACACATGGGTGGCTTTTGCTCATTTAAGAACAGCAGCCAAAAATTGGCTAAGTATTGATGAAAATGATGTTGTTTGGGCAACTGCAGGTCCTGGTTGGCAAAAGTGGGTTTGGAGTCCGTTTTTATCTGTATTAGGTTCCGGGGCAACGGGATTGATCTACCACGGGAAGTTTGATCCAGAAAAATACTTACAGCTTTTAGACGATTACAGTGTAAATGTTTTATGCTGTACACCAACTGAATATCGTTTAATGGCAAAGGTTGAAAAACTAGATCAATATTCACTTACAAACTTACATAGTGCTGTATCTGCCGGAGAGCCTTTAAATAGAGAGGTTATTGAAACATTCCAAAAATATTTTAATGTTAAAGTACGCGATGGTTATGGACAAACAGAGAACACTTTACTTGTTGGTGTATTAAAAGGAATGGAAATTAAGCCTGGTTCAATGGGGAAACCAACACCAGGTAATGATGTGAAGATTATTAATGATGAAAGTGAAGTTTGTGCTGTAGGGGAAGTCGGAGACATTGCGGTTCACCGAGACACACCAGCTTTATTTAAAGAATATTATAAGGATTTTGAACGAACTGCTATGCAGTTCAGAGGTGATTATTATGTAACTGGTGACCGTGCCCGAATGGATGAAGATGGATATTTCTGGTTCGAAGGTAGAAGTGATGATATTATTATTAGTTCAGGATATACCATTGGACCTTTCGAGGTAGAAGACGCTCTTGTGAAACATCCATATGTGAAAGAATGTGCTGTTGTTGCAAGTCCTGACGAGGTAAGAGGAAATGTTGTAAAAGCATTTGTTGTGTTAAGAAATCCTTCATTAGCCAATGAACCAGACATTATATCGACCCTTCAGCAGCACGTGAAAGATTTAACAGCTCCTTATAAGTATCCTAGAGAAATCGAATTTATTGAAGATTTACCAAAAACAACTTCAGGAAAAATTCGACGCGTAGTATTAAGAGAACGTGAATTAAAGCTTAAACAGGCATAGTATAGAAAAACTTGGCTTATTGCTAAGTCTCAGTAGTGAAAGCTTTAGACTTTCCTATACTATCGTCCAAAAATAACCAGGGTGGAATTACTTCCTGGTTATTTTTTATGGAAGTTGAAATATGGTACCATTCAGTAAACGACTCTTTTGGTGGAGGAATAATATGGGAACGTTATGGTTTGGTGGAAACATCTACACATTAGAACAGGAAAAAGGTAAAGTTGATGCTGTTTTTACAAAAAATGGGCGAATCGTAGACGTAGGTAGCTATGAAACACTTACTACTCAGTACTCTGATGAAATTACAGAGAAACAGAACCTGCAAGGTCATACAATGATTCCAGGGCTGGTCGATAGCCATCTTCATTTAATTGCTCATGGAGAAAAGCTGCTAAGATTGGATTTTTCAAAAACAACTAACTCCAGTGAGATTATTCAAAGTATAAAAAAAAGAGCAACTGAAGTAAAAAAGGGAACTTGGATTATTGGCGAGGGTTGGAACGAAAATCAATTGGAAGATCAAAGAATACTTCATCGCTCAGACTTAGATGAAGTATCGCCAGATCATCCTGTTATGTTAAGACGTATATGTCGTCATGCTATTATAGCCAATTCAAAAGCATTGGAACTTGCGAATATTTCTAAAGAATCAGATGATCCAGCAGGTGGGGTTATTGTCAGAGATCAGGAGCTTAACCCAACTGGATATTTGTTAGATCAAGCACAGGAGCTTGTCCTTAATATCGCTCCGTCCCCGACAGTTGAAGAACTAGAGTTTGCTCTTCAAACATCTATTAAAGATTGCTATCAAAAAGGGCTGGTAGGAGCTCATACCGAAGATCTCTCTTATTATGGAAGTTTGGAAAATACATTAGAAGCTTTTCAAAGAGTATTAAACAATGGCTTAAAATTTCGAAGTCATTTACTTGTTCATCATCTTATCGTTGATGAATTTCAACAGAAAAAGAGAGAGATTGGAGAGTTTGGTGAATTTGGAGCTATGAAAATCTTTGCTGATGGTGCCCTTGGTGGAAGAACAGCACTACTTAGTTTTCCATATAAAGATGAACCAGCAACATCAGGGGTTGCTATTCACACAAAGAAAGAGTTAGAGGGATTGGTCCAAAAGGCGAGACAATATAAGATGGAAGTTGCAGTTCATGTAATTGGTGACCTAGCATTTCAGTGGACAATTGATATTATTAAAAACAATCCACCTTTGAAGGGACAACATGATCGTCTTATTCATGCTCAAATTCTAAGAAAAGAATTAATTGAAAAAGCTAAGAATTTGCCCATTATTTTAGATATTCAGCCTCGTTTTGTAACTAGTGATTTTCCATGGGTTATTGACCGAATTGGGGAAGAACATTTAGAATCCTGCTATGCTTGGAAGACGCTTTTAAATGAAGGAATTCACTGTGCGGGAGGATCAGATGCACCAATTGAGCCGGTTGATCCCTTATTAGGAATTCATGCTGCTGTGACAAGAACAAGCGAATATGAGGAAACAGGAAAAAGTTATCTTCCAGAAGAAAAATTATCGATGTACGAAGCTGTTGAGCTTTTTACAAAAGGCAGTGCATACGCTATTCATCATGAACGCGATAGAGGCATGATTAAAAAAGGATATACGGCAGATTTTACAATTTTGGATCAAGATATTTTTACAATTGAACCAGATAAACTCTTAAGTACGAATGTCATGATGACAGTAGTAGATAATGAAATTGTTTATAAGAAGAATGCGTTGCAAATAACATAAAACCGAGGAAGGTATTCTTCCCCGGTTTATTAACTGTATTATAAAAAGGTTCTCTGCACTTTTTCCCAAAAAGAATTATCTTTAAGTTTAACCGTTTTAATTGGTTGTTCACTTAAACCGAACTCTAATTCCTGGACATGGCGAATACTTAATGCTTCATTATCCATACCAATAACAGGATAGTCATTACCATCTTGTACAACCTTAAGCTTTAATTTTCTTTTATCGCTAAGAATAAAGGAAGAGCCTAGAGTACGGTAAAGGTTATTGTTTAATGAAGCTAATTCACTCACTTGTAAACATGGTAACATAGGATCAACGACTGCTCCGTTTACAGACTTGGTATATCCAGTGCTTCCCGTTGGTGTAGAAATCAACATGCCATCTCCTCTGAATGTTTCAAAATGGAGATTATCGATAAAAACATCAATAACAAATGTTTTTATGATGCCTGAACGAATGGAGCATTCGTTTAAGCATTTAAACGTTGTTGAATCATCAATTTTTACTTCTAAAACAGGATATCGTCTTACTTCAATTTGTGATTCATTTATTGCTTCTATCATTTTCTCGATATCATCTAAATGAAAATCGCAGTATAGGCTTAATGTATCATCAACGCCGATGCCAACATACAAACAATCTGATCTGAAATTTGTTTTTCGTGCAGCTTGAAGGAAAGCACCATCTCCTCCGATACTGACAATGATGTTTGCCTTTTTATAATCATTTACAACTATAAAATCACTATTTTTAGCAGCTTCAATTAATGTGTTAATTTTTTCAAGTGTATGTTCCTCTTTTTTGTAGAAAAAGTAAATATTACGACGATCTGTCACAATGATTCCTCCTTAGATATGTAAATCTCCACATTTTTCCTTGAAGATGGTACAATACTTTATGTTGTTTAGTTTACCACTTTTACATAAGAAAATGTTTCAACATGCTAGATAAATCATAATAACTGCAAAAAAATAGAGGAGGTAAGAACAATGAATGGTAAGCGCTGGGGAGCTTTAGCAATTGCAGCTGTTTTATTTGTATTCTCCATTATTATCAGCTCAACAATGATGTTCTTAAATCAAAGTGAGATGTTCACAGAAGCGTTCTCTACTGGTTCAGAGTTTTCCGAGGAAGTCATTGATGATGGTTCTGAATTTAGTAAAATTCTTGTGTTAAATGTAAATGGAGTGATCCAAGACACAGGCGAAGATGTTACCTCGTTCTTTAGTACAGCGGGATATCAACATCAAACGTTTTTAGATATGATAGAGGCTGCTGGTGAGGATAACACGATAAAAGGAGTCATTTTAAGGGTGAATTCTCCTGGTGGCGGAGTTGTGGAAAGTGCAGAAATACATAAAAAACTTCTTGAGTTAAAAGAAACTAGCAAAAAACCATTGTATGTATCGATGGGAACACAAGCAGCATCAGGAGGATATTACATTTCTACAGCAGGAGATAAAATTTTTGCTGCACCTGATACGTTAACTGGTTCTTTAGGTGTAATTATGCAGTCTATTAACTATGGAGGATTGGCTGAAAAGTATGGTGTGAAGTTTGAAACGATTAAGAGCGGACCATACAAAGATATTTTTTCACCAACCCGTGAAATGACAGAGGATGAAAGAAACATTCTACAATCAATGGTCGATAATGCTTATGCGGGATTTGTTGATGTTATCACAGAAGGACGACCATTGTCAGAAGATCAGGTACGAAAGGTTGCGGATGGTCGAGTTTATGATGGAAGACAAGCGAAGGAAATTAACTTAATAGATGAATTAGGTTATTTTGACGATACAGTTGAAGCAATGAAAAAGGATTTGAAAATAGAGGATGCGCAAGTGATTCAATACGGTACAGCTTTAGGGTTTGAAAGCTTTCTAACAATGACTGCTGGCAAAGTATTTAAGGAAGACATTGAACTGTCAAATCTTTATCAGCTTCTATCAAATACAAATTCACCAAGGCTAATGTATTTATATTCTGAATAAGGAGGTACTGTATGTGGACGCTACATTTGAGGGGTTAGATCATCCTGAAAAGGATCAACCTGTAGAAAAAGAAACAGTTGTAGACTATACAAATCTACTAGCAGGCTTCTGGATTCGTTTTTGGGCATATTTAATAGACCTGATTGTTATTGGTAGTATTAATCGTATCCTTGTTTACCCCCTGTTACAATTAATAGGCATAGATACAAATGATTCATATATCTTTTCAGTTGTTTCAATTATTACTGCCATTACATTTTTTGCATATTTTGTGATCATGACAAAACTGTTGAAGCAAACCTTAGGGAAAATGGTTTTTGGATTAAAAGTAGTTTCTACTAAGGGAGAAGAAAATGTAAATTGGGGTACAATCTTATTCAGAGAGTTAATTGGAAGGTATATTTCAAAAATGATTTGGGTTGGCTATGTGATTGTAGCATTTACTCCAAAAAAACAAGCTTTACATGATCTTTTTGCTGACACCCTAGTTATTCATGAAAAAGTATTTTCCAAATCAATCAAAGAAGAGTCTGTTGTTTAATCAACAGGCTGCAGACTGTAGATACACTCGATCGTAATTGGTCTTGTCTGTCTGCAGTCTTTTTATTTGAGTGGAGAAAAGAGTCTTCGAATTCCCCCGCAATTTTGTTCTTCATCGCTCTTATGAAGACCATTTCTCTTCGTCTTCTTAGCAGTATTGTTCTTGATCTCTCTTATACTTGTTTAATCAACAAGCCTATTTTTAACCTGTTATATAAAATAGCAGGTTTATTTTAATTTTTAAGAGGTGATAATGCAAAATGAAAGGGTGTGACATAATGGTTTGGATCATAGTCATTATATTGATATTATTATTCCTTTTTTTCTTATTTTAATGACAAGACTAACAGTTATCATTGATTTACTTCACGTCGGAGATGATGATCATATAAAAATAAAGTTTCGGGCATGGCTTGGCATGATTCGTTATACGATATCCATTCCTCTAATAAAGGTTGATGATGAAGCAAATGTAATTGTTAAGCAAGAGCAGAAGATTGGTGATGAGAATTCAAACAAAAAGGTGAAAAAAGGAAAAGAAAAGATTACACCTGAAGAGGAAGTAAAAGCGATACATGATGTAAAAGAAATTCTACAGCATGTAGTGGGATTACATAAAATAGTACGACGGTTTTTAAAGAAAGTAAAAGTGAAAGAATTTGAGTGGCATTCACAAATCGGAATTGGAGATGCTGCCCATACAGGAATGCTGACAGGATTAGTATGGTCGATAAAAGGTGGAGTGGTTGGAATTGTTAGTCAATATATGCAGTTGCATACAACACCTATTATTTCAATTACACCTGAATTTAATGTTTATTGTTCAAGAACAAAATTACAATGTATGATTCAATTTCGAATCGGGCAAGCTATGTTGGCAGGTATTCAGCTTATCAAATATTGGAAAGGTGGTCGCCCTAAACTTAAGACCAAACCATTTTCATTTTTTGCAAATTAGCATGAACTAAGATGGCTATGACCCCTTCTCGATGAGATGAGCATGACCGGTTATAATTTCTAAAGGAGGCTACATAATGAGTGATCATCCAATTCAAGGGTTAATGAAGACTGCAATGGAAAATTTAAAACAAATGATTGATGTAAATACCATTGTAGGAGATCCTGTTGAGACACCCGATGGAAGTGTAATTTTAACTGTTTCAAAGGTTGGCTTTGGTTTTGCAGCTGGAGGTAGTGAATTTAATTCAGCTAGCAAAGAAGAAAGTGATGGTCAAGGTCAAAAAACACCAAAGCTTCCATTTGGCGGAGGAAGTGGTGGTGGAGTTTCAATCACTCCTATCGCATTCTTAATCGTTTCTTCAAATGGAGTGAAGATGCTTCATTTAGACGAGAGCACCCACTTATACGAGAAAATTTTGGAGGCTGCACCTCAAGCGGTTGAAAAAATTCAGGGTATATTTAAAAAGGATAAGAGTAATGACCAAAAGAATGATCCTTTAGAAGATATTAATAGCAATCAATCAAGTCAAAATCAAAAACAAGATCTAGACATTTAACTGCCTACTATTAGGCAGTTATTTTTTCGGAAGGTAAAGTTAACTGAAACTTTAAAAACATAATAATTGATAATTTTGGAAAGCTAGGCTATATTTACTCTGTACATAATTAAAAGGAGGAGTTCGGTATGGCATCTATTACGTTCAAAAATAACCCAGTTACATTACTAGGAAATGAAGTTAATGTTGGTGATCAAGCACCAGATTTTACTGTACTGGCGAATGATTTATCACCAGTTTCACTAGCTGATTCAAAAGGGAAAGTACGTATTATTTCAGTAGTTCCTTCTATTGATACAGGAGTTTGTGATGCACAAACCCGCCGTTTTAATGAAGATGCATCAAAGCTTGAAAATGTTGAAGTGCTAACTGTTAGCATGGATTTACCATTTGCACAAAAAAGATGGTGTGCATCAAATGGTCTTGAAAATGTAAAAACATTATCTGATCACCGTGATGCTTCTTTTGGTGAAGCTTATGGTGTATTAATCAAGGAATTACGTTTATTAGCAAGATCAGTATTTGTTGTAGATTCAAATGATAAAGTAACATATGTGGAATATGTTAGTGAAGCAACGAATCATCCAAATTATGAAGCGGCAATTGAAGCAGCTAAAGCTGCACAATAAGTTTAATCATGTGGGACTGACAATATGTTGGTCCTTTTTCTATTTTTATTTCGTTTTCTATTTACTGATTCTAGTACGATTACTTTGACTAAACGAAAAACAATGTCTAGAATGGAAAGAGGTAAAGTGCTAGGAGGAGTAAATGTATGAAAACAATATCAAAGATTGAAAATTTGTTTGCAGTAATAAATGAAACAGCAGATTTACTCGCTCAGGAGTGTAATATTACATACATAGAGGCGTTAGCTGAAACAGGAGAAAACTTATTCCAACAATCTATCTTACAAGAGGATTTAAGTGAGGTAACTTCTAAAAGCTTAAAAAGAAAATATGAATCTGTAACGTTAGGTTCGTATGATAGAGAAGAGTTGCGTAAAGCTTTTCAATTAGCAATCTTAAAAGGATTAAAAGATGGTGCACACCCTAATCATCAAATGACACCAGATACAATTGGATTGTTCTTGGGATATCTGGTTAGTAAATTTGTGGGGAAACAAAACAAACTATCAATACTAGATCCGGCAGTAGGAACAGGAAATTTACTTACAACAATCCTGAATTATTTAACGATCGATGAAGTGGATAGTTACGGGGTTGAAGTTGATGATTTGCTTATAAGATTAGCTTATATAACCGCAAATCTTCAGGAGCATCCTGTTCAATTTTTTAATCAAGATAGCTTAGAGCGATTGTTTATAGATCCAGTTGATCTTGTTGTTTGCGATCTTCCAGTGGGGTATTATCCTAATGATCTGGAAGCAGCAAAATATGAATTAAAAGCTGATGAAGGTCATTCTTATTCACATCACCTTTTTATGGAGCAGAGTATCAAACATATTAAGGAAGATGGATATTTATTTTTTGTTGTTCCTAATTCTTTATTTGAAACAAAAGAAGCACCAAAGCTAAATGAGTATCTACGGAAAGCAGCAATTATACAAGGCTTTATTAAATTACCATTATCACTTTTTAAAGATGAAAGACACGGAAAAAGTATCTTAATTCTTCAGAAAAAAGGAGAAAAAGCTACCCAGCCAAAACAAGCAATACTAGCTGAGCTTCCGAAATTTTCAAATAAAGAGGCAATGAACTCAATAATGAAGCAAATTGATAAATGGTTTAGTGAAAACAAGTAATGAAAAACAGGAAAGGGGCTCAAAAAGAGTCTCTTTTTTTGTTTATGATTCGGTACTATTTGATAGAGATTTTTTATAAAAACAGGTGTAATTTCGTTATCTACTGTACCTAATCCATAAGTTGAATTATTTGAATTATACGAATTTTAGGTGTAACCGATTGCAATTTTATCAAGTTCTTGAAATGTCGAAATGTCAGTGTTTAAATGGAAAAGGCAGATAATAATCGGTAGCATTTTGTAGAGAATAAGAAAGTAAAGATTATGATGAGTCTCTGTGAAATGATTTTTTTAATATAGACTAACGATTAATTGAAAGATGTCTTGCTGATCGTTTTACATACGAAGAGTTTTTGTTAACGGCAGCTTGTATAAACAAAAAAGGAGAGTTACTAAATGGCAAAAATTATTGCAATCAATGCGGGTAGTTCATCTCTAAAATTTCAACTTTTTGATATGCCAAGTGAGACAGTATTAACAAAAGGATTAGTTGAAAGAATTGGGATTAACGATTCGGTTTTCAGCATTACTGTAAATGGTGAAAAACAAACAGAAGTATCAGATATTCCAGACCATGCTGTAGCTGTTAAAATTTTATTATCTAAGCTAACAGGTTTAGGGATTATTCAATCTTTAGATGAAATAGATGGAATTGGACATCGTGTTGTGCATGGTGGAGAAGTATTTAATGATTCTGTTTTAATTACAGATGAAACACTTGCTAAGATTGAAGAGCTTTCTGATTTGGCACCACTTCACAATCCTGCCAATATTGTAGGAATCAAGGCTTTTAAAGAAGTTCTTCCAAATGTTGAAGCTGTTGCAGTATTTGATACAGCATTTCACCAAACAATGCCAGAACAATCTTTCTTATATAGCCTACCGTATGAATATTACGAAAAGTATGGAATTCGTAAATATGGCTTCCATGGTACTTCCCATAAATATGTATCAGAGCGTGCAGCAGAAATCTTAGGAAGACCTGTAGAGCATTTACGCTTAATTTCATGTCACTTAGGTAATGGAGCAAGTATTGCTGCTATTGAAGGCGGTCGTTCTATTGATACATCGATGGGCTTTACACCGCTAGCAGGTGTAGCAATGGGTACACGTTCAGGGAACATTGATCCGGCTTTAATTCCATTTATTATGGAGAAAACAGAAAAAACAGCTGATGAAGTGCTAGATATTTTAAATAAGAAAAGCGGTATATTAGGGATTTCTGGTCTTTCAAGTGATTTACGTGATATCGAATCAGCTGCTAAAGAAGGCAACGAGAGAGCAGAAACAGCATTAGAAGTGTTTGCAAGTCGTATCCATAAATATATTGGTTCTTATGCTGCAAGAATGTCAGGTGTTGATGCAATTATTTTCACAGCCGGTATTGGTGAAAATAGTACAGAAATTCGTGCTCGTGTATTAAAAGGTCTTGAATTTATGGGGATTTATTGGGATCCTGCACTTAATAAGGTTCGTGGAGAAGAGGCGTACCTTAGCTATCCACATTCACCAGTAAAAGTATTAGTAATCCCTACAAATGAAGAAGTAATGATTGCAAGAGATGTAGTAAGAATGGCAAAATAATCATGTTTCTAAAAGGCAACCTTAATGGTTGTCTTTTTCTATACAGATTAAAAACGGTATGCAGGGTTAAAGTGTTTATTTAACCAGCATACCGGGGTATTGTTTAGAATCTCTTTTAGAGGAATTATATAAAATCATTAATACTTAACACCTACAAACTTCAATTCTTTTTTATCATGCCCACTGTCTGTAATCATTTTTTTTACCTTTGAGATCGCATCAATCATTCCATTTGCTTTGATAATAATTTCATCTGAATCAATCGTAAACACGAAATGTTTCATCTTCAACACTCCTTCTTAATTTGATTGTGTTTATCATATGTTAGAGTACAACATCCATTCTATAAGATTGTTATATTTCGTTACACGCTTTTCTTGTCGAAAGAAAATAGATGTAACAAAAACTTCAAATTTGATTTTTAAATGCAACGATCTTTACAAATCAATCTCTTTGTTATTATTCTGAATCTTGGCTTTTATGTTATGATAAATATAACAAGTTCACCAAATAATACCTACTTTGCTTGGAGTAAGGAGATCATGAGGATGAATGAATTGGGTCGTGAGAAAGTTATATTAGAGGAAATAAAAACATGGGAAATTGACCTTCAAAATGATGGTCGTACAGATTTTCAAAGAACGTTTGACAGGTGGCTTACTCGGAAGCTTGATGATATACCAGAGCGGATGCAGAAGGTGTTTTATGAAAAAGTGGATACAAGTCTTTTTAACCTGCATTCTGTTATTCAAAATTCATTTATACAGAAAGATGCGAAAAATCAAATACTGTTGTCTGCAAGAGCATTGAACAATCGTATTCAGCAGATCAGTGATTTGCATTTCCTTTCGATCGATCAGCTTCATTACTTAGCTGATTTACAGACTTCTAAACACAGGCTTTATTCCTTTTTTCAAGGAGGTATCACTGGTACAGGAGGAATTCTTCTCACAAGTGCTGATATTCCATTGCAGGCAGTTATGAATCTAAGAGCCATTCAAATGATTTCTATGTGTTATGGTTATGAGATAAATAATCCATATGAAATGATGACTTCGTTAAAAGTGTATCATGCAGCTTTAATGCCAAAACATTTACAATATGAACAATGGATTGAATTAAAGAAAGAACTCCAATCCGATAATGGGATGAATTATTTTTATGAAGGTAACGAGGATATGGCTGACCAAAATAGCATAAAGTATATTCTTGCTCAAATTGCTAAGCTTTCTGTATTATCTTTATTTAAGAGAAAATTGGTTGCCGGGATTCCACTTGTTAGTATGATGATTGGTGCTGCTGGAAATTATCAATTTACTCGGCAGATAACGGAATTTGCAAATAATTATTATCAATATAGACTTATTTCTGAAAAAACTAGTCAGTAACAGGAGGGTATCATGAGTACTGAAGAACATAAGTTGCATGCTCCTGATCATATAAGGTGCAAGGTTGTAACAATTAGTGACACAAGAGATAAAGAAACTGACAAAAGTGGTCAGTTAATAAAGAAATTATTAGAGGAGAATGGCCACATCATAGTTGATTATGAAATCGTCCGTGATGAAAAAACATTGATTCGCAGTTCTGTTTTAAAAGGGTGTGAAACAAGAGAGATTGATGTTGTCTTAACAAATGGGGGGACTGGGATAGCGAAAAGGGATGTGACGATTGAAGCAGTTGAATCGTTAATTGAAAAAGAAATACCAGGCTTCGGTGAGATTTTTCGTATGCTTAGCTACCGGGATGATATTGGTTCTGCCGCCATTTTAAGTAGAGCTGTAGCTGGAGTAGCAATGAATACTGCGATCTTTTCTATGCCAGGTTCATCTGGTGCTGTTAAGCTGGCAATGGAGAAGCTGATCCTTCCTGAACTAGGTCATGTAGTTAGAGAGGTTAAGAAGGACTTAATATGAAATAGTTAAAGAAGGCTAGAATTAGCCTTCTTTTGTTTTAGCTATGCGTTTTAACTGGTGACACATGTTGGGTTGCTCTAAACCATATCCACAAATCATTTATGATAGAAGCAAGCTCCGCAATTTCCCCGTTTAATTCACAAGATGTATCAAAATCTTCCTCATGGTTAAGTAGCTCCTGCTTCCTGGTTATTTCTTTTTCTACCTCTATAATTTTGTCAGGAATATGACCACGGATTTTTTCCCACTCTGTTACTATGAGGTTTTGAGTTTGCATACTATATGTTGTCCATGGTTTATCCAGGGTTGGAATCATTATTTTAAGTCTAGGATCATAGGTAAAGTGTTCGCTCAATTTTTCTCCTTCTTCCATTCATGATCTTTCCTTATTTTACAATAGTGGAATCAAATCATCTATAAGTAACATTTTTAAATGAACCGTATATAGTAACTTAAGCAATACAGAAAAATTTATTTTTATACAAAGAATTAAGAAAATATACATTTTTCTATTGACGAAACAGGGAAACAGTTGGTAAAGTGTTATCTATACAATAAATGTATTTTTATAAACATATATTAATTTTTATACAACTGAGGAGGAACAATTAGATGAAAAAGGTTGTTTTAGCATATTCCGGAGGATTAGATACCTCTGTTGCAGTTAAATGGTTACAAGAACAAGGTTACGCTGTTGTTGCGGTTTGCCTTGATGTAGGTGAAGGAAAAGATACAGCATTTGTACAACAAAAAGCTCTTCAAGTAGGTGCTGTTGAATCATATATGATTGATGCTAAAGAAGAATTCGCAGTTGATTTTGCGTTAGTTGCTTTACAAGCACATACACTTTATGAAGGAAAATATCCATTAGTTTCTGCGTTATCTCGTCCATTAATTGCTAAGAAGCTAGTTGAAATTGCAGAAAAGGAAGATGCGGTTGCAATAGCACACGGCTGTACAGGAAAAGGAAATGACCAAGTACGTTTTGAAGTTTCAATCAAAGCATTAAACCCTGATCTTGAAGTTCTTGCTCCAGTAAGAGTGGGGATGGTCTCGTGAAGAGGAGATCGAATATGCGGCTAAACATGGTATTCCAATTCCTATTAATTTAGATAAATTTCCGTATTCAATTGACCAAAATCTTTGGGGAAGAAGTAACGAGTGTGGTATTTTAGAAGATCCGTGGGCTGCTCCTCCAGAGGGTGCATATGATTTAACTACACCAATTGAAAAAACACCAGATCAACCGGAAATGATCGAGATTCAATTTGAGCAAGGTGTACCAGTGAAAATTAATGATAAAGCTTATCCATTACATGAATTAATTCTTGAATTAAATCAAATTGCAGGTAAGCATGGTGTAGGTCGTATCGATCATGTGGAAAATCGCCTTGTTGGGATTAAATCACGTGAAGTTTACGAATGTCCGGGTGCAATGACACTAATTAAGGCTCATAAAGAGCTAGAAGATTTAACGTTAGTAAAAGAAGTTGCTCATTTCAAACCAGTAATTGAACAAAAGCTTGCGGAGCTTATTTACAACGGCTTATGGTTCTCACCATTAAAATCTGCTTTACACGCTTTCTTAAAAGAAACACAAACATATGTAACAGGTACTGTAAGAGTGAAATTATTCAAGGGTCATGCGATTGTTGAAGGAAGAAAATCTGACTACTCTCTATATGATGAGAAGCTTGCAACATATACGAAAGATGATGCATTTGATCACAATGCAGCAATTGGCTTTATCGAATTATTTGGACTTCCAACTAAAGTGAACAGCATGGTGAAAAATAACAAGAAGGTGGAAGTATGAAAAAGCTTTGGGGTGGACGCTTCCAAAAAACCCCTGAACAATGGGTGGATGAGTTCGGTGCATCCATCCATTTTGATCAGGAATTAGTTGAGGAAGACATCACAGGTAGTCTCGCACATGTTGAAATGCTTGGGAAGTGCGGAATTATTAGTGAAGACGAAGCGAAAGAAATCACAAAAGGTTTAACTTCATTGTTAGAAAAAGCGAAAAAGAATGAACTATCTTTTTCTGTAAACTATGAAGATATTCATTTAAATATTGAAAAACTATTAATTGATGAGATTGGTCCTGTTGGAGGAAAATTACATACAGGGAGAAGCCGTAACGATCAAGTAGCCACTGACATGCATCTTTATTTACGTAAACATGTTGCAATGGTTGTTGAATTAATTGATGGATTGCAACACTCGCTAATTGAAAAAGCTGAGGAACATGTTGAAACAATTTTACCTGGTTATACTCATCTTCAGCGTGCACAACCAATCTCATTTGCCCATCATTTAATGGCCTACTTTTGGATGCTTGACCGTGATAAACAGAGATTTACTGAATCTCTTAAAAGAATAAATATCTCACCTCTCGGTAGTGCTGCACTAGCTGGAACAACCTTTCCAATTGACCGTGCTTATACAGCAGAAAAGCTGAACTTCGATGGTATCTATGAAAATAGCCTGGATGGGGTAAGCGATCGTGACTTTATTATTGAATTTCTTAGCAACAGCTCATTATTAATGATGCATTTATCACGCTTCTGTGAAGAAATTATTTTCTGGTGTTCTCAGGAATTTCAATTTATTGAACTTGATGACACTTACGCAACAGGAAGCAGTATCATGCCACAAAAGAAAAATCCTGATATGGCTGAGCTAATTAGAGGTAAAACAGGGCGAGTGTATGGAAACTTAATGTCACTATTAACTATTTTAAAAGGACTTCCACTTGCTTATAACAAAGATCTTCAAGAAGATAAAGAAGGAATGTTTGATACTGTAAAAACGATTGAAGGAAGTCTTCAAATATTTATCGGTATGATTGATACAATGAAGGTAAACAAAGAGAAGATGGAAAAAGCAACATCAGAAGACTTCTCTAATGCTACTGAACTTGCAGATTATTTATCAACAAAAGGTATGCCATTTAGAGAAGCACATGAAGTTGTTGGGACTTTGGTTTATCAATGCATTCAATCAGGAATTTATTTAAAGGATCTGCCTTTTGATGAATATAAAAAAGCCTCCTCTTTATTTGAAGAAGATTTATATGAAATGATCAATCCTTACGAAGCGGTAAGAAAACGTATGAGCGCTGGTGGGACTGGCTTTGAAATGGTAAAACAAGCACTGGAAAAGGCAAAGCAGACGTTAAAGTAAAATGATTCTAAACTAGTATAACTCTGTTGTCATAAAGCTTTTGAAAAATTTTAGATGATAGTTGAGCGCAATGGAATGAACTACTTCTTACGTTTAACAAAATTTTAAAAACAATTAAAGCATGCTAAAACAGTAATTATCAGTATAAGCTCCTTATTTTCAGATAAACTAATTGCGAGCATTTGAAAATAAGGAGCTGAAAACTGTGAAAGAAAGAAGAGTTACGAGACAAACGTATTACTACGACCACCTTGGCGAACAAGAAACAATGCAACAATTAACTGATTCTTATTCAAGTGGGGTTGTCGAACAGCAATATGATCCAAACTTTTTACAAGAACATTTTCGAGCAATAAGAAAAGATTAAAAGTATGCATGCTGGCTTAAGATGAGTCAGCTTTTTTAATCCTCAAAAACCCTACTAAATTTCCTCAAATCCTTTTCAAAACAAGATAATTGTAAAATCTCTCATTTATCAGCACAATAGAAGTAGTAATGGATAGATCTATCAGTTATTGTGATAATATCGAAGTAATCCATTCCTATTATAAAAAATAAACAGTTTTACAGAGGAATATTCCTTTAGATAAAGCGTATTAATGATTGATATCCTTTTAAGGACAAGTTAAATGGGGAGGAAGATATCGTGAGACATGCCCTTATTACCGCAGGATCTAAAGGGTTAGGAAAAAAGGTCACTGAAGAGTTTTTACAACGCGGGTATTCAGTAACAATTAATTATCGAAAAGACATAGAAGCAGTAGAAAACCTCAAAAATACCTATTCACATCTATCAGATCGTATTCTTTTTGTTCAAGGTGATGTTACGAAAAAAGAAGATCTCACAAACATGATTGATTTAACAATTGAACGGTTCGGTAGAATAGATTGTTTGATAAATAATGCTGGTCCATACATATTTGAAAGAAAGAAGCTAGCCGATTATACAGATGAAGAGTGGTATCAAATGATAGAGGGAAATTTAAGTTCAGTCTTTCATTTGTTCAAAAAGATTATTCCAATCATGAGGCAGCAAAGATATGGAAGAATTATTACATATGGCTTTCAAGGAGCCGAATCCTCTCCGGGTTGGCTTCATCGCTCTGCTTTCAGTGCTGCAAAGGTAGGTCTTGTATCACTAACGAAATCAATAAGCATTGAAGAAGCAGAACATGGGATCACTGCTAATATGATCTGCCCAGGAAACATTGTCGGAGAAATGAAAGAAGCAACGATTGAGCAGTCTAGAATAATGAGTGATGTTGAATCGAAAACACCAATTGGCCGTTCCGGTACAGGAGAAGATATTGCAAGAACTGTTGCTTTTATATGTGATGAAAATTCGGACATGATTACAGGCTCCATTATTGAAGTTACTGGTGGAGCAAACGTAATACATCGGTTTCATGTCTGAAAACAAGAAAATATACGTTCTTATAAAAAATTCGCTAACCTGTCTTATTGCGTCATCATATGATGAAATATGGTCATACTGATAAGAACGCAAATTAAAGGGTGAATACTTATGAAAATCGGCATTCCAGCTGAATTAAAAAATAATGAAAACCGTGTAGCGATGACGCCAGCCGGAGCAAATCAGTTAATAAAATCTGGACATGAAGTTTGTATTGAAAAGAATGCAGGGTTAGGATCTGGCTTTACAGATGAGCAATACAAAGATGCTGGTGCAACGATTGTGAAAACAGCTGCTGAGGCTTGGTCAATGGACATGGTAATGAAAGTGAAAGAGCCGTTAAAAGAGGAATTTTCCTATTTTCGTGATGATCTGATTTTATTTACTTATTTACATCTTGCGGCTGAACCAGAGCTTACAAAAGCTTTGATTAATAAAAAGGTAACATCGATTGCATACGAAACTGTTCAGCTTTCAAATGGGTCACTTCCTCTATTAACACCAATGAGTGAAGTTGCCGGCAGAATGGCCGCTCAAATCGGTGCTCAACTATTAGAAAAGCCAAAAGGTGGTAAAGGAATTCTGCTAGCTGGAGTTCCTGGTACACAAAGAGGACGTGTGACAATTATAGGCGGTGGTGTAGCTGGTACTAACGCCGCCAAAATTGCATGTGGATTAGGGGCAGAGGTTACGATACTTGATACAAATCCGGAACGGCTAAGGCAGCTTGATGATTTATTTGGAAAAGAAGTATCAACAATCATGTCTAGTACCCCTCACAATATCAGAATCGGTTCAACGAGCAGACCTGGTTATTGGGGCCGTGTTAATTCCTGGAGCAAAAGCACCGAATCTTGTTTTAGCAGAGGATGTAAAGGCAATGGCTAATGGCTCTGTTATTGTTGATATTGCCATTGATCAAGGCGGCATTTTTGAGACAATTGACAGGTTAACGACCCATGACAACCCAACGTATGAAAAACATGGTGTTCTACATTATGCTGTTGCTAATATGCCAGGGGCAGTTCCAAGAACATCCACATTGGCATTAACAAATGTCACTGTACCCTATGCGAATATAATTGCAACCAAAGGTTACCAAAAAGCTTGTTTAGAAGATTCTGCGCTATTGAAAGGTTTGAATACGTTGAAGGGATTTGTAACGTATAAAGCAGTTGCAGAGGCACATGGACTATTTTTTAAGGATGCTACTTCATTATTGGATTCACGTGTATAACACCACATGAAAAACTTAGTGAAAGCTAGGTTTTTCATGTAATCGTTTAGCTAGAAATAAAAATGGGTAAAGTTTTAGTGGACTATTAATTTAACCATTTAACATATAAGGAGTTGAATAAAATGGAAGTTTCATATCACGGACATGCAGTTGTACAAGTAGCAGCACATAATAAAAAAATCATTATAGATCCATTTATTACTGGCAATGAATTAACAGATTTGACAGCTGATTCAGTTGAGGCAGATGTTATTATTCTTACACATGGTCATAATGATCATGTTGGGGACACAGTAGAAATTGCCAAGAAAAATAATGCTTTAGTTATCGCCCCATACGAGCTGGCGGTTTACATAGGGAAAAACGGAATTGATATTCACCCAATGAATATTGGGGGAGCATATGATTTTAATTTTGGCAGAGTAAAACTAACACAGGCTTTTCATGGGTCAAGCTATCAAGAGCCGGATGGTACCGTTATTTATACTGGTATGCCATCAGGTGTTCTATTAACATCTGAAGGCAAAACAATCTATCATGCAGGTGATACTGCACTCTTTACTGATATGAAAATGATTGGAGAACGAAATTCAATAGACCTTGCATTTTTACCAATCGGAGATAATCTAACAATGGGTCCTGAAGACGCAAAGGATGCAGCTCTTTGGTTAAACGCAAGGAAAGTCGTTCCTATCCATTATGATACTTTTCCAGCTATTAAGCAGGATCCGGAAAAATTCGCTCAATCCTTACCAGAAGGCATTGGCCTGCCATTAAAAGTGGGAGAAAAATACGAGCTTTAATAGGATAGTTCATATAATGTGGAAAATAGATTTACAGTATGTTTAGAGTTGAGAACCACAAGCCTAGTTTATACGTGTTGCTTTTAAACCTGTTTTTATAAACTTAGTGGAATGAAGAGGAAGACAATTGACTCCTGTGGGAGGTAGAGGAAAGGCTGAGACCCCGCAGGCAAAGCCGAGGAGGCTCAGCTTCCTCCCCGCGGAAAGCTAATTGTCTGGAGCGTAATGAAACGGACAATTTATTGGGGTTACTGTGTTAGAAACAAAATAGTAAAAATAGCGCAAAATGAAAGTATGCTATCAGAAGAAGCAAAGAATCTCATTCATTGCTTCTTTTTTTATGTGTACATGCATAAAATGAAACAAAGCTTTTATAGAAAGGATGAATCAAGATGAAAAACCTAATGTACGCATTAATTGCATTAATGATGCTCTATTTTGGACTTCAACATATCTCACTTTCGGGCGATCAAATGCAAACTGTGTTTGCTATGAGCTGGTTGTGCTTAGCGATTTTTGTTATTGGTGGAAACTTTGCTCATTATTTGTACCGACCAAAGCAACAGGTTCAAGCAAAGCAGTTAAAATCATATAAGCAAATTCAGAAAAAGAGACAAAGACAAACACTGCGTTGATATAAGCCTTCTTCACCCTTATAATAAAAGTGGATTAGTTTGTTTTTTAAACCGTATTTGTGCGGTCTTATTAGATAAATGCACTAATATAAAAAGGGTGATGCAGCTTGGCTACAAAGCACGAGCAAATTTTGCAGTATATAACTTCACTGCCAGTTGGTGAAAAAATTTCCGTTAGACAAATTGCGAAGGATATAAATGTTAGCGAAGGAACAGCATATCGTGCAATTAAAGAAGCAGAGAACAAAGGATATGTTAGTACGATAGAACGTGTTGGAACGATTAGAATTGAAACAAAGAAAAAAGAGAATTTTGAGAAATTAACATATGCTGAGGTTGTTAATATTGTTGAAGGGCAAGTTTTAGGTGGACGGGCAGGTTTACATAAAACATTAAATAAATTTGTCATTGGTGCGATGAAACTTGATGCCATGATGCGATATACAGGTGCAGGGAATTTACTTATAGTCGGGAATCGTACAACTGCCCATCAATATGCGCTTGAAGCTGGTGCAGCAGTATTGATAACAGGTGGTTTTGATACAGAAGATAGCGTGAAAAAATTAGCTGATGAGCTAGAGCTGCCAATTATTTCAACGAGCTATGATACCTTTACGGTTGGTGCAATGATCAATCGAGCAATTTATGATCAGTTAATTAAGAAAGAAATCGTACAGGTGGAGGATATTCTTACACCGATTGATAAAACAATCTGTTTATCAACGTCTGATACGGTGGCAACTTGGTATCAACATAACTATGAAACTGGACATGGTCGGTTTCCAGTGATAGATCAGAACTTAAAAGTGCAAGGAATTGTTACCTCTAAAGATATTATGGGGAACGACCATTCAACCCTAATCGAAAAAATAATGACTAAAAGTCCGATTACGGTAATTGGTAAAACTTCTGTCGCATCAGCAGCACAAATGATGGTTTGGGAAGGGATCGAAATTTTGCCGGTAGTAGACCAGCAGAATAGATTGCAGGGTATTATTAGTCGTCAAGATGTTCTTAAGGCTCTTCAAATGATCCAACGTCAACCACAAATTGGTGAAAAACTTGATGACATTGTGACAAATCAATTTATAACGATTGATGATGAATCAAAACGCAGTAGTATTTTTCGATGTGAAGTAACTCCGCAAATGACAAATCACCTTGGCACCATTTCCTATGGAGTTTTTACGACACTTGTTACAGAGTCCGTTAATCGTTATCTAAGAGCACAGAAAAAAGGTGACATTGTTGTTGAAAATATCACAATATACTTTATTAAACCTGTTCAAATGGAATCAGTGCTTGAAATTCACCCGAAAATATTAGAGGTTGGTCGTAAGTTTGGAAAAATTGATATAGAAGCATATAGCGACGGTGTTGTCGTAGGAAAAGCAATGATGATGGTTCAATTGATTGAGAGATAATACAGGATACAAAAATAGGGTTAACTGTTTTATAAAACAGTTAACCCTATTTTTTCGAAGAATTCTTTACTGTTGTTCTTTTATTTCTTTTAGAACATATGGAAGATAATGCTTGTAAGCTCGGTAACCTACCCAAGCACTGCCAAAACCGATTAACAGAAAAATAATTCCCACAACAAATGATAAGGTTGAGCGAAACATAAATAATTGATTAAGCCCAAAAAATGCAACAAACAGACCTAATGCAATGCTAGCTTTCGCAGATATCCAACTTTTCTCCGCTTGCTTATTTGATCTGTATGATTTGACCCTATAGTACAAATAGAAAGCTAGTGAAAAAATAATAAGTACAACTAAAACTGGCATATAAAAACCTCCATTACTGAGATGAGTATTTTTTCTACTCTTGCATCTAGTAAGGTAAAAAAGAAGAAATATCTTCTTAAACAACCTATAATAAAAGATAGCATGTTTAGTTTAACATGTCTTTAACTAAATACGATGAAATGAAAATCCTGAAGATTCATTCTTTTTTAAAATTTGTATTTATGATTTAATAAACTATATAGAGAGAAAAGGAGACCAAAATGAAACAACAAATACTAGATGAAATTAGCCAAAATGACACAATTATCATTCATCGCCATGTTCGTCCAGATCCAGATGCCTATGGCTCTCAATGCGGTTTGGCTGAAATGATAAAAGCTACATACCCAAATAAGAAAATCTATGTTGTAGGAGAATCTGAGCCATCGCTCGAGTTTCTTTATAAAATGGATCATATTTCAGACGAGATATACAAAGAAGCACTTGTT
The DNA here is from genome assembly GCF_023078335.1 of Metabacillus endolithicus. Taxonomy (GTDB): domain Bacteria; phylum Bacillota; class Bacilli; order Bacillales; family Bacillaceae; genus Metabacillus; species Metabacillus endolithicus. Next base: position 1,307,469 of record NZ_CP095550.1, on the reverse strand, counting down.
ATTGTATGTGATACAGCGAACCAAGCCGCATCAGTGATCAACGTTATAAAACAGGTAAAAAATTGATTAAAATCGACCACCATCCAAATGATGATCAATATGGAGATCTTTTGTGGGTGGAAACTGAAGCAAGTGCTACAAGTGAAATGATTTATGAACTGTACTTAGAAGGTAAAGATCAGGGCTTTAAATTATCTGGAAAAGCGGCAGAACTTCTTTATACTGGGATTGTGGGTGATACAGGAAGGTTCCTATTCCCTAGTACAACGGAGAAAACTTTTCAGTATGCAAGTGCATTAATCTCAAAAGGAATTAATCCTACACCAATTTACGACGAACTTTACAAAACAAAGAGAAACGTCGCTAAACTTAGTGGATATGTTCTTCAAAACTTTACGTTAACATCATCAGGTTCTGCATCAATGAGTATAACGAAAGATATATTAAAGGAATTTGATGTGACCCCTTCAGAGGCTTCGCAGCTTGTTGGAATTTTAGGTAATATTGAAGGTGTGAAAGCATGGGTGTTCTTTGTGGAAGAAGAAAATCAGATTCGTGTTAGACTTAGAGCAAAAAAACTTGTGATAAATGAATTAGCTAAAAAATATAATGGTGGCGGACATCCACTCGCATCTGGAGCTTCTGTATATAGTTGGGAAGAAGCGAAACAGGTGTTACATGATCTAGAAGTGCTATGTCAGGATGAATGATCCTAAGAAATAAGAAAGGGTTCGGTAAAAACTGCCGAACCCTTTTCTAACCTAGTCGGTAGTCATAAGATGACATAGTTCCTTACCTTAAAATTTTACGATCAAGAAGGATGATGGTGGAGAGGTTAGTTTGCTTACAATACAGTTATGGATTACTTTTAGTGGTTTGAAAAGAACATGTGATGAGGATCTTTAGAAAACGCCACTTTGATAATGGAGTTTTACATTGATGAAGAGAGAATGATAGCGGTTACTTTTCTTTTTTCGGAATAAACCAATAACCCAGCTCTGTAGCATCCTCATACACATCCAATTGTAAAATCTGACATTCTTTTTTGATAATGTTTGCAAGCTCAGCTGTTTCTACATATGCTGAGAACCCTTTTTTGATATGGTTAATCTTTTCCTGGACAACTTGTTTTGAACTTAAAATATACATATCCATCCCTCCGTTAAGTAGTAGTACAACCGATAAAGTGAGTTGGTTAAACAAGGAATCAATTGTCATAATTGTTGGAATGAATGTTTTATGAAGAGTGGGTGGGGAGGTTAAAGCCAGTTTGTGAGAGAGCAAACCAGCTTGTTTATAGTGAATGTTTTTTCCTTGTTTTTCCTATTTCTATTTTATCGGAAAAGGGAAGGTTTTGCGATTGATTTTTAATAAAAATCAAAAATATTTCAAATTCTCTTGGAGTATTGTTAGTCTACAAATGATATTTTAATTTCAATATATAGTGTGGTGGTTAACATGAATTTTGTCATTTCAAGCTTGTATTCTTTTCCATCAAACTTTAATGGCTTATTTTCAATGATTCGTTCTATTAATAGATGGTTAGAAACGATACTCTCAATATCCTTGGCCATTACGTCTTTTAAATCTTCCTTTACACTGTTCTCTATATTCGTTATCCTAAAGTCCTTAAAAAGATAGCGGTCACCGTTAGTTAATTTAATCTTAATCTCTTGAACAGTCAGCTTTTCTTGAGCTTTTTTATTTAATTTTGTATACTCATCTTGATAGATTTTCTTGTCATTCTCTAAATCTTGAATTGTTTGCTTTTGTTTATTTATAATTGTACTATGTTCTTCTTGAATAACTCCAAAAATAAAAAGAAAAACACCCCAACTAATAACTGCCCCTATTGCTGCACCTGCAAAAAAACGTTGCCATGAAGGTTGCTGATAGTGCGGCGGGATTCTCATGAAAGATGCTCCTGTGTTAACCAAGTAATAAGTAACCAACCTGTTTGAGCTCCACCCATAGCTGATACAATTAACAATACTTGTTTAACAATATCTCGTGTTTCACCTTGAAAAATTCCACGCTCAAAGCTGTAAAAAGCATCAAATGTACCACCTATTGCTGCAACAAGAGCCCAAATTTTTAGCCTATTAGCAAATTCAAACATTTTGGTTAATGGTGGTTCTCCTGCTAAAAATGCACCAATGGCACCGATTAGTGTGCCACCTAAAAGTACTCCTAGTGCTATAAAGTAACTATGAATAAAAGCCGGCATAAAGGCTTCTTTGTCCATGACTATCAACCCCCTACTCTATATATATGGACGACCTATTTTAAGTATGAAAGAAAATATTTTTGTAGAAATGGTCTAAATTCTGTAACACAGAATGCTCTTATTTGTAACTATATAACCGCGGGAATATAATGAAGGATATATAAATGATTCTTGAAAATATCTAAAACGAATGTAGAAAGGAGGGGAATATATGCCATTTGTTCACCTTCAAGTGAAAAGTGCATACAGCTTGCTCTCAAGTGCAGCAAGATTGGATAAATTAGTTAATAAGGCAAAAGAATGTAAATTCAATGCAATTGCGTTGACTGATTTTCATGTGATGTATGGGGCTGTAGCTTTTTATAAGCTTTGTCAGGAAAATGGAATAAAGCCTATCTTAGGTATGACAGTCACAATCATAGATGAACAACATGAGACCAACGTGACAGCTGTGCTACTAGCTGAAAATAACGAGGGGTATCAAAATTTATTAAAAATAAGCAGTGCTCTTCAAACAAAATCACCTGAAGGGCTTCCAGATCGATGGTTAAAAAGCTATCATTCTGGATTAATAGCCATTATTCCAGGACAAATGTTCATGGAAAACTTTGAAAAAGAGCAGTTTGATCAAGACGTTATCTTATTAAAAAAGTATCAATCCCTTTTTGGTGAAAACTCAATATATATAGGAACTGAGAAAGTATCTTTAGAAGATGAGTCATTACATAATCATTTAATGTTAATAAGTAATGAAGTGAATATTCCTATGGTGGCGACGAATAATGTAAGCTATATCGAAAAAGAAGATTATCTTGCGCAGCAATGTCTATTAGCATTAAAACGAGGTGAGAAGCTTTCAGATTTTCGAGTTGACTTAAAAGGTACACATGAAAATTACTTAAAGTCAGCAGCTGAAATGGTGTCTTTATTCGAAAAATATCCGGATGCATTAGAAAATACATTAAAGATAGCTGATCGTTGTAAAGTAAATCTTCATCTCGGAGTTACGCATCTACCAAAATACTCGACTCCTAAAAACCAAAGTGCTGATGAATACCTTGAGGAGCTTTGTTTTAAAGGATTGAATGCAAGATTTGAAAATCCTGATTCTACTTATTTACAAAGACTAAGCTATGAGTTAAAGGTTATAAAAAGAATGAACTTTAGTGATTATTTCTTAATTGTATGGGATTTTATGAAATATGCACATGATCATGGTATTTTAACAGGTCCTGGACGAGGTTCTGCTGCAGGTTCTCTTGTTTCATATGTACTGCGAATTACGGATGTAGATCCAATTAAACATAGATTGCTTTTTGAAAGGTTTTTAAATCCAGAGCGTATTACGATGCCGGATATTGATATTGACTTTCCAGATACAAGACGTGATGAAGTAATAGCTTATGTAGCAAACAAATATGGCAAATTACATGTTGCTCAAATTATCACCTTTGGTACGTTAGCAGCCAAAGCAGCTATTCGTGATGTGGGGAGAGTAATGGGAGCTTCACCTAAGGAAACAGATGTCTTATCGAAGCTGATCCCATCTCGACCCGGAATCACCCTTCAAGAAGCATTTAAAGAATCTCAGGCACTACAGAAATTAATTACTGAAAATGAACAAAATAAAAAAATCTATGAAACAGCTTTAAAACTAGAAGGCCTCCCAAGGCATACTTCTACACATGCAGCAGGTGTTGTTTTAAGTGATCAACCTTTAACAAATATTGTCCCAATTCAGGAAGGACAACAGGATGTGTACTTAACACAGTACTCTATGGATTACTTAGAAGATCTCGGCTTTTAAAAATGGATTTTTTAGGCTTAAGAAATCTTTCTTTAATCGAGAATATTATGAAATCTATACAACGTGTTGAAGGAAAACGAGTTGATTTGACGAACATATCCTATCAAGACGAAAAAACGTTTGACCTTTTATCCCAGGGAGATACATCAGGAGTTTTTCAACTTGAATCTGAGGGGATGAGAAGTGTTTTAAAACGTCTTAAACCTAGCAGTCTCGAGGATATTGTTGCTGTAAATGCATTATACAGACCTGGTCCGATGGAAAATATTCCACTCTTTATTGACAGAAAACATAAAAGAAAAAGTACAACATATTTACACCCCACACTTGAACCGATTTTGCAGAATACCTATGGTGTTATTGTTTATCAGGAGCAAATAATGGAATTGGCTTCTACTATTGCAGGATTTACTCTAGGGGAAGCAGACTTATTAAGAAGAGCCGTTGGGAAGAAAAAGAAAGATATACTAGATCAAGAGAGGGAACATTTTGTCTCGGGTGTACTAGAAATGGTTATAGTCAACAAGTGGCAAACTCAATTTATGATTTAATTGTAAAGTTTGCCAACTATGGATTTAACCGAAGTCATGCAGTTGCTTATAGTATGATTGCTTACCAATTAGCCTTTTTAAAAGCAAATTATCCTCTCCATTTTTTAACAGCTTTATTAACAAGTGTAAGTGGAAATGAAGATAAAGTGGCTCAATATGTTCGAGAGGCGAAGCGTAAAGGTTTCACGGTGCTGCCACCTTCTGTAAACAAAAGTGAGTTTGCATTTTTAGTAGAAGGTGCAAGTATTCGCTATAATTTAACATCTATTAAAAATGTAGGTATTGCGGCTATTAAGGAAATCTTTCATGCAAGAAAGAAAAAACCTTTTACTGACTTATTTGATTTTTGTATAAGGGTATCAATGAAAATTGTGACTAGAAAAACAATGGAGCAACTTATTTTTGCAGGTGCAATGGATGAGTTTACTATTGATCGTGCAACGTTGCTTGCAAGCCTCGATGTTGCCATTGAGCATGCGGAGCTAATGACTCCATCAGATGAAAGTCAATTTGATCTCTTTTTGGAAGAAGAATTTAATCTAAAGCCAAAGTATATTGAAGTAGAGCCATTTAAAATTGAAGAAAAACTTAGATTTGAAAAAGAATCTCTAGGTTTATACTTTTCCATTCATCCTGTTGAAATGTATCGTTCAAACCTTCAAGGGATCCGTGCTGTTACTATTGATGATTTATCTTCAAATGTAGATCGAAAGGTTTCAATTGGGGCTTTGGTAGCGAATGTACGAACAATACGTACTAAAAAAGGTGAGGTTATGGCTTTTTTACTACTTGGAGATGAAACAGGAGATATTGACGCCGTTATTTTCCCACAAACTTATTCAAAGTTTGGTGAAAAGGTGAGGGACGGAATGATTTTCTATCTGGAGGGAAAAGTTGAAAGAAGACAGGATAAACTTCAGTTTATTGTGCAGCAAATAAAAGAACTGGAACACTTACCAGCCGTTTCTAAACATGCAAAGCTCTTTGTGAAAATTGAAAAGCAGTTCTCAGATCAACAAAAATTGCTAGATGTAAAGAAGATACTAAGTCGTTTTAACGGGAGTATCCCTGTCTACCTGTATTATGAGCATGAGAAGAGGACCATTCAATTACCTGAAGAGTTCTCAGTTTCAGCTACAGAAGAGTGTTTAACAGATTTAATGAATTTACTTGGGCAAAATAATGTTGTACTAAAACAGGAGTAGCCTTTAATTGTAAGGCTATTTTCGTAAATGAGGATGTTTATGCTAAACGATGCTTTACAATCAAATGAATTATGTTATCATTTAATAATGATTTAAAGTGGTCTGACCACTTTTTTAAAGAATGATAGGCAGTGTAATAATAGATACAGCTGAACTGGTAACCAAACAATTAGATTCTTACAATAGGGTACTTGTTCTAGTACTTTACATGGGGAGTGTTCATGATGTCATTGAGAGAAGAAGCCTTACATATTCATCGTGTTAACAAAGGGAAATTAGAATCAAAGTCAAAGATTCCAGTAAAAAACGCTTATGATTTAAGCCTTGCTTATTCACCTGGTGTAGCTGAACCTTGTAAAGATATCTATGATGATAAAAGCAAAGTCTATGATTATACGATGAAAGGTAATATGGTTGCAGTAGTTTCTGATGGTACGGCTGTGCTCGGGTTAGGAAACATTGGTCCTGAAGCAGCATTACCGGTTATGGAAGGAAAAGCAGTTCTTTTCAAAAGTTTTGCTGGAGTGGATGCATTTCCAATTTGTTTAAACACAACAGATATTGATGAAATTGTTAATACAGTTAAGTTGCTTGAACCAACGTTTGGTGGAGTAAACTTAGAAGACATAGCTGCTCCTAATTGTTTTGTTATTGAAGAACGTTTAAAAAAGGAAACGAATATCCCTATTTTTCACGATGACCAACATGGTACTGCAATTGTAACTGTAGCAGGACTTGTTAATGCTCTTAAATTAGTTGGAAAAAGTATGTCTAATATCCGGGTTGTAGCTAACGGTGCAGGTGCAGCGGGTATTGCAATCATTAAACTTTTATATAGCTATGGTGTAAGAGATATTATTATGTGTGACACGAAAGGTGCAATCTTTGAAAATCGTTCACACGGTATGAACAATGTGAAATCTGAGGTAGCTAAATATACAAATAGAGATCAGCTGGAAGGTAGTTTGGCCGATGTTATTAAGGGTGCCGATGTATTTATTGGAGTTTCGGTTGAAGGGGCCTTGTCTAAAGAAATGGTTCAATCAATGAATGAGAATCCAATTATCTTTGCTATGGCTAATCCTGTTCCAGAAATTATGCCGAATGAAGCTAAAGAAGCAGGGGCGATGGTTATTGGAACAGGCCGATCTGATTTTCCAAACCAAGTAAACAATGTATTGGCCTTCCCAGGGATTTTTAGAGGTGCGTTAGATGTACGTGCTACACACATTAATGAGAAAATGAAAATTGCGGCGGTTGAGGCAATCGCAGCACTTGTTTCTGAAAAGGATTTAAGTCCAGATTATGTTATTCCGGCACCATTTGATCCAAGAGTGGCACCAGCTGTTGCTTCAGCAGTAGCTAAGGCAGCAATGGAAACCGGTGTGGCAAGAATAAAAGTCGATCCGGAGGAAGTTGCTGAGAAAACGAGGCAATTAGCCATCATTGATTAAAGTGAGTGATTCTTCTTTGACAACTCCGCATTCAAAAGTTTATATTGAAATCCTTCGCCATATTCGCGCAATTATTGCAGAAAAACAGCTTTCTTATGGAGATAAAATTCCTTCAGAAAGAGAGCTGGCTGAGAATTTAAAAGTTGGAAGATCTTCTGTTCGTGAAGCGTTAAGAGCCCTTGAATTATTAGGAATGATTGAAACGAGAAGAGGCGAAGGAACTTTTATAAAGGATTTTAGAGAACATAATTTAATTGAACTGCTGGGTACCTTTATTCTTGATGATACAAAAGCAATAAAGGATGTTATTAAAATGAACGAGCTATTAGAAAAAAATGCCCTGCAGCTAATCTTACAAAGTGACATAAATGTACAATTAGAAGAATTATCTAGTAAAGTTCAGGATACAGAGATAACAAGATTTGAATTAATGACTGAGCTTGTTAAATTAGCAAACAATTTTCTCTTATATCGAATTTGGAATGTTTTAAACGAATATGTCAGCTTTGTATATAAAGGTGATCAATCGCATAGTTCTTCAAAAAAACATTTAGCAATGTTGCTTGATGCTTTAATAAAAAAGGATCATTTAGAAGTGTTTATTCAGTATGAAGCGGTATCCCTTAAAGAAAATGTCGAATAGATATTGACAACTTTCTACAACATGTTTGTCCACCAATCGTTACAGTTAATATAACTGACACTTTTTTAGAAAATAGTTTCTTAAAGTGAATACTAGTTTATGTAATCATTATCTGATTTAAATAGAAGCAGCTTTAATAAAGGCTATGTTTAAGCGCGTTGTTATTTTTGGCTATAAATTGATATGAACTAATAGGAAATCTTCGGCCAATTATAACAGTGCCTTTGAAAAAGGGGAGGTACCGTTTTGTTAAAAGATTTATTTACTAAGCCAAAACCAAAGAAAAAGAAATATGCCTCAATTCCTTCTGAGCAGGCTAAGCAAGATGTTCCGGAAGGGATTGTCATAAAATGCCCGAATTGTAAAAAGATCATGTATACGAAAGAACTTAATAAAAATCTAAAAGTTTGTATGAATTGTGGATATCATCATCAAATGAACGCTAGAGAGCGAATCGAGAGCTTATTTGATGAAAGTAGCTTCCTTGAATATGATCAAAACATGATATCTGAAAATCCTCTAAACTTCCCTGATTATGAGGAAAAACTTGAAAAAGATCGTCAAAAAACAAAACAAAATGAAGCTGTAGTGACAGGAGAAGGTCTGATAAACGGCTTTAGAACAGCTGTGGCTATCATGGACGCTAGTTTTAGAATGGGAAGTATGGGTTCTGTTGTAGGAGAAAAAATTACTCGAGCAATAGAAAATGCGAATGAAAAAGGATTACCGATTATTATTTTTACTGCTTCCGGCGGGGCTAGGATGCAAGAAGGTGTTTTAAGTCTCATGCAAATGGCTAAAACAAGTTCTGCCCTTAAGCTTTTTAGTGATAATGGCGGGTTGATCATTTCTGTTATGACACATCCAACAACTGGAGGAGTTTCGGCAAGCTTTGCATCACTAGGTGACTATAATTTTGCTGAGCCAGGTGCTTTAATTGGGTTTGCTGGTAGAAGAATTATTGAACAAACCATTAGAGAAGATCTTCCTGAAGACTTCCAAACAGCAGAATTTTTACTGAAGCACGGGCAATTAGACAATGTTATTAATCGCCAAGATTTAAAGGAAACTCTTGGGAGCATACTTGATATTCATCAAACAGGAGGTGAAATAACATGGTAGGTGAAATGGAGTTTGAAAAGCCAGTTACCGAGCTTAGAGCTAAAATTAAAGAACTGAAAGATTTTACTGCTCAATCTGATGTTGATTTATCATCTGAAATTGAAAAATTAGAAGCAAGATTAGAAAAGCTTGAAAATGAAATTTATACAAATATAAAGCCTTGGGATCGTGTTCAAATTGCAAGGCATCCTAGTCGCCCTACAACTCTAGATTATATTGAACAAATTTTTACTAATTTCTTAGAATGTCATGGTGACCGATATTATGGTGATGATGATGCCATTGTTAGTGGTATAGCTAAGTTCAGAGATGTACCAGTAACTGTAATTGGTCACCAGCGTGGTAAAGATACAAAAGAAAATATTCGAAGAAATTTTGGTATGCCACATCCTGAAGGCTATCGTAAAGCATTACGGTTGATGAAACAAGCTGATAAATTCAATCGTCCGATTATATGTTTTATAGATACAAAAGGTGCTTATCCAGGAAAAGCAGCTGAAGAAAGAGGACAAAGTGAAGCAATTGCTAAAAACTTGTTCGAAATGGCTGGTTTATCTGTTCCAGTTATTTGTATCGTTATTGGAGAAGGTGGTAGTGGTGGAGCACTAGCATTAGGTGTAGGAAATTATATTCATATGTTGGAGAACTCTACCTACTCTGTTATTTCTCCTGAAGGTGCAGCAGCATTACTTTGGAAAGACTCAGGATTAGCAAAGAAAGCTGCAGAAACGATGAAAATAACTGCCCCAGATTTAAAGCAACTTGGTGTTGTTGATGAAATTATCCCAGAAGTAAAAGGTGGAGCACATAAAGATGTAGCTCAGCAAGCAACCAATATTACTGAGGTAATCGCAAGCTCTTTAAAAACTCTCTCAAGTATGACAGGGGAAGAATTAATTCAGCATCGTTATGAAAAATATAAAAGAATAGGTCAAGTATCGTTTGCAAACGATCTACTTGGGGTAAAATAGAAAAACGTGCGGCCGACCGGTCCACGTTTTCTTTTGCGGATGTAAAAAAAACAATTCATTCTATTTTATTTACAGATTATACTTTTTTTGCAAAGTAGGACAATAATTTTGCAAAATTACATAATTCATTAAACACAGCAGATAATTTATTGTATAATGAAAAAGGCTCATAAAAAGGTTATTCGACAAAAGTTGACTCTTTGTTGTATTGACATTATAATCATGTTATTTTGGAAGTAATTTAGTATTGCTACTTATCTATAGTGGGGTGAAAGTTTTGAAAAAAATTGGCGTCTTAACCAGTGGTGGAGATTCCCCTGGTATGAATGCTGCTGTTAGGGCAGTTGTACGTAAAGCGATCTATCATGATGTAGAGGTTTATGGAATCTACCATGGATATACAGGTTTAATCGAAGGAAGAATAGAAAAATTAGAACTTGGCTCTGTAGGTGATATTATTCACCGCGGAGGTACGAAATTATATTCTGCTAGATGTCCCGAATTTAAAACAATAGAAGGTCAGAAAAAAGGGATTGAACAGTTAAAGAAACATGGGATTGAAGGCCTAGTTGTTATTGGTGGAGACGGTTCCTACATGGGAGCAAAAAAACTAACTGAACATGGTTTTCCATGTGTAGGTGTTCCTGGAACTATTGATAATGACATCCCTGGTACAGATTTTACTATTGGATTTGATACAGCACTTAATACAGTTATAGATGCAATTGATAAAATTCGTGATACAGCTACATCACACGAACGTACATATGTTATTGAAGTAATGGGAAGACATGCTGGTGATATTGCCCTTTGGTCTGGTTTGGCTGGAGGAGCAGAAACAATCTTAATACCGGAAGCTGACTATGACATGGACAATGTTGTTGCCCGCTTAAAACGTGGTCATGAGCGAGGAAAGAAACATAGTATTATTGTAGTTGCAGAAGGTGTAGGCAGTGGAGTTGAATTTGCTAAGCAAATTGAAGAAGCTACTTCATTTGAGACTCGTGTTTCTGTACTAGGTCATGTTCAGCGTGGAGGTTCACCAACTGCTTTTGATCGTGTATTAGCAAGCAGACTAGGTGCGTATGCTGTTGAATTATTATTAGAAGGAAAAGGTGGACGTTGTGTTGGTATACAAAAGAACGAACTTGTTCACCATGATATTCTTGAAATACTAGATCAACCACATACGATTGATGATAATATGTACCGATTGTCTAAAGAATTATCTATATAAATACTAGTTGGTATCGTTACCATATTATTTTACAATGCTGAAAAGAAGAAATAAAACAATAGAACCATACTAAAAATGGGTAAAGGAAAACGAATCTAACATGGGATAAGTGAAACCTTTACCCTTCTAAATGGTAGGAGGAAACGAAATGCGCAAAACGAAAATTGTATGTACAATTGGTCCTGCGAGTGAATCAATTGATAAATTATCAGAATTAATGCAGGCTGGAATGAATGTAGCACGTTTGAATTTTTCACACGGTGATTTTGATGAGCATGGTGCAAGAATTAAAAATATTAGAGAGGCTTCTGCCGAACTAAACAAAACTGTAGCTATTCTTCTAGATACTAAAGGCCCTGAAATCCGCACAAACACAATGGAAAATGGTGCTATTGAGCTTGAGGCAGGAAAAGAAATCATTGTGTCAATGACAGAAGTAATTGGTACAACAGAAAAGTTCTCTGTTACATATGAAGGACTTATTGATGATGTACATATTGGGTCAACAATTTTACTAGATGATGGTCTAATTGAGTTGGAAGTAATCGGTCTTGACCAATCAAAAGGTGAGATTAAAACATTAATTAAAAATACTGGTACATTAAAAAATAAAAAAGGTGTTAACGTACCAGGAGTTAGTGTGAAGCTTCCAGGTATTACTGAAAAAGATGCTAAAGATATTGTTTTTGGTATTGAACAGGATGTTGACTTTATAGCTGCTTCATTCGTTCGTCGTGCTTCAGACGTACTTGAAATTCGCGAGCTCCTTGAAGAGCATAATGCAGGCCATATTCAAATTATCCCTAAAATTGAGAATCAAGAAGGTGTAGATAACATCGATGAGATTCTTGAAGTGTCAGACGGTTTAATGGTTGCTCGTGGAGATTTGGGTGTTGAGATTCCTGCAGAGGAAGTTCCATTAGTTCAAAAAGAATTAATTCGTAAATGTAATGCTCTAGGAAAGCCTGTTATTACAGCTACTCAAATGCTTGATAGTATGCAACGTAACCCAAGACCGACTAGAGCGGAAGCAAGTGACGTAGCCAATGCTATTTTTGACGGTACGGATGCGATTATGCTTTCTGGTGAGACTGCTGCCGGTACTTATCCAGTGGAAGCGGTTAAAACAATGCACAATATTGCTTCAAGAGCAGAGCAAGCTTTAGATTATAAGCAAATTTTATCGAAGCGCAGTGCTCAGGTTGGCACAACAATCACAGATGCGATTGGCCAATCTACAGCTTATACAGCTCTAAATTTAGGTGTATCAGCAATTGTTACTCCAACAGAGAGTGGACACACTGCAAGAATGATTTCAAAATATCGTCCTAAAGCACCAATCATTGCTGTAACAGTTTCTGATTCATATTCTCGTAAGTTAGCTTTAGTATGGGGTGTTTACCCAAGAAGCGGAAATCACTCAACAACAACAGATGAAATGCTAGATCATTCTGTATTAGAAGCAATTAATAGTGGACTTGTGACACATGGTGATCTTATTGTGATTACAGCGGGTGTACCTGTTGGTGAAGCAGGCACAACAAACCTTATGAAAGTCCACGTTATTGGAGATGTAATTGCAAAGGGACAAGGCATCGGACGTAAATCAGCTTTTGGTAAGGTTGTAGTGGCAAGCACTGCAAATGATGCACAAGAAAAAATGACACAAGGTGCTATACTTGTTGCACAAGGAACTGACCGTGATATGATGGATGCTCTTGAGAAAGCATCTGCTCTTGTAACAGAAGAAGGTGGCTTAACAAGTCATGCTGCTGTTGTGGGATTAAGTCTTGGAATTCCTGTTATTGTAGGTGTAGAAAACGCAACAACATTGTTAAAAGATGGTCAAGATATTACAGTAGATGCTGTTCGAGGAGTTATTTACCAAGGACATGCGAGTGTACTATAATTATCATTAAGAGGAAGGGAGTAATCCCTTCTTTTTTTTGCATTTTTGGAATAGAATAGAGAGAGTATCGAGATTTAAAAAAGGATGTTGTTTTATTAGTAGAGTTTAAGAGGTGAATACATGCGATTATTAATGTTTCTCATTATTGTTATACCTGCTCTAGAAATCGGAATTCTAATACTATCAGGAAATACAATTGGCCCAATTCCAACTGTATTACTTATTATTTTAACGGGTGTTGTAGGAGCTTGGCTTGCTAAGAAACAAGGATTGGAAACGTTAAGAAAAGCTCAGCAAGAAATGCAATATGGACAAATTCCTGGAATGGCCATTATTGATGGGCTTTGTATCTTGATTGGTGGAGTTTTGTTATTAACTCCTGGGTTTATAACAGATACAGTAGGGTTTTTATTGTTATTTCCATTTAGCAGAAATAAGTTTAAACCGATTTTATTAACAACTATTCGAAAAATGATTGATAAAAATCAGATAACGATCATAAGGTAGAAGTTAATCAAAGTAATTGCGGGGCTGATCTTAGTATCAGCCCCGTTCGTTTTACTATTATCTATTATTCCCTATGATGAATTTCCATAGGTCCTCATAAAGGCCCGCACTTTTAAATGTTTTTAATACGACTAATGCGACTGGCCCAGCTATCAGTCCTAAAAAGCCAATTAGTTGATAACCAATAAAAAGTGAAACAAGGGTAGCAAGTGGGTCAAGTCCGATATTGGAGGAAAGTACTTTTGGTTCCATTATTTGACGCTGTATTAAGACGATAAGGTATAATACTCCTAGTCCAATTGCAAGCGGTATTCCTCCACTAAACGATAAATAAATAATCCATGGAATGAACACTAAACCCGTACCTAAATATGGGAGAATATCAACTAAACCGATTAATAAAGCGATTGTAATAGCATAATCAACCCGTAAAATCAAAAGGCCTATTAAAACAATGGCGGTGGTAATGGAAATTAGGGTTGCTTGTGCACGAACAAAACCTATCAATGCTTTCTTTAACTCATCAGTAATTGTCCTTCCACTTGATTTTGCTCTCTGTGGTAGTAAACCAGAAACAGCAGATTTGAATTTATACCAATCTTTACTAATGAAAAAGGTTGCAAGTAAAGAAAAGATGATGACAGTTGCGGCATTTGGGAGCCAACTAATGATAACTGGAATATTTTCTAAAAAGCCTTTGATGAAATTTCCAACACTAGATGCAACTGATTCACCAATATTTTGAATGTTTGTGATAATGGATTGTTGTTGATTTGATTCAAGACTGTTAAAAAGGTATGTTAGTTGGTTATATAGTGGCATGATTTTTGTGACAAAAAACGTTTCGATATATACAGCTAACAACTCTAAATGTCCAGGGAGAACTCTTGCCAAATAGGTGGTGCCTGTTACAATTTCTGCTACTAAAAGAATGAGAATACCTGCAATTAAACAAATCAGTAAAATAATTGAGATAATCACTGAAAATCCTCTAGGAATCCTGAGGATCCGTTCCAACCCATTTACAAGAGGATTAATAATCATAGCAATTAAGATTGCAATTAAAAATGGATAGGTCAAAGTAGATAGATAATAACATATTGATAATGCTAAACATGTAACAGCTATAATAAGTAAAATTCTTAACATGCTATATAAATAATTCATATTCACTTAATGAATTCCTCCCCATTTTTCAATTCCTATGGGCTTTTCCAATTTTTGAATAAGGCTATATAGCATGTTTATTACATATTAAGCTTGTTTATACTATTTGAATTAATCTTTTGAGTTTCGATGGTTAGTCATGGGTTTATACATGTAATTAATTTAACCATATTACTACTTTTTGGAGGTTTTACTCAGTGTTTAGTCAACCAGTACTCTTTTTATTAATCTTATTAGGAGTTGGATTTTTAGCGAAAAATCAATCATTGTTAATAGCTGTTGGATGTTTGCTAGTCATTAAATTGATTGGATTAGAATCGAAGTTATTACCAACTATTGGGGCAAAGGGAATTAACTGGGGAGTTACAGTTATTACAATTGCTGTCTTAGTGCCAATAGCAACAGGAGAAATTGGCTTTAAACAGCTGATTGATGCTTTAAAATCTTCTTATGCTTGGATTGCTTTAGGAGCAGGGATAGCTGTCGCATTAATTGCCAAAAACGGGGCTAACGTTGTTAGCGGAAGATCCTCATATTACAACTGCTCTTGTTTTTGGCACAATTCTAGCAGTTTCGTTATTCAATGGTGTGGCTGTAGGACCTTTAATAGGGGCAGGAATAGCGTATCTAGCCATGCAAATTGTAAAACTATTTAGTTCTTAATTATATAATCCTGTAAAAAGCCAATTAATTTAGTGGAATTATACACTAATATAACAAATATATGTTATGGTTATATTAGTAAGGCAGTTTTAACGAAAGAATCCCTAAAATAAAATTTTTCTAACAAATTTTTAAGTAATAAAGTGGTTTCCATTCACAAAAGTCTGATAATTGTTTATAATAGGGATATGTTCTAAAATAATGCCTACATGATAAGGCAACCTTATCTCATCTCTTTTTGAAATGAGATAGGTATACTATCTATTATTTAAATAAGATGATCTGATAGTATATGTCACGTTCAATTTATACGGAGTGATGCTTTATCAAAATAATAAAAAATGTAAGCATTTTCTTTTTCTTTGCTTGCATGTGAGCAAGCGCTCAATCGTCTAAAAGTTTAAAATTATACTATAAATTCATGATTCGTGATCTACGAAACATAAGAGAAATATCTACTTTGACAAAAGCCTATTTCCTTACATATGGAACAGTTTATGACTGAGTCAAGTAGGATTTCTACTACTTATATCATTTAAACTTTTAAGATGAAACAAATGGGGAAAAAAGGTAAAGGAGAGGGATTTATATGACAGCAACAAAAGGTCTTGAAGGTATCGTTGCAACTACTTCATCTGTAAGCTCGATTATTGATGATACATTAACATATGCGGTTATAACATTGATGATTTAGCAGAAAACGCAAGCTTTGAGGAAGTGGTTTATTTATTATGGCACAGAAAACTTCCGAATGCAGAACAATTAAATGAAATTAAGAAACAACTTGCGGAAAATGCAAAGATTCCACAGCAAGTTATTGAACACTTCAAATCATACCCTATCAATAAAGTTCACCCAATGGCTGCTCTACGTACTGCTGTATCTTTACTTGGCTTGTTTGATGAAGAAGCAGATGTGATGGATACAGAGGCTAACTACAGAAAAGCCATCCGTCTACAAGCACAGCTTCCGATTGTTGTTACTTCTTTTGCTCGTATTCGTAAAGGTTTAGAGCCAGTTGAGCCTAGAACAGACTTATCAATGGCTGCAAATTTCTTATACACATTATCAGGAAATGAGCCAGATGAAATTGCTGTGGAAGCATTTAATAAAGCACTTGTTTTACACGCAGATCATGAATTAAATGCATCTACTTTTACAGCACGTGTATGTGTTGCGACATTATCTGATGTTTATTCTGGTGTAACAGCTGCTATTGGCGCTCTAAAAGGTCCATTACACGGTGGAGCTAATGAAGCAGTAATGAAGATGCTTTCAGAAATTGGTGAAGTAGAAAATGCTGAAAGTTATATTAATGAGAAGTTAGCAAATAAAGAAAAAATAATGGGCTTCGGACATCGTGTATACCGTCAAGGTGACCCAAGAGCGAAGCACTTAAAGAAGATGTCTGAAAAGCTAACAAAAATCACAGGTGAACCAAAATGGTATGAGATGTCAACAAAAGTTGAAGAATTAGTTACTTCTCAAAAACCACTTCCGCCAAATGTTGATTTCTATTCAGCATCTGTTTACCATAGCTTAGGCATTGATCATGATTTATTCACACCAATCTTTGCTGTAAGCCGTGTATCAGGATGGTTAGCTCATATTCTAGAGCAATATGAAAATAACCGATTAATTCGTCCACGTGCAGAGTATGTTGGACCAGAAAAACAAGCTTATATTCCTTTAGACCAAAGAGGATAATTTTATAGTGATATAGAATAGTGAAGAGGCAATTCCACATTGTCCTCCCTCTATGGGAGGATTACTGTGTGGAATCGTTTTCTACGCTTTCAATATAAAGGCTTTTTATAAAAGGCCTGAATAATATAAATTTAATTAATTTTATAAAAACAAAAGTAACAACACTTTAAGAGAAGAGAATCTATTGGTAAAATAGATTTGAAAAATCAATTACATAACCCGGGAGGTAATTTTCTTGACACAAGGTGAAAAAATTACAACAACTAATGGAGTATTAAACGTACCAAACAACCCAGTAATCCCATTCATCGAAGGAGATGGTATTGGTCCTGATATCTGGGCGTCTGCATCACGTGTTTTAGAAGCAGCTGTTGAAAAAGCATACAACGGAGAAAAACAAATCGTATGGAAAGAAGTATTAGCTGGTGAAAAGGCTTTTAACCAAACAGGTGAATGGTTACCAGCAGAAACACTTGATATGATTCGTGAATATCTAATTGCAATCAAAGGACCTCTAACAACACCAATCGGTGGAGGAATTCGTTCTCTAAACGTTGCACTTCGTCAAGAATTAGATTTATTCACTTGCTTACGTCCAGTGCGCTATTTCCAAGGTGTACCTTCTCCAGTTAAACGTCCAGAAGATACAGATATGGTTATCTTCCGTGAAAATACAGAAGATATTTATGCTGGTATTGAATATGCAAATGGTTCAGATGAAGTTAAAAAGCTTATCAGCTTTTTACAAAATGAAATGGGTGTTAATAAAATTCGTTTCCCAGAAACATCTGGTATCGGAATTAAGCCTGTATCACAAGAAGGTACTAGCCGCTTAGTGAGAGCTGCTATTAACTATGCAATTGAACATGGCCGTAAATCAGTAACACTTGTTCACAAAGGTAACATTATGAAATTTACTGAAGGTGCTTTCAAAAACTGGGGTTATGAACTAGCTGAGAAAGAATTCGGTGATAAAGTATTTACATGGGCTGAATACGACCGCATCGTTGAAAACGAAGGTAAAGATGCTGCAAACAAAGCTCAAGCTGATGCTGAAGCAGCAGGGAAAATCATTGTAAAAGATTCTATTGCAGATATCTTCTTACAACAAATTCTAACTCGTCCACGTGAGTTCGATGTTGTTGCGACAATGAACTTAAATGGTGACTATATCTCTGATGCACTTGCTGCACAAGTTGGTGGTATCGGTATTGCTCCAGGGGCAAACATTAACTATGAAACAGGACATGCAATTTTCGAAGCAACTCACGGTACTGCTCCTAAATATGCAGGTCTTGATAAGGTTAACCCATCTTCTGTTCTTCTTTCTGGTGTTCTTATGCTTGAGCATTTAGGATGGACTGAAGCTGCTGAATTAGTAATGAAATCAGTAGAGAAAACTATTGCTTCAAAAGTTGTAACTTATGACTTTGCTCGTTTAATGGAAGGTGCAACTGAAGTTAAATGCTCTGAGTTCGGTGATGAATTAATCAAAAACATGGGTTAATTTGTAACCTAAAATGCTCTGTTAAAAAACACAGTAATTAGGGTATCTAGGTACTCTGCAAGAATTGACCATAAAAAGTCGAATATATATCTAAGAGGGGCTTTGCGCATAAATGTATTTCATTTATGCGCTTTGCCCTCTTTCCTAATTTATACAGAATTTAAGGAGATGTTTACATATGGCTATTAACCGTAAAAAAGTTTCCGTAATTGGTGGGGGCTTCACTGGAGCCACCACAGCGTTTTTATTAGGGCAAAAAGAACTTGCAGATGTAGTATTAGTTGATATTCCTCAAATGGAAAACCCGACAAAAGGGAAAGCTCTTGATATGCTTGAAGCTAGTCCGGTACAAGGTTTCGACGCAAACATTACCGGAACATCTAATTATGAAGACACAGCAGGTTCTGATATTGTTGTCATTACAGCAGGTATTGCTAGGAAGCCAGGTATGAGTCGTGACGATCTTGTTACAACAAATGCAGGCATTATGAAGGCTGTAACAAAAGAAATTGTTAAGTATTCTCCTGAATGCACGATTATTGTGTTAACCAATCCTGTAGATGCAATGACTTATACAGTTTTTAAAGAGTCAGGTTTTCCTAAGCATCGTGTGATTGGACAATCAGGAGTGTTAGATACAGCTCGTTTCCGTACGTTTGTTGCACAAGAGCTTAACCTTTCTGTGAAGGATGTAACAGGGTTTGTTTTAGGTGGACATGGTGATGATATGGTACCTTTAGTACGCTATTCTTATGCGGGTGGTATTCCTCTCGAAACATTAATGTCTAAAGACAGATTAGATGCAATTGTTGAAAGAACACGTAAGGGTGGCGGTGAAATCGTTAATCTACTAGGAAACGGCAGTGCATACTATGCACCTGCAGCTTCACTAGTGGAAATGGTAGAGGCCATTTTAAAAGATCAACGACGAGTTCTTCCCTCGATTGTCTATCTTGAAGGAGAATATGGCTTTGATGGAATCTACCTAGGTGTTCCAACTGTACTAGGTGGAAATGGTCTTGAACAAATTATTGAGCTTGAACTCACCGAAGAAGAAAAAGCAGCTCTTGAAAAATCTGCTGATTCTGTTAGAAACGTTATGAAAGTATTATCTTAAGAAAGTGTTTAAAATAAAAAGAAAGTTGAGGATTTCCTCAATTTTCTTTTTTACTAAGAAATAATCTAATAGTAAAATTGCAGTGTTGTAAATTAGTCACTAATTTGGAAAAAGGGGTGTTAAAATGCTTCTTGGCAAAAAGAGAAAGATTGGTAGACATATCGAAGAAATATCGGTCGGAGAAAAATTAACTCTAACAGAAAAAATTGAAGATAAAGATTTACTTCTTTATTTAGGATTAACCAATGATGCCAACCCACTTTATATTCAGCATGACTATGCCTCACAAACTCCTTATGAAAAGCCAATTGTACCAACAATCATGCTAACTGGAATCATTACAGCAGCTGTATCGAAATATTTACCTGGTCCAGGAAGCCACATTGTAAACCAAGAAATTTCATTCCTTCAACCGTTATACCATTATGATGTTGTCCAATTTTTGTTTGAGGTAGGAGAAGTCCATACTTCAGAAAACAAAATTATAGTAGATATTCATGCTGTGAATAGTGAAGAACAAACCGTGCTAGAAGGAAAAATCACAGTATGCCCTCCTCATAAAATGACTCCAATGGAAGGCAAAGCATTAGAAAATTTCTAACTAAATTGTGCCGAGAACTAACTGACTCTATTTGGAGCCAGTTTTTTTATATTTAAATAAAAACATTATTTTAAACAATAGTTGCCCTTTTTCCCTACTATTCGCTAGAATAGAACTAACATATATAGAGAAAAAACGAATAAAATAGATTGGTTCAATTGAAGGGAAATTTGATCTCTGGAGGCCTATATGAGTAAGAGAGTATTAGTAGTAGATGATGAACAATCAATTTCAACCTTGTTAAAGTATAATTTGGAACAAGCAGGCTATACAGTCTCAACAGCTATGGATGGTGAAGAAGGTCTGAATCTTTGTATAAAAGAAGAGCCTGATTTACTTGTGCTTGATTTAATGCTTCCAAAAATGGATGGAATTGAAGTGTGTAAACAGCTTCGACAAAGGAAAATCATGGTGCCAATTCTTATGCTTACAGCAAAAGACGATGAATTTGATAAAGTATTAGGCTTAGAATTAGGTGCAGACGATTATATGACAAAGCCTTTTAGCCCTAGAGAGGTTGTAGCAAGAATAAAGGCTATATTGAGACGCAGTCAGTCGCAGCCTGAACCTGAGGTACAAGAAATTGAGGATGAAAATCAAGTACTGATTGGCGATTTACGAGTGTTACCTGATCACTACGAGGCTTATTATGGAAAAGAGCGTTTGGATTTAACTCCAAAAGAATTTGAATTACTAGTGTATTTAGCAAAGCATAAGGGAAGAGTTCTTACAAGAGATCAGCTGCTCAGTGCGGTTTGGAATTATGATTTTGCTGGTGATACTAGAATTGTGGATGTTCATATTAGTCACTTACGAGAAAAAATAGAAAGAAATACAAAAAAACCATTATATATTAAAACAATAAGAGGGTTGGGGTACAAGCTTGAGGAGCCAAAGCTGAATGAATAGATTTCGTTCACGCTTTTTGTTTGCCCTTATTACATTAATCATTGCTGTACTGGTTGGCTTAGGGTTATTGCTAGGGCAAATTTTTAATAGCTACTATTTGAACACGTTTAAAGAAGAGTTACAAAGAGAAGCACACTCAATCTTAACGATAATATCTCGTGAGGATTTATCAAATTCTCAAATCTCAGAATTACTTTCTGACTTAGGGAAGAATTATAAATCACATATTACTATTATAGATGAAGATAATACCATTTTGTTTGATGCAGGTGAACTAACACAAGATCTGGATATGAATTCATTAAAGAATAACGTACTTCCAATCATGAGGGGACAAACTAAGGGGTATTATTATAGTGACCAAGTTCATGGGCTGGCTTATTATGGATTGCCTATAAAGGAAAAAGCTGCTTATGAAGGGATTGTGCTCGTTAGCGCGTCTGTAAGCTCTTTAACTAAAGTAAATCAACAAATGTGGGGTATTCTAGTAGCTAGTCTCGGCATCGCATTCATCATTATATTATTAATTGGAGTAAGAATTACAGCCCAATTTACTAGACCGATTGAGTCTGCAATTAAAGTATCAATGGAACTTGCAAAGGGAAATTATAAAGCACGTACATATGAAGATCATTTAGACGAAACAGGAATACTGAGTCAGTCAATTAATATACTTGCTAGAAATCTTCAAGATATGACAAGGGCACAGGAAATGCAACAAGATCGTTTGCAAACGTTAATTGAAAATATGGGAAGCGGGCTAATTTTGATTGATGGAAGAGGTTATATTAACTTAGTCAACAGGGCATATAAAGAATTATTTGAAGTTGACTCAGCTAAGTTTCTTTATCAATTATATTATGACGCATTTACTCATAAAGAAATTATTGAAATTGTGGAAGAGATTTTTATGACTGAGGTAAAGGTCAGAAAGCAGCTTCATCTTCCCTTGAAGATTGAACGTAAGCATTTTGAAGTGTATGGGGCACCTATTATTGGAACTAATGATGAATGGAAAGGAATTGTCCTTGTATTTCATGACATTACTGAACTTAAAAAACTCGAACAGATGCGTAAGGATTTTGTTGCGAACGTATCACATGAATTAAAAACACCAATCACATCGATTAAAGGATTTAGTGAAACATTACTGGACGGAGCGCTTAGTGATAAGCAGACAGCTGAATACTTCCTTTCCATTATTCTAAAGGAAAGCGACCGTTTACAATCTTTAATTCAAGATTTGCTTGATTTATCGAAAATTGAACAGCAAGGATTTGAATTATCGATCCAAACATGTGATTTACGAGAGATCTTGGATGATATTATCGTAATGTTAGAAAGTAAAGCAAGAGAAAAAGAGGTAGAGCTTTCTGTCTCTTTACCTGAAGGTCTTACTTATATTGAAGGCGACATTTATCGATTAAAGCAAATTTTTATTAATTTAATTAGTAATGCTCTAACATATACTCCACAAGGTGGCTCTGTTCATGCAAAAGTGGATAAATATCCTGATTATGCAATCGTCACTGTTTCAGACACAGGGATCGGCATTAAAACGGAGGAAATTCCACGTATTTTTGAGCGTTTCTATCGTGTTGACAGGGCGAGAAGTAGAAACTCTGGTGGAACAGGTTTAGGTTTGGCAATTGTAAAACATTTGGTGGAAGCTCATAAAGGTCAAATTAGTGTGGAAAGTGAAGTTGGAAAAGGTACTACGTTTACAGTTAAGCTGAATAGAAAATTTGATGAAACTTCATAACGGAGTGACCGTAAAACCTTTCTATCTGTTAATTTCGACATTATTTACAATTAATTTACACTAGGTTTATTATTACTTAATAAAATGTTGGTAATATACTAAGTGAAAACCCCTTCATCCAAGGAGCCAATCTTTTGGACGTGAGTTTACCAAATAAACTCACGTCCCTTTTTTTGTTGTCATAATAAATCCTCAAAAATTCAACTCTTCATAAATTTATTTTCTAATTAATACTAATAGTGGGAAGCTATTAAAAGGGAAATATGAAACCTTTTTAATGATGATTCGTATATAACTTAACAAGAAAAATAAAGCAGTACATACTAAATGTACCGAATAAGAAAGGCAGGGGTTGGATGTTAAGTATAAAACGAGTACTCATGATCTTCGGATTTGCGTTGTTAATTGTGGTCTTAGGAATTGTTGCTTTTACTTCATGGTATACCGTAGATGAGTCAGAACAAGCCGTGATGATCACTCTTGGAGAGGTAGAAGAAGGAATTAGTGAACCAGGATTACATTTTAAGATGCCATGGCCAATCCAATCAGTTGAAGTTCTATCTAAAGAAACCTTCAGTTTACAGTTTGGTTATGAAGAATCTGAGGATGGTGAAGTGAAAGATTTCCCAAAAGAAACAAAAATGATTACAGGTGATGAGAATATCGTTTTAGCAGATATGGTCGTTCAGTGGAAAATTACCGAGCCAGGTAAATATTTATTTAATGCGGAAAATCCACAGGAAATGTTAGAAGATGCTACTTCAGCAAGCTTGAGAAGTATTATTGGAAGCTCAACAATTGATGATGCTTTAACATCTGGAAAGGTAGAAATTGAGAAACAAGTCCAGGAGTTATTATCGAATCTTGTAGATGGATATGATATTGGCATTACCATTTTAGCCGTAAAGCTTCAGGATGTTGATTTACCAAATGAAGAGGTTAGAAAAGCTTTTACAGCTGTTACTGATGCCCGTGAAACGATGAATACACGTAAGAATGAAGCAAATAAATACCGAAATAAACGAACAGAGGAAGCACAAGGGGAAAAGGATGCGATTATGTCTTCAGCAGCTGGTGACAAAGCTGCCCGAATGGAAGAGGCTCGTGGAGATGTTGCGCAATTCAATGCCATTTATAACGAATATGTTAATAACAAAGAAATTACACAAAAACGTTTAGTATTAGAGACAATAGATCAAGTTCTCCCAAATGCTGAGATTTATATTATGGAAGACAACGGAAACACAATGAAGTATTTGCCGATTAAAGATCCGGCTTCAAAGCCTGTCGTACCAGCTGAACAGGAAGGAAGTGATACGAATGGACAATGATAATATTGTCAACATGGAGGAGAAGAAACCTGCTTTTTCATTTAAAGGGTATTTACGCGGAGGGATTATTCTTCTGGTATTAATTGTCTTACTTGTGTTAATATTCACCAACCTTTTTATTGTTAAAGAAAATGAATATAAGGTTGTCCGTCAATTCGGTGAAGTTGTGAAGATTATTGAAGAACCAGGATTAAGCTTTAAAATACCGTTTATTCAATCAGTTACAACTCTTCCTAAATATCAAATGACTTATGATGTAGAAGAGGCTGAAATTAATACAAAGGATAAGAAGAGGTTAATCATTGATAACTATACAGTTTGGCGAATAAGTGACCCTAAAAAGATGATCTCCAATGCAAGGTCGATTGTTAATGCTGAAACGAAGATGGCTGAATATGTTTTTTCAACAGTTCGTTCTGAACTAGGTCAATTAAACTATGATGAGATTATTAATGATGAAAAATCTTCAAGAGGAAGTTTAAATGATAAAGTAACGGAAATTGTTAATAATTTATTAGAAAATGGTAACTATGGGATCGTTGTTACAGATGTGAGAATGAAAAGAACAGATTTACCGGCTGAAAATGAGCAGTCAGTATTCACACGAATGATTTCTGAACGTGAATCAACTGCACAAGGGTATTTGTCAAAAGGTGATGCTGAAAAGAATCGAATCATCGCAGAGACTGATCGAGAAGTAAAAGAGATGCTAGCAAAGGCACAGGCAGATGCTGATGTTATTCGAAGTGAGGGTGAAAGGGAAGCAGCTAAAATTTATAATACTGCTTACTCTAAAGATCCAGGCTTCTATGAGATGTATCGAACATTACAATCTTATAAACAAACAATTGATGAAGAAACCGTCATTATTATTCCGTTTAATTCTCCTTATGCTTCCTTGCTAAAAGGAGTTCAGTAAACTTTATACAGACCCCTGATTTTCCTTTCTATTTAAAGACATGATAAAATAGAGGGAAATAAGGGGTCTTTTTTTGGTTTATTGCTAATTTAGGTACATGTACAAGTAAAAGAGTGCTCCAGGACCTCCTGCAAAAAGAGAGTGTCTGAATTAGAAATCAATAGACCAGTAAAAGAGAGCTTTAGACATAAAATGTTGAACAAGAGCTTGTTCAACACTGAATACAGGAGGCTGTAAAAGTTGACGAAAAAAATAGTATTAATTGATGGGAATAGTATTGCCTATAGGGCTTTCTTTGCCCTGCCATTATTAAATAATGACAAAGGTGTACATACGAACGCAATTTATGGATTTACCATGATTTTAATGAAAATACTAGAAGATGAGAAGCCGTCTCATATGCTTGTGGCTTTTGATGCTGGTAAAACAACATTTAGACATAAAACATTCCAAGAATACAAAGGTGGAAGACAAAAAACTCCACCTGAGCTATCAGAGCAATTTCCGTTTATTCGAGAACTATTAGATGCTTATCAAATCTCAAGATATGAACTGGAAAACTATGAAGCAGATGATATCATCGGTACTCTTTCCAAACAGGCTGAACAGGATGGCTATGAAGTTAAGGTAATATCAGGGGACAAAGATTTAACTCAATTGGTTACAGATAAAATAACAGTTGATATTACAAAAAAAGGGATAACAGATGTAGATTCTTACACTCCTGACTTTGTGATGGAAAAGTATGGATTAACTCCCGAGCAAATTATTGATATGAAAGGTCTTATGGGAGATACGTCTGATAATATTCCTGGTGTACCGGGAGTGGGAGAAAAAACAGCAATAAAACTGTTAAGTGAGTTTAAAACATTAGAGAGTGTATTAGATTCAATTGAAAAAGTAAGTGGGAAAAAATTAAAGGAAAAGCTTGAAGAAAATCGCGAGCAGGCTTTAATGAGTAAAAAGCTTGCAACGATTGACTGTGAAGCACCCTTAGCAATCACATTGGATGAAGTACAATATGAAGGCTTCGATGCTAGTAAAGTAAAGGAAATCTTTAAGGAACTAGGATTTAATTCTTTATTAGAAAAAATGGGTGAAGAAGTAGCTGAGGAAGAAATATACGAGGATATCAGCTTTGAAAACGTAACAGAGCTTACCTCAGATATACTGACAGATGAAGCAGCAATGTATGTAGAAATACTAGAGGATAGTTATCACCAAGCTGACATAAGTGGCTTTTCAATTATAAATAAAAATGGTCATTATTATATATCAGCTCAACTTGCTCTTAATTCTGATTTATTTAAGGAATGGGCTGCAGACGAAACCAAACGTAAAACAGTTTATGATGGTAAAAAAACAACGGTTGGCTTAAGTTGGAAAGGAATCTCTTTAAAAGGAATTGACTTTGATATTTTAATTGCGGCTTATCTATTGAATCCTTCGGCAACATTTGATGACGTAGCTAGTGTAGCTAAATCACATGGCATATCGATTGTACAAGCTGATGAGGTTGTTTATGGAAAAGGAGCAAAACGTTCTATTCCTGGTGAAGAGACTCTTAGTGAGCACCTTGTTCGTAAGGGGTTAGCGATCTTTGATTTAAAAGAAAAGTTAATTGAACAACTCGAACAAAATGATCAATCATCTTTATTGTATGACTTAGAATTACCTTTATCTCTTATTCTTGCACAAATGGAAGCTGAGGGAATAGCTGTTGATGTGGACCGTTTGAAAGACATGGGTGAACATTTAGCAGAACAATTAAACGCTCTTGAAAAAAATATTTATGAGCATGCTGGTGAATCATTTAATATTAATTCTCCAAAGCAGCTTGGTGTTATTTTATTTGAGAAGCTTCAGCTGCCAGTCGTGAAAAAGACGAAAACAGGTTATTCAACTTCAGCGGATGTATTAGAAAAGCTTGAAGATAAGCATGAAATCGTAAAGGATATCCTTCATTATCGTCAGTTAGGTAAATTACAATCAACCTATATTGAAGGGTTATTAAAAGTTGTTCATAAAGACACGCATAAAATTCATACTCGTTTTAACCAGGTGCTAACAACAACAGGAAGACTTAGCTCAATCGATCCTAACCTACAAAACATACCGATTCGATTAGAAGAAGGACGTAAGATTCGTCAAGCTTTTGTACCTTCTCATAAAGATTGGGTCATTTTTGCAGCTGACTATTCACAAATTGAATTAAGGGTATTAGCTCATATCGCAAATGATCAAAATTTAGTAGAAGCCTTCCAGAATGATTTAGACATTCATACGAAAACAGCTATGGATGTATTTCATGTTGAAGAAGATGAAGTGACTTCAAATATGAGAAGACAAGCCAAGGCTGTTAATTTTGGCATCGTATACGGAATCAGTGATTTTGGTCTTTCTCAAAGTTTGGGGATTACTCGTAAAGAAGCCGGTGAATTTATCAAGCGTTATTTAGAATCCTTTGTTGGAGTACAGGACTATATGGATGATATTGTAGCTGATGCAAGAGAGAAGGGTTATGTTAAAACATTGCTTCATCGAAGAAGGTATATTCCTGAAATCACGAGCAGAAACTTTAATCTTCGTAGCTTTGCTGAACGAACAGCTATGAACACTCCAATTCAAGGAAGCGCAGCCGATATTATCAAAAAAGCGATGATTGATATGGCGGCAAGATTAAAGCAAGAAAAGCTGCAAACAAAGCTGTTATTACAGGTGCATGATGAATTGATTTTTGAAGCTCCTAGAGAAGAAGTGTCAATTTTAGAAGAAATTGTTCCAGAAGTAATGGAAAATGCGGTTGAGTTAAAAGTGCCATTAAAGGTGGACTATTCTTATGGAGATTCCTGGTATGATGCAAAATAAGCATAGAAAACTGTAGGGGCTTGATTGGCCCCTTTACTTTTCATTAGAACTTGGTGATAAGCCAAGCACTAATGTGAAAAGGATGTGAACAAATTACAATGCCTGAATTACCAGAGGTTGAAACGGTACGACGAACGTTGCTTCAGTTAGTGAAAGGGAAAACGATTAACGGAGTCAATATTCATTGGCCGAAAATCATTAAAAAGCCAGAAGAGCCTGAACAATTTAGAGATGCAATCATTGGTCAAACAATTCATGATGTTCAGCGCAGAGGCAAATTTTTAAAATTTATACTAGATGATTTTGTTCTTGTTTCTCATTTGCGAATGGAAGGAAGATATGGTTTATATCAACCACAAGAGGAATTTGATCATCATACACATGTTATTTTTACGTTTACAGATCATACGGAATTAAGATATCGGGATGTTCGAAAGTTCGGGACTATGCATTTATTTAAGAAGGGAGAAGAAGAAAGTACACTCCCACTTTCCCAACTAGGGCCTGAGCCATTTTCTGAAGAATTCACGGTGGAATATCTTCGAGGTCGTCTGGCAAAAACTGAACGGAAAATTAAAACGGCTTTGTTAGATCAATCAGTTGTTGTGGGACTTGGCAATATATATGTAGATGAAGCTCTTTTTAGATCAAGTATTAAACCAGATCGTATAGCCAGTAAATTAACAAAAGCGGAATATAAGATTTTACATGAGCAAATCATTAAAACCCTTGAAGAAGCAGTTGCTCAAGGAGGTAGTACTGTTCGTTCATATGTAAATACACAAGGTGAAATCGGTATGTTTCAGCTTCAATTATACGTTTACGGCAGAACAAATGAGCCATGTAAAAAATGTGGAAAAACATTAACAAAAACAGTCGTGGGCGGACGTGGAACTCATTATTGTGAGCAATGTCAAAAATAGGTCGAAGAAAAAAGGCAAAAGACATAAATATGTTTTTTGCCTTTTTTGTTTATAAAGAATCAATATAAATCATAAGGTAATCCATACTCAAAAAATAAAGCGACCTTCTTTAACATTCTCTGGGCGTTCATCATACACTATGTTAGCAATTAGAAGGAAGGGGCTAGGCAGTATGTTTCAATATACATCACTCTTGTTATTAGCGTTCGCAGTTAGTTTGGATAGCTTTTCGGTTGGATTTACGTATGGAATGAGAAAGATGAGGATCCCTTTTAAGTCGATTTTTATTATCGCATGTTGTTCAGCGGCCACGATGCTTGGGGCAATGTTTCTTGGTGAACTTTTAACAAGAGTTTTTCCGGTTTATATAACAGAAAAGCTTGGTGGCTTTATTTTAATGCTTATTGGGGCATGGGTCTTATACCAATTTTTCCGTCCTGCAAAAGAAGAAACTTCAGTTGAAGAAGAAACGGAAAAAATGTTAATTAATTTTGAAATCAAAACATTTGGAATTGTCATTAACATACTTAGAAAACCTATGACGGCAGATATTGATAAATCTGGTACGATTACAGGTGTAGAAGCATTGTTACTCGGGCTGGCATTATCACTCGATGCCTTTGGAGCGGGTATTGGCGCTGCGTTATTAGGTTATTCTCCTATTGTAATGAGTTTATTAGTAGCGTGTATGAGCTCGTTATTTGTATCGATTGGCATTAAATCAGGACATATTTTCTCTAAATTTGCGTGGATGGACAAATTTTCTTGCCTCCCGGGTATTATTCTCATTATGATAGGAATATGGAAACTTTAGACAATGGAGGCTTATCATAGTGACAGTAGTTATCGGTCTAACTGGTGGAATTGCAAGTGGTAAAAGTACAGTTTCAAATATGTTGAAAAACCTGGGAATTCGGGTTGTTGATGCAGACCAGATTTCTAGGGAAGTGGTTGAAGTTGGAAAGCCAGCTTATCAACAAATACTTTCTGTTTTTGGTGATGAAATACTTCATCAAGATAAAACGATAAATCGAGAAAAGCTTGGTGCCATTATTTTTGGTGACCATTCAAAAAGAGAGCAATTAAACAAAATAGTACATCCGGCAGTTAGAAAAGAAATGCTAAACGGAGTTGAAGAAGAAAAAGCTAAAAATTCAAAGGCAGTCGTTCTTGATATACCACTGCTTTTTGAAAGTAAATTAACTCATATGGTTGACAAAACCATTCTAGTGTATGTGGATGAAAAAACACAGCTTAAACGTCTTATGAAGAGAAATGGATATACAGAGAAAGAAGCTAAAATGAGAATCGAGTCACAGCTTCCATTACACACGAAAAAAGATCTCTCAGATGAAATTATTGACAATAATGGCGCGATTGAGCAGACAGAAAAGCAGTTACATGAAATCTTAAAGAAACTAATTTAACCAAGAGACTTTTATAGTCTCTTTTTTTAATTTCTCTAATCTCATCAAAAGTCTGTTTTATAAAAATGTAAATTTTAATAACACACTTTTTGATTCAATGTGTTATACTAATTGTATAAAATAATTTAAAAGTATGACATATAATAGAGAGGGGAAACGATGATGAGAGCCAATATTGCAATAAATGGGTTTGGTCGAATTGGGAGAATGGTTTTTAGGTATGCAATGATGGAAGATATGAATATTGTGGCGATCAATGCAAGTTATCCAGCTGATACTCTTGCTCATTTAATAAAATATGATACAACTCACGGGAAATTTCAGGGGGAAGTAATTGCCTATGAAGACCATTTACTTGTAAATGGTCAAAAGGTGTTATTAATAAATGAACGTGACCCTGAGAAGCTTCCTTGGGATGTTTTAGGGATTGATATTGTTATTGAGGCAACAGGGAAGTTTAATAGCAGGGAAAAGGCAATGCTCCATGTTAAAGCGGGAGCAAAGAAGGTGATCTTAACTGCACCTGGTAAAAATGAAGATATTACGATTGTGATGGGAGTTAACGAAAATCAGTTTGATGCTAATCAACATAAAATTATTTCGAATGCGTCGTGTACAACAAATTGTCTTGCTCCGGTCATTAAGGTGATAGATGAATCTTTCTATATAAAAAATGGTTTAATGACAACCGTACATGCTTATACAAATGACCAGAAAAACATTGACAACCCGCATAAGGATTTGAGAAGGGCTAGAGCTTGTGCGCAATCCATTATCCCGACAACAACTGGTGCAGCAAAGGCACTAGAGCTTGTTCTCCCAAACATGAAAGGCAAGTTACATGGTATGGCTTTACGAGTCCCAACACCAAATGTTTCATTAGTTGACCTTGTAGTTGATGTAGAAAAGCCTGTTACTGTAGAGGAAGTTAATCGAGCTTTCCAATTTGCTTCAAGGGGCTTTTTTAAAAGGGATTCTAGACTTCACGACTGAGCCGTTAGTATCAATTGACTACAATACAAATCCACATTCAGCTATCATTGACGGTTTATCAACAATGGTAATGGAAAATCAAAAAATAAAAGTTTTAGCTTGGTATGATAATGAATGGGGTTATTCATGCCGTGTTGCCGATTTAACAAAATTAGTAGCAAATAGTATGACTCATTTATTAGAGGTATAAAAAATATTTTGGATAATAAAGTTCCCGGCGGTTAAAGTAATAAATGTGTGACCGAATATTTGATTAACCCTTTAACTAATTTTTTTCAAAAGTGTGTTGCAAAACAAATACAAACAAAGTATACTATTTTTCGTGAACTTCTTATCAAAGCCAAGGTGTTATGGCTACTTAAAGGGTTAGGACCTCTCTGGACTAACTTTCCCCCGTGGTAGTTACACATACCATTAAGCGAAGAATTCATGTATAAAAAATAGTTAAAGGGGGATCCATGAATATGGAAACAATGGGTAGACACGTAATCTCTGAACTATGGGGTTGCGATTTTGATAAGTTAAATGACATGGATTACATTGAAAAAACATTTGTAAATGCAGCATTAAAATCAGGCGCGGAAATTAGAGAGGTTGCTTTTCACAAATTTGCTCCTCAAGGAGTAAGTGGTGTGGTTATTATCTCTGAATCACATTTGACAATTCACAGCTTTCCAGAGCATGGTTATGCTAGTATCGATGTTTACACTTGCGGTGATTTAAATCCTAACATTGCTGCAGATCATATTGCAGAATCTTTAGGAGCACAAACTCGTGAAAACATTGAGATCCCTAGAGGTATGGGACCGGTACAAGTAAAGCAAGCTCAAGCAAAAGCTCTTTAAAACGTAAAGAGGTGCGGATTAATTGATCTGCACCTCTTTTTATTATCGGCAAATTTCAGTATGATAGTAGTAGAATAAATTTCGATACATAAAGTGAAAATTAATAAGAATAAAGGGGAATATGACAATGAGTTTTGTGAATAAATTAAAAGATATTTTTAGTACCCATCAAGAAACAAGGGAAAATCACCATAATCCCGATTTGAAAAGTCATTATTATAAAACAACGAATAAAAAAGCATTACAATCTGTAAAAGAATTAATTGAACAAACACCAGGAATGACTGTTACATCTGTTTCAGAAGAACGTGGAGAAATGAGCGTAAACGTTGATCGTCCGAGAAAAGCTTTTCTTATTGTAACGGTTATTTCTGTGCGTCCTTTTGAGACAGCAGTTGATTTTACAGCGACTACAACAACGGTCCTCCCGACAGATTTTGGATACAGTAAGAAATTAATTACTGAACTTTACAAAAAGCTCGACCAAAAAGAATCATTTGTTGGAACTGGGAAAACACGAAAATAAATTTAAAAATGAGTGATGAAATGTCAACAACTTAAAATTTTGACATTTGATTGGAGCTGGTCATATGAAATGTCCTTCGTGTCAGCATAATGGGACAAGAGTATTAGACTCACGGCCTGTAGATGAGGGAAAATCAATTCGACGCCGACGTGAATGTGAAGAATGTCAATATCGATTTACTACATTTGAAAAGGTTGAGGAATTCCCATTAATTGTCGTGAAAAAGGAAGGGACTAGAGAAGAGTTTAGTCGTGAGAAAATTTTAAGAGGTCTTATTAAAGCGTGTGAAAAAAGACCGGTTCCCCTGCAAAAGCTTGAGGATGTTGTTCATGATATTGAGAAGGAACTGAGAAATCAAGGTGTCTCTGAAGTTAACAGTGAATTTGTAGGTGAAATGGTCATGGACAGGCTTGCGAGAATTGATGAGGTAGCATATGTGAGGTTTGCATCCGTTTATCGTCAATTTAAGGATATTAATGTGTTTATTGAAGAGTTAACCGATTTAATTAAGAAAGTAAGATAGAATCGAAAGAGCTTTTGAAGAGGTGTTCTTCAAGCTCTTTTTTCAGTGTAGGAACTTTTCACGTTTAATATATTGTAATGAAAGGTTGAAGGGGATGGAACAGCATTGGAAGGAATTGCTTGCTATTGACCGTTATTCAGTAAAAAGCAACTCAATTCTACAAGACTTGGATCGAAAAATATTAACATTGCTTTATCAACCATTGATTGGGTCAAAATGTTTCAGTTTATTTATGACTCTTTGGGGAGAGTTGGAGCAGAATCGCTTATGGAGTGAGGAAACAACGCATCATAGTTTAATGACGATTATGCAAAGTAACTTACGTGACATCTATCAAGAACGACTAAAATTAGAAGGTCTTGGTTTATTAAAAACTTTTGTAAACGAAGATGACGGTGTTAAGAAATATGTTTATGAACTACAAGCTCCAGTAAGGCCGACAGAGTTCTTTCAAGATGGTGTTTTAAATGTTTATCTTTATAATCGGGTAGGCAAAAATAAATTTTTGCAGTTAAAACGTTTTTTTTCAGATGAACAAAAAACTGAAGGAATGCAGGACATTACCAAGTCATTTAATGATGTTTTTGACTCTGTTCGTTCCGCTGAAATGGTTGGAAGAATGAATGAAGAAACGATAAAAGATTTGTCGCTTGAAAAGAATCGAGAATTTGTTAGTACAGAAAGTAGATCAAAATTAGAGATTTCTGATTCTGCTTTTGATTTTGATTTATTCCTTGCAGGACTTTCTGATGCTCTCATCCCGCATAAATCTATCACTTCCTTAGTAAAGGATGTAATAAAGAAGCTCTCGTACCTGTACGGCATTAATGCTATTGATATGAAAAATGTTGTGATGGCAAGTATTGATCAAGACGAAAACATTGATCTTGAATTGCTAAGAAAATCTGCACGTGATTGGTATCAATTTCAGCATGGAGATGAATTACCAGGCTTAATAGATAAAGTACAGCCACCATTATTGCGAGGGAAGCAAGATCAGAAACAATTAACAAAGGAAGAGGAGCTTATCTTTCAACTAGAAAGAATATCGCCAAAACAATTTTTAATGGATGTTTCCGGTGGAGTTACTCCTTCTGTTGGTGATTTGCAAATTATTGAAGAAGTGATGCTTCAACAAAGGCTCGAGCCTGGAGTTGTGAATGTATTAATTTATTATGTTATGTTAAAGACGGATATGAAGCTTACGAGAGCTTATGTTCAAAAAATTGCAAGCCATTGGACAAGGAAACAAGTGAAGACTGTAAAAGATGCTATGGATTTAGCTAAACAAGAGCACCGTCAATATCAACAATGGGCAGAAGAAAAGACAACAAAGAAGAAAACGGAGAATAATAAGAAAGCACCTATTCGTAAAGAAATGCTACCGGCATGGTTAAGTGAAGAAACAAATAGTGACCATAAAGATCAGCAGGAATTAAAACAAAAAGAAAAACA
Source organism: Metabacillus endolithicus (assembly GCF_023078335.1). Classification (GTDB taxonomy): domain Bacteria; phylum Bacillota; class Bacilli; order Bacillales; family Bacillaceae; genus Metabacillus; species Metabacillus endolithicus. Next base: position 1,272,593 of record NZ_CP095550.1, on the reverse strand, counting down.
TGATGATAAAGCATCAAGCGTGGATATTGAACAATTTGAGTTAGAGAAAAAGAAATTATTTGATCGGATTAGAAAATATAAGGATAATAAAAATAACGAGACATAATGAGAGGAGGGGGAATAAATGGAACATTTAAGCAATTCCTTTAAAAAATTAGCAAATAGACCAGATTTTAATGATCGCTATAATGATTTGAAAAAAGAAGTATTAAACAATCCTGATGTACAAGCTTTTATAACAAAACATTCGACTGAAATAGAAGAGGGTATGATTAATAGAAGCTTGGTTAAGCTTTATGAATTTGTCAACCAAAGCAAAAATTGCAAAAGCTGTCCTTCACTATCACAGTGTAAAAATATTTTAGAAGGCTATCACCCTCATTTAGTGATTCAAGGGCGTATTATTGACCTTCAATATACAAAATGCCCAACGAAGGAAGCATATGATGAACGTAAGAAACACGAGGCTCTTATTAAAAGCATGTATATTCCAAAGGATATCCTCGAGGCTCAATTTGATAAAATTGATGTTGATGTAGAGGAAACAAGCAGATTAAAAGTGATCGGGATGGCTCAAGATTTTGTGGAAGCATACAACAGTGGGCAACGTACAAAAGGTTTGTATTTATATGGCTCTTTCGGAGTTGGTAAGACCTATATTTTAGGTGCAATCGCAAATGAACTTGCTTCACATAAAGTATCATCTATGCTTGTTTATGTCCCGGAATTTATGAGAGAGCTAAAAGGGTCATTTCAAAATTCATCATTGGATGAAAAACTTGATGCGGTAAAGAAAATTCCTGTTCTTATGCTCGATGATTTAGGGGCAGAATCAGTATCAAGCTGGATGAGAGATGAGATATTAGGAACAATTTTACAATATCGCATGCTTGAAAATCTCCCTACTTTTATCTCATCCAACTTTGGTTTAAAAGAACTTCAACATCACCTTGCATACTCTCAACGTGGTGAAGAAGAACCTGTTAAAGCTGCAAGAATCATGGAACGAATCAAACATATGACAACACCAGTAGAACTAATCGGTCGAAATCGCAGAGGCTAAGTGGTGGTAGAAAAGAGATTGAGATGATCAATCTCTTTTCTTTTGTATAATCCAACTAATTCTTTACTTCTAAAATATATGTTCCCCCCATATATATGAATCGAGGTGCTGCAAATAGGGGGGACAAACATGCTCGAGATATTATTTGGGTCTCCGAAAGAGGCAAGAGCAATCTATTCGATCTTTCATTCGATTCACGATAAATTTCATTCAGAACTTCAATTAGTTAATAATCAGTCCATAAAACTCAATCCAAAATCATGGGATATTACAGTAAAACAACTAGTTATACCAGGTTTAATTCAATTTATTATCAATCATAAAGAGCATCTTATTATGTTAAAAATGATAAAAGAAAATTATTATTTTAGTGAGGAAGAGGAACAGCAACAGATTATACATATTGCACATTCTATTATGGAAGGCCAAAGGGAAGAAATTCCAAGGGTTCAAGAGATATCTTCCAGAGAGCAAATGATTAGTGATGCACTTGAACAATTTCTTCGTCCTGACTTATATTTTTCATTTTCATCTTTTCAAAAATTTCGTCTTCACAAATATATAGATAGTTTAAGAGAATATGTTGAAATTGCGATTGAAGAATATAAAATGGAACAAGAATATCAAAGTTTTGTTCAAAGTTTAAGAGATTACTTGGCAAAAAAAGAAAGTAAGCTGTCTAAGCTTCAAATTGTATTTGATCAAGAATGTTTGGTTTATGACCAGGACAAACAATTAATGACTGAACATCAACTAAAAAAATATATTGATAAAGATTTCGTTTATCAACATCCGATGTATATTGATAAGCAGTTGTTGGCACCACTTGTATCAATTGCACCCGATTGGCTTATGCTTTATACAAATAACTCATTTGAAGGTATGGTTCAGACCATTCAAAATATTTTTGAGGAACGGGTGACAATATATCCACTGGAAAATTTTTAAGGTTCTCTACATATATTTAATTGAAATCCATTCTTGATTTTAAAGATGAAACATTTTATAATACGAGGTAATTGAAAAATTATCTGTATTGATAAGGACACGAGTTTGTTTTTACGGTTCCCAGAGAGGGAAGGAGTTGCTGAAACCTTCCTAACACGATTAACGTACTTACCACCTTTAAACTTCAGTTGTGAAAGGATGCTGTATGCATCTAATTAGTAGCTGACGGTCTCCCGTTATCGATTTTAAGCCATGTCTATTTGTTTATGTATGTTTTTGGATAGATATTGGGAACAAGGGTGGAACCACGGTCCATTGATAAGTTATCTAACTCGTCCCTTTTTTAGGGACGGGTTTTATTTATTTTTAGGCAATTTTAAACGAGCCTATTTTAAAGAAATTATATCATTATATGAGGTGAACAAGGATGTCAGACGTTATAAAAATTGCGTTTCCAGACGGAGCTGTAAAGGAGTTTGCAAAAGGCACCACAACAGAAGACATTGCGGCATCCATTAGCCCTGGTTTAAGAAAGAAGTCACTTGCAGGGAAAATTGATGGTCAATTGGTCGACTTACGTACACCAATTGAAGAAGATGGTGCAATTGAAATTGTTACACAAGATAGTGCTGAAGCATTAGAGATTATGAGACACTCGACTGCCCATTTAATGGCGCAGGCTATTAAGCGTTTGTATAAAGATCAGTCAGTAAAACTGGGAATTGGACCTGTTATTGAAAATGGTTTTTATTATGACATTGATATGGAACAAGCCATTACTCCTGAGGATCTACCGGCAATTGAAAAGGAAATGAAAAAGATTGTAAATGAGAACCTTGACATTGTACGTGTAGAAGTAAGCCGTGATGAAGCAAAACGCCGTTATGAAGAAATTCAAGATCCTTTAAAGCTTGAGTTACTTGAAGCAATTCCTGAAGGAGAGACAGTTTCATTTTACGAGCAAGGTGAATTTTTTGACCTATGCCGTGGAATACACCTTCCTTCAACTGGTAAAATTAAAGAATTTAAATTATTAAGTGTTGCTGGAGCATACTGGCGTGGGGACAGCAATAACAAAATGTTGCAACGAATCTATGGAACAGCTTTCTTTAAAAAAGCTGACTTAGATGAACATCTTCGTTTATTAGAGGAAGCAAAAGAGCGTGACCACCGTAAATTAGGTAAAGAGCTTGGATTATTTACTTCTTCTCAAAAAGTTGGACAAGGTTTACCGCTTTGGTTACCAAAAGGTGCAACAATTCGTCGTATTGTTGAGCGCTACATTGTTGATAAAGAAGAGCGCTTAGGCTATCAGCACGTGTACACACCTGCTTTAGGAAGTGTTGAGCTTTACAAGACATCTGGACACTGGGAGCACTATCAAGAGGACATGTTCCCTAAAATGGAGATGGATAATGAAGATTTAGTTCTTCGCCCAATGAACTGTCCACACCATATGATGATTTATAAAAATGACATTCACAGCTACCGCGAACTACCAATTCGTATTGCTGAGCTTGGATTAATGCATCGTTATGAAATGTCAGGAGCACTAACTGGTTTACAGCGTGTTCGTGGAATGACGTTGAATGATGCTCATATCTTTGTACGACCTGATCAAATTAAAGATGAATTCATTCGTGTTGTACGTTTAGTTGAAGCTGTTTACAAAGACTTTGGAATTGATAAATATTCATTCCGCTTATCTTATCGTGATCCAGAAGATAAAGAAAAGTATTTTGACGATGATAACATGTGGGAAAAAGCACAAAGCATGTTAAAAGATGCAATGGATGAATTAGGTCATGATTATTATGAAGCAGAGGGAGAAGCGGCATTCTATGGCCCGAAGCTTGATGTACAAGTAAGAACAGCTCTAGGCAAAGATGAAACTCTTTCAACTGTTCAATTAGACTTCTTACTTCCTGAGCGCTTTGATTTAACATATGTTGGTGAAGATGGAAAACAACATCGACCTGTTGTTATTCACCGTGGTGTTGTTTCAACAATGGAACGTTTTGTTGCCTTCTTAATTGAAGAATACAAAGGGGCATTTCCAACATGGCTTGCACCTGTTCAGGTTCAAGTAATTCCAGTATCACCAGCCGTTCATCTTGATTATGCTAAGCAAGTTCAAGAGCAACTACAAGAAGCTGGACTTCGTGTAGAGCTGGACGCTCGTGATGAAAAATTAGGGTATAAAATCCGTGAATCTCAAATCCAAAAAATACCTTATATGCTTGTAATTGGTGATAACGAGATTACTGAGAAAGCTGTTAACGTTCGTAAATATGGTGAACAAAAATCAGAAACTGTACCATTCGAACAATTCTTAGAACAGATTAAGCAAGAAGTAAAAAGATCATAATGTAAAAAACAGTAGAGGCATTAGGCCCTACTGTTTTTTCATACATTAACTAATTAAAAAAGTTATTGCATGAATGAAATCGTTCTGTTAGAATAACTTATGTTGTTAAAAAACATACAGTACTTACTTGCAACAAACTAGTAATGGTGTTATAATTTTCAAGGTAATTGAATAGTCTTTTATATATACAAGTAGAAGCACCCGCTTCTCACCTGATTGACACATCCGTTTGTAGTTGGCAGGTTGCGATGATAGATGATAACAATCGTAGTGTGGGTGTTTTGCGTCCACGCTTTTTTATTTTTCCTGAAAAATAAAAGAACCGTGACCTACAAAACCGGATTTAAAATCACTATTCAGTTTTTAAAAAACCTTGGAGGTGGCTAATTATTAGCAAAGATATGATGGTAAATGACGGAATTCGCGCACGTGAGGTTCGTCTAATCGGTGCCAACGGAGATCAGCTTGGAATTAAATCTCGCCAAGAGGCTTTAGAAATTGCAACAAGAGCTAATCTAGATTTAGTTTTAGTAGCTCCTAATGCGAAGCCTCCTGTATGCCGCATCATGGATTACGGTAAATTTCGTTTCGAACAGCAAAAGAAAGAAAAAGAAGCACGTAAAAATCAAAAGATTATTAATCTTAAAGAGGTTCGCTTGGTTCAACAATCGATGAACATGATTTTAACACTAAGCTTCGAAATGCACGTAAATTCTTAGAAAAAGGCGATAAAGTAAAAGCTTCTATCCGCTTTAAAGGCCGTGCAATCACTCATAAAGGAATCGGTCAAAAGGTGCTTGATCGTTTCTCTGCAGAATGTGCTGATTTAAGTACGATTGAATCACATCCAAAAATGGATGGTCGTAGCATGTTCCTAGTTTTAGCACCGAAAAATGAAAAGCAATAATCCCTTAAGGAGGAATACCTTATGCCAAAAATGAAAACTCACCGTGGAGCTGCTAAGCGTTTCAAAAGAACAGGCTCTGGTAAACTTAAACGTTCACATGCTTACACAAGTCACTTATTCGCTAACAAATCTACAAAAGCTAAACGTAAATTACGTAAATCAACTGTAGTAAGCAAAGGCGATTTCAAACGTATTCGTCATTTATTAGACAATCTTAAATAATCGGACCATCGTAATATAGGAGGGAATTTACATGCCAAGAGTAAAAGGCGGTATCGTTTCACGTAAACGTCGTAAAAAAGTATTAAAATTAGCTAAAGGTTATTTCGGTTCTAAACATAGATTATACAAAGTTGCAAACCAACAAGTAATGAAATCATGGATGTATGCTTACCGTGATCGTCGTCAAAAGAAACGCGATTTCCGTAAGTTATGGATCACTCGTATCAATGCAGCTGCTCGTGTAAATGGTCTTTCTTACAGCCGTTTAATGCACGGATTAAAGCTTGCTGGTATCGAAGTAAACCGCAAAATGCTTGCTGACTTAGCAATTGCTGATGAAAAAGCATTTGCTCAATTAGCAGATGCTGCTAAAGCACAGCTTAACAAATAATTGAACGCGAAAGAGCTGACTCTTAAATGAGTTAGCTCTTTTTTCATAGAATGGGCTACTATTTATATAAAAACAAAGGAGAAAAACATGACCTATCTAATTGGTTTTTATTTATTAATAAATCTTATTGGTTTTACGATAATGGGCATGGATAAGAATCGAGCTAAAAAAGGAGAATGGAGGATTAAGGAGTCAACGCTTTGGCTTGTTGCTGCTATTGGAGGAGCTTTAGGTAGCTATTTAGCTATGAGGACTTTCCGACACAAAACAAAGCATTCTTCATTTAAATATGGGCTGCCTATTTTAACTTTGGTACATATCGGTCTTTTTGTTTATTTATCTGTTCGATTAGCATAAACTCATACACCTTCTCGTAAAATGGAAACAAACACTACAAACCTCTAGAATGGCAAACATGAAAGTGGTGATGAAGATTCAACTCGCAACCTCCACTGTATTAACAGCTATTGAAACAACTGGATTTTTTGCGCCCGTGGTCTTTATTTTGTTTCATATTATTAGGCAGTTTCTTCTTATTCCTGTAGCGGTAGTATGTTTAGCAGGTGGGATCTTATTTGGTACACTTCCTGGATCGTTGTATTCTGTCATTGGACTAACATGTGCTAGTATTACATTTTATTTTTTCTCCAAACTCTTTCCGATTTTTATTAATCGATTTGTTAAGATGAAAGAGAAATGGTTGGGAGCTTATACAAACTTATCAATTATGCAAATTATCATTTTAAGAGTTATTCCTTTTGTTAACTTTTCTCTGATTTCTTTATGTATTTTAGACAAAACAAAAACATTTCGTCGTTATACGAAGGTATCGTTTTTAACACATATTCCGTCAACTCTTTGTTTTACTTGTTTAGGTGCTTCCATTCAAACTCTATCACCATTAGTAATCGCTGGCATTGTTATGATGTTACTAGCATTAATTTATTTTTTTAGAGAAAAACAGGCCTTTATTAAATGGAGCGATTTTTTTGTGAAGGAAAAAGCATAAAAGCTTGAGAAAAATCATCTCAAGCTTTTTTGTATTGTATCAATTTTCACGTTTTTTAATTAACAATTCCTTAATAGGCTTTTCCAATCAACTTTAGAAAATGGATAACGTTTTTTTACTTCTTCCTCAATAGTATTAAAATCATCCAATGTTAAATTGTAAGCTGCTAGTTGATTTTGTCCATATAAAGACTGACACGACCTCGAAAGCGTTAGTTGTTGTCCCTAGATATTTTTCTCCTTCAAATAATGCGCCCTTATAGGTGAGAAGGAAGTTTTTTCTTACATTTTCTTTATCATCTAAAAAATAAAATTGCTTTTGTTCATGAGCTAATTCAAGCTTTCGTTTTGGGTTAAATAAATATTTAAAACCTGAATAAAGCAGAAATAGGATGATAACGATTAAAAGTAATCGTAAAATTATCACAATCATTTGCTAACCCCTCCTCAGGGTAATTTTCCTTATATACGAATAAAGGTAGAAAAGGTTTCAAGTTTTTCTCAATTTGTTATAATTTTTTTGAAGAGATTTTTTTAATGGGGGATAAGTTCATGAACTTTTCAATACTATTTAACATGCAGCAAGAATTAGACAGCAAAATAGAAGCTCAGCACCAACTACAAAATGAAAATTTAATTGAGCGAAAAGTATTAGCATTATTAGTTGAAGTCGGAGAGTTAGCTAATGAAACAAGATGCTTTAAATTTTGGAGTTTAAAGCCATCTGCATCAACTTCCGTTATATTAGAAGAATATGTAGATGGCATCCATTTTATCCTGTCATTGGGATTAGAGATGAAAGTAAATAGGTTGTTAGATTTAAATGAGGTACAAGCGGATCGAACGATAACAGAACAATTTTTAAAGGTATATGAAACAATTCAAGCTTTTAAAAAAGATCAATCTCACGCAACCTATAAAGAGATGTTTGAAGAATATTTACTGCTTGGAAAATTGTTAGGTTTTTCATCAAAGCAAGTGGAAGAAGCATATATTTCAAAAAATGAAGTGAATCATCAAAGACAGGAGCAAGGTTATTAAACCGTGCTATTTTCTTTCGACTAAATACTTGTTGTATAATGAATATGATTGTTAATAGAAGGAGGCAACATAATGACAAAGCTAGATGAAACGTTAACAATGCTAAAAGATTTAACAGATGCAAAAGGCATACCTGGAAACGAGCGTGAAGTTCGTGATGTAATGAAAAAATACATAACTCAATATTCTGATGAAGTGACAACAGATCATTTAGGAAGCTTAATTGCTAAAAAGGTTGGACAAGAAAACGGACCTAAGATTATGATTGCGGGCCACTTAGATGAAGTAGGATTTATGGTGACACAAATTGATGACAAAGGTTTTCTTCGTTTTCAAACAGTTGGAGGATGGTGGTCACAGGTAATGCTTGCACAACGTGTGACGATTGTGACAAGTAAAGGTGACGTAACTGGAATTATCGGCTCTAAGCCTCCACATATCTTACCTCCTGAGGCTCGTAAAAAACCGGTGGACATTAAAGATATGTTTATTGATATTGGTGCAACAAGTCGTGAGGAAGCTTTAGAATTTGGTGTGAAACCAGGTGATCAAGTTGTTCCTTATTTTGAATTTACAGTTATGAAAAACGAGAAATTTCTTCTTGCAAAAGCTTGGGACAACCGAATTGGCTGTGCGATTGCAATCGATGTATTAAAGAATTTAAAAGGAACGGATCATCCAAACGTAGTATATGGTGTTGGAACTGTTCAAGAAGAAGTAGGCTTACGTGGAGCAAGAACTTCGGCTAACATGATTGAGCCTGATATTGCTTTCGGTGTTGACGTAGGTATTGCTGGAGATACTCCGGGTATATCAGATAAGGAAGCAGCAAGTAAAATGGGTGAAGGTCCACAAATAATTCTTTATGATGCCTCAATGGTATCTCATAAAGGTTTGCGTGATTTAGTAACAGATACAGCTGATGAATTAAGTATTCCATATCAATTTGATGCGATTGCAGGTGGCGGTACTGATTCAGGTGCGATTCATATCTCAGCAAACGGGGTACCTGCTTTATCTATTACAATCGCTACTCGCTACATTCACTCACATGCAGCAATGCTTCATCGTGATGATTATGAAAATGCCGTAAAATTAATTACTGAAGTAGTAAAAAAATTAGATCGTGACACAGTAAACAAAATTACATTTGATTAAAAATAAGAAATGCTGGGGAAATGTCCCCAGCATTTCTTATTTTTATTGAACGTTTTTGTTTAGACCTTGCTCTAACATTGTTAACATTTCTTTTTTATCTTCATTATTAGCATTTTGCCAAATCACTTCGAAAAGAACACCTAAGCCTGGTAGCATTTTTTCTTCACCGCTTTGTATCGCATCAACAATCGTGTCTTGTAATTGATCTTGCGTATTTCCTGAAACATTTGAGATAACTGCATGACGTAGATTTAAATTCAATGTAGCACACTCCTTTTTAATTGGTTCTAGCTTCGTTCCTTGATTAGTAAAACTTATGTAAAGTATCAAGGCTTCTCCGCATTTAATTTTAGAATTTGTTAATTAGGCTATAATTATGTATGATTGGAAAGAGAAAATGGAATTGTTATTAAAGGAGTATGAAAGTGGATCGAATAGAATCAGTCAAAAATCCAAAAGTAAAGCAGTGGAAAAAATTACATACAAAAAAAGAACGTGAAGCAACCGGTACATTTCTTATAGAAGGGCTACATTTAATTGAAGAGGCTTTAAAAACGAAAGAGATGATTAAGTTATTAATTGTTTCGGAAGAAATGTCGCTTCCTCCTCATTTAAACGTTGATAATTTAAACTTAATACTTGTTACAAAGGATGTTATGAAAGCCATTAGTGATACAGAAGCACCACAAGGAGTAGCTGCTATATGTGAATTCCAACGAGAGCACTCTCCACAATCATGGAGTAAAGTTTTATTAATAGACAGTGTTCAAGATCCAGGAAATTTAGGAACAATTATACGCACAGCGGACGCGGCGGGCGTTGATGGAATAATATTAGGTGAAGGAACTGTTGATCATTATAATTCAAAAGTTATCCGTTCAAGTCAAGGTTCACTCTTTCATCTTCCAATTGCAAAAGGTAATTTAGAAGAATGGATCGATGTTTACAATGAAAAGCAAATTCCTACTTACGGTACTTCATTACAAAATGGGCAGAGTTATAAAGAAGCTGCTCCTGCTGAGGAATTCTGCTTAATAGTTGGCAATGAAGGTAGTGGGGTACACAATAAATTATTACAAAAAACATCAAAAAATCTGTATATACCTATATATGGAGGGGCAGAATCGTTAAACGTGGCCATTGCAACAGGAATATTACTTTATCATTTACGTGGTTAGGCAGGTTGCGGGAACAAAAGAGTTTGATTATAATAAGATAGAAATTACATAAGCTTAAAAAACGATGACAGAGACTAGTACTTTACAGTTCGTCTACCCAGGGAGAAAATGCCTTGACTGAAAGCATTTTTTAGATTGAAGTAAATGAATTCATCTCTCGAGTTGACACTAGGACCGTATGGAATCGGTTTTGGAAGTAATGGTTTATCCGACCTCTCTCCAACATCCGACCTCTAAAAACGTAAAGGTGTTCCGGTTTTTACCGTTATGGAAATGAAGTGAGTTGTACTAAGTATTTTTTTAGTATGATTAACAAGGGTGGTAACGCGAATTCAACTCGTCCCTTTTATGGGGCGAGTTTTTTATTTTGCAAAAAAAGCTGCTAATACGCTTTTTAAATAAAGGAGGAAACAACATGCAGGAGCAATTAAAACAGCTTCAACAAGAAGCGCTTGAAAAAGTAGAACAAGCGCAGGATTTAAAAGCTTTAAATGACATTCGTGTCGCTTATTTAGGAAAGAAAGGTCCAATTACAGAAGTATTACGTGGAATGGGTAAGCTTTCAGCTGAAGAACGTCCAGTAATGGGTGCGTTAGCAAATGAAGTAAGAGAAGCAATTGCTACGTCTATTTCTAGTAAGCAGGAGCATTTAGAACAGCTCGCTGTTGAGCAAAAGCTAGCAACAGAAACGATTGATGTTACGTTACCAGGTCGTCCTGTAAGAGTAGGAAATCATCACCCAATCACTGCGGTTATTGAAGAGATTGAAGATCTTTTCCTTGGAATGGGCTATCAAATTGCCGAGGGTCCAGAGGTTGAAACTGATTATTACAACTTTGAAGCTTTAAACCTTCCAAAAGGTCATCCAGCTCGTGATATGCAGGATTCTTTCTATATTACTGAAGAACTTCTTTTACGTACACATACCTCACCGGTTCAAGCAAGAACAATGCAAAAGCATGAGGGCAAGGGACCAGTTAAAATTATTTGTCCAGGTAAAGTGTTTCGACGTGATAACGATGATGCTACACACTCTCATCAATTTACACAAATTGAAGGACTTGTTATTGATGAAAACATTAGTATGAGTGATTTAAAAGGAACACTTGAAGTATTTGCAAAGAAAATGTTTGGTGAAGAGCGTGAAATTCGTCTGCGTCCTAGCTTTTTCCCATTTACAGAGCCTTCAGTAGAAGTTGATGTATCATGTTTCTCATGTGGAGGTAAAGGCTGTAATGTATGTAAAGGTACAGGATGGATTGAAATCCTTGGAGCAGGAATGGTACACCCGAATGTACTAGAAATGGCAGGCTTTGATTCTAAAAAATATAGTGGGTTTGCATTTGGAATGGGACCAGAACGTATCGCCATGTTAAAGTACGGTATCGATGATATTCGTCATTTCTACACAGATGATGTACGATTCTTAAAACAATTTAAACGAGCGTAAATAGGAGGCTTTAAACATGTATGTTTCATATAAATGGTTAGCAGAATATGTTGATTTGTCAGGCATTACACCAGATGAATTAGCAGAAAAAATTACACGCAGCGGTATCGAGGTTGAAGGTGTCGAGGTTCTTAACGAAGGCATGAAGGGTGTTGTTATTGGTCATGTTGTAGAAAAAGAACAACATCCTGATGCGGACAAACTAAATAAATGTCAAGTGGATTTAGGAAACGGTGAAGTTGTCCAAATCATTTGTGGAGCTAAAAATGTTGATAAAGGACAAAAGGTTGCAGTTGCAACAGTAGGTGCTGTTTTACCTGGCAACTTTAAAATCAAAAAAGCCAAGCTTCGTGGAGAAGTGTCAAACGGAATGATTTGCTCATTACAAGAGCTAGGAATTGAAAGCAAGCTTGTAGCGAAGGAATATTCTGAAGGTATTTTTGTTTTCCCAAATGATGCAGAAGTTGGAAAAGATGCTTTAGAACAATTAAATCTTGATGATGCTGTACTTGAGTTAGGATTAACTCCAAACCGTGCAGATGCTCTTAGCATGCTAGGGGTAGCACATGAAGTTGCAGCGATTTTAAATCGTGAAGTGAAGTATCCGGAAATTTCTTTTGAAAGCTCATCAGAGACAGCTTCGAGTTATGTTGAAGTAAATGTAGAAGCAACTGAAGATAATCCATTATACATCGCAAAAGTAATGAAAAATGTCACGATTGCTCCTTCACCGTTATGGATGCAATCACGTTTAATGGCAGCTGGAATCCGCCCTCATAATAATGTGGTTGATATTACAAACTTTGTACTATTAGAATACGGTCAGCCTCTTCATGCTTTTGACTATGACCGTTTAGGATCTAAGGAAATCTTAGTTCGTCGTGCAAAAGGCGGAGAGAAAATTGTTACACTTGATGATCAAGAACGAACACTAACTTCTGAACATTTAGTGATCACAAATGGTACAGAGCCTGTTGCTTTAGCTGGTGTAATGGGTGGAGCGAATTCAGAAGTCCAATCTGACACAAAAACAATTCTTTTAGAGTCTGCTTTGTTTAATGGTCAACGTATTCGCACAGCTTCAAAAGATCATGGATTAAGAAGTGAAGCAAGTGCAAGATATGAAAAAGGAGTTGATCCTAATCGTGTTCCTGCAGCTGCGGAGCGTGCAGCACAATTAATTTCTTTATATGCTGGTGGAGAAGTGCTAGAAGGAGCAGTAGAGGTTAGGTCTACAAGTTTTGAACCAGTTGTTGTAAAAACAACGGTTGAAAAAGTAAACAGAGTACTTGGCATGAACATTTCAGCTGAAGAAATGAAGAGTATCTTTGAACGACTTCAATTTGGAGTGGAACTAGATAACTCTACAATAATTGTAACTGTACCTACTCGTCGTGGTGATATTACAATTGAAGAAGATCTTGTAGAAGAAGTAGCTAGACTTTACGGTTATGATAATATCCCAACAACATTACCTGTAGGTCAAGCAATTCCAGGTAAATTAACTGATTACCAGGAAAAACGTCGCAAAGTTCGCCGTTATTTAGAAGGTACAGGATTATATCAAGCCATTACTTATTCACTAACTAGTGAAGAAAAGGCACCTAAATATGCACTTGAAACATCTGACCTAACTAAGCTTGCTTTACCAATGAGTGAGGAAAGAAGTGTATTACGTCTAAGTCTTCTTCCACATCTTTTAGATGCGTTACGATACAATTTGGCTCGACAAATTGATCAAGTGGCACTTTATGAGATTGGCTCAGTATTCCTTTCACAAGGAAAAGATGTTCAGCCGCTTGAAAAAGAACGCTTATCAGGAGCTGTTACTGGCCTATGGCATTCACATTCATGGCAGGGTGAGAAAAAGCCGGTTGATTTTTATGTTGTTAAAGGAATAATTGATGGTCTTGTTAATTTATTAGGCTTATCAGATGTTATTGAATATAAGCAATCTAAACGAGAAGGCATGCATCCAGGACGTACTGCTGAGGTATTCCTCGGAGATAAGCTTGTTGGATTTGTTGGTCAAGTTCATCCAACTGTTCAAAAGGAACTTGATCTTTCAGAAACATATGTGTTTGAACTTTCATTAGTTGATCTTTTAACAGCAGATGTAGAAGAAACTCGTTTTGAAGTCATTCCTCGCTATCCTTCTATCACTAGAGACATTGCGCTTGTTGTAAACAAAGATGTTATTGTTGGTGATATTGAAAAGGTAATTAAAGAAGCTGGAGGAAAAATGCTGAAAGATGTAGCTGTTTTTGACCTTTATGAAGGCGATCGTCTTGAAGAAGGAAAAAAATCAGTGGCATTCTCGCTTCGCTACTTCGATCCTGAACGTACGTTAACAGATGAAGAAGTATCAAAAGCACACGAGAAAGTATTGAGTGCTGTAGAAGAAAAAACTGGCGCAACATTAAGAGGATAACACAAGAAAACGAATCACCGATGCGGTGATTCGTTTTTTTTGTTCATGACCTTTTAGCAAGCTTTGCTGCTTTTTCGGTATTTGCAAAATGTTTTTTCGTAATGGTAGCTAAAAATTCAGGTCCTTTTTTTGAATGATTTTTGCTGCGGCAACGTCAACTTGTGCACCTGCACCTTTTGGGATTATAACACCCGCTTTTTCAGATAGCTTGTCGAACTCTTTAATAAACGAGTATCTTGCAATAATAGATGCGGCTGCAACGGCCAGGTGAACACCTTCCGCCTTTGTTGAAAAATAAATATTATCTTTATACACTTTTTTCCCTTGAAGATACTTAAAATACACAGGGGGCTCTGCAAACTGATCAATTAAAAGCCCATCTGGTTTTTCAGGATCAATCTTGCTTAGTAGCTTGTTTATTGCCTGATTATGTAATAAAGCTTTCATTTTACCTTGTGACATTCCCTGCTGTTGTAACTCGTTATATTTTTCATTATGAAGAACTAGTAAATGATAAGGGATTGTTTTTATAAGGTCCTTTGCAATCTGACAGATTTGAGGATCTTTTAAGTTTTTAGAATCTTTAACACCGAGCTCCTGTAATAACGGCATTTGCTCTTTTCTAACGTATGCTGCTACTACTGTCATTGGTCCGAAAAAGTCTCCAGTTCCAACTTCATCTGAACCGATAATAGAGAGACTTGAAATATTGGAAGGTGGCTGAAAACCAGTTGGCGTTTTGCTTGTTGACGGACTCTTTTTAGCTGAAGGACTAACCGTTCCCCATTTGGCTGCTTCCGCTTCCGCTGAAGCTCCTTGAAAAAGAACTTTACCTGATTTGTACGCAGTTATTGTACATCCATTGGTTTTTGCTGAAAAAACAGCACCTTGGGGAGTTTTCTCTGTTCTATTGTTTTCATAATGTTTTTCCATTTGATTGATCGTTGTCGAATTTACTTTAATGACTGAGTTGGCCATATGAAACATCCTTTCGTTTATATACTCTTTTAGAAAAGTAATGGCTATCGATATTCTTCCCATATGATAAAGCTTCGTGTTATGATAAGAATTAGGATTTGCAGGAAATGGAGGATTTATCGTTGTCAAATCGCCCTAAGTCTAAAACAACAGTAGATATATATGGTCAACAATTTTCAATTATTGGGACTGAAAGCACAAGCCATATTCGAGCTGTTGCTGCAATGGTTGATGATAAAATGCGAGAGATTAATAGTAAAAACCCTTCTCTTGATATTAATAAATTAGCTGTTTTAACAGCAGTCAATGTTGTTCATGATTATTTAAAATTAAAAGAAGATTATGAAAAACTGGAGAAACAACTAATAGAAAAGGATTGAAGCTAAGAAATGCTAGATTTCGTATTATTTATTATTCTACTATTCGGGATACTAGTCGGCTTAAAACGCGGTTTTATCCTTCAATTTGTTCATTTGACAGGATTTATTATCGCATACATAGTAGCATACCAGTATTTTGATGATCTTGCACCCAAATTGAAATTATGGGTACCTTATCCAGCTACAAGTGATGGACCAGCTATTCTCTCATTGTTAAGTGGAGAGGATCTTGAAGGTGCTTATTATCGTGCTGTAGCATTTGTTATTCTATTTATAGGAACGAAAATTGTGATGCAAATTATCGGGACAATGCTTGATTTTGTTGCGCTGTTGCCGATATTAAAGCAATTAAATAGGTGGGCTGGTTCTATATTAGGCTTTTTGGAATCATATCTTGTTTTATTTATCTTACTTTTTATTGCAGCCTTAATTCCTATGGAACAGATACAAACTGCTTTAGATCAATCAGTTTTAGCCAATTTAATCGTGAATCATACTCCTTACTTCTCAGATAAAGTTAATGAGCTTTGGATTCAATATATGTCCTAAAGAGACTGACTCAAAAGGGTAATCCCTCCATCACTCAGCAGTTATGAGACCAGAGGATCTTGCCCTTGGTTTGAGTCAGTCTCTTTTGATATGTTATGAAATGGGTCAAAATTGTACATTTTCTTTAATTATTTGTATCATTTTTATATAAGTGTTAGATATAGAGGTGAAAAAATGGATATTCATAAAAAAGATGTTATTCGACTATTAGAAAATATAGCAGTACTAATGGAATTAAAAGGAGAAAACCCTTTTAAAATATCAGCATTTAGAAAAGCAGCAAATGCTTTAGAATCGGACGATCGAAGCTTGGCTCTTATTGATGACTTTACAAAGATAGCGGGGATTGGAAAAGGCACTTCAGCCGTAATTAAAGAATTTGTTGAGACAAAAAGATCAGAGGTTTTGGAGCAATTGCAAAAAGAAGTACCAGAAGGGTTGCTGCCATTATTAAAGCTTCCAGGGTTAGGTGGCAAAAAAATTGCCAAGCTATATAAAGAACTTAATATAGATAGTGTTGAGTCTTTAAAACAGGCTTGTGAAGAAAATAAAATCCAAGGATTAGCTGGCTTCGGAAAAAAATCAGAAGAAAAAATACTAGCGGCTATTGAGGAAATGGGCAGTCGTCCTGAACGGTTACCATTGTCTTTCATGTTGCCAATAGCTGAAGAAATTGAAGCATATCTTGAAGAATGTGAAGGAATTGAAAGTTACTCAAGAGCAGGAAGTCTGCGTCGTATGAGAGAAACAATTAAAGATTTGGACTTTATTATTTCTACAAATGAACCTGGTAAGGTAAGGGATCAGCTCTTAGCTTTACCGAAGTTGTCAGACACTATTGCGAGTGGAGATACGAAAGTTTCAGTTCAATTGCAATATGAATATGAAGTGAGTGTTGATTTTCGTTTAGTTAAGCCTGCAGAATTTGCTACAACTCTCCATCATTTTACGGGATCGAAGGATCATAATGTAAGAATGAGACAGCTTGCAAAAGAACGTGGCGAAAAAATAAGTGAATATGGTGTAGAAAATATAGAAACAAATGAAATCAAAACGTTTCAAACGGAGGAAGAGTTTTATCAGTATTTTAATCTCCCACATTTTTCACCTGAAATTCGTGAAGATGGAACAGAGGTGGATTCGTTTCATCATCAAATTCAGCTTATCTCTTTAGAAGATATAAAGGGAGATCTTCATATGCACTCAACTTGGAGTGATGGTGCATTTACGATTAGGGAAATGGTAGAGGCTTGTCGTAAGAAGGTACAAATATATTGCTATTACTGATCATTCTCAATATTTAAAAGTAGCAAATGGTTTAACACCTGAAAGATTAAGAGCACAAAAAAAGGAAATTGATGCTCTGAACGAAGAATATGACGATATAACAATCCTTGCTGGAGTAGAAATGGATATACTTCCTGATGCTACATTAGATTATGATGATGAGCTATTAAAGGAAATGGACATTGTTATCGCTTCTATCCACTCTAGTTTTTCACAATCACAGGATGTGATTATGAAAAGATTAAAAACAGCTCTAGAAAATCATCATGTTGATATTATTGCACATCCAACAGGAAGAATTATTGGTAAGCGTAAGGGATATGATGTGGATATTGATCTATTAATACAGCTGGCAAAAGACACGAATACTGCGCTTGAATTAAACGCAAATCCTCATCGTTTAGACTTAAACTCAGAATATGTAAGGAAAGCTCAAGAAGCTGGAGTGAAAATTGTGATTAATACTGATGCGCATAATATGGAAATGCTAGAAGATATGACAATAGGTATCTCAACAGCTAAAAAAGGTTGGATTGAGAGTGAAAATGTTATTAACACTTGGGATCTTGACAGACTTAAATCATTTTTAAATAGACATCATAGTGAGTAACACTTTATACATTTGTTTTGTAGAAAGTCATGCCTACTAAAAATAGTGGCATGTTTGTTCTAATTAGGAGGTAAACCACATTGCAGCAAAAAGTTTTACATGTGTTAGAGTTTGAAAAAGTAAAAGAACAATTAATAAAGCATGCTTCATCTTCTCTTGGAAAAGAGAAGGCAAAGGCACTTATTCCTTCAAGTGATTACATGGATGTTGTCACCCTCCAAGAGCAAACAGATGAGGCTGCAAAGGTGCTCAGGCTGAAGGGAAACATACCATTAGGTGGACTTGTTGATGTAAGGTCAACAGTGAAAAGAGCAAAAATTGGCGGTATGTTAAGCTCGGTGGAATTAATAGAGGTTGCCGGAACTTTATATGCTGGACGTCAAATGAAGCGGTTTGTTGAAAAAATGGTAGAGGAAGAAATCGAATTAACACATTTGCCACAACTTGCAGAGCAGATTGTTATTCTTCATGACTTAGAGAGAAATATAAATCAATGTATTGATGATAATGGCTATGTACTTGATAGTGCCAGTGTGACTTTAAAAGGAATCCGTCAACAATTAAGAACAAATGAAGCAAGAGTTAGAGATAAATTAGAATCAATGATCCGCTCTTCTTCTGCTTCTAAAATGTTATCAGATGCAATCATTACGATAAGAAATGACCGTTTTGTTTTACCAGTTAAGCAGGAATATCGAGCTTCGTATGGTGGGATTGTTCATGATCAATCCAGCTCTGGTGCGACGTTATTTATTGAGCCTCAAGCTATCGTAGAATTGAATAATGTTCTGCAGCAGGCTAAGGTAAAAGAAAAAGTAGAAATCGATCGAATTTTAACGCTTTTATCACAGGAAGTTGCTGAGCAAGGCGATGACATTTTACAAAATGTCAATTGCTTAGCAGACATGGATTTTATGTTTACAAAGGCTAAATATGCAAAGCAAATTAAAGGGACAAAGCCAGAAGTGAATCAAGATGGTGTTATTCGGATGCTAAAGGCTCGACATCCACTTTTACCTTTAGACGAAGTTGTTGCTAATGATATTGAATTAGGAACTGATTTCACAACAATCGTTATTACAGGACCGAATACAGGAGGTAAAACAGTTGCTCTGAAAACACTTGGATTATGTATACTTATGGCACAGGCCGGGTTACAAATTCCAGCACTAGATGGATCAGAAGTGACTGTTTTTAAAGCAGTATATGCCGACATTGGTGATGAGCAATCAATTGAGCAAAGTTTAAGTACATTCTCTTCACATATGGTGAATATTGTTGATATTCTTAAAAAAGCAGATGACCAAAGTCTTGTGTTGTTTGATGAGCTTGGAGCTGGAACTGATCCGCAAGAAGGGGCAGCATTAGCTATCTCTATTCTTGATGAAGTGTATAACAGAGGAGCAAGAGTTGTTGCAACAACTCATTATCCGGAATTAAAAGCGTATGGCTACAATCGTCCAGGCGTAATTAATGCGAGTGTTGAGTTTGATGTCACAACCTTAAGTCCAACGTATAAACTTTTAATTGGTGTTCCCGGTCGTAGTAACGCTTTTGAAATTTCCAAGCGACTAGGATTACAAGAACAAATCATTAACATGGCAAAGGCACAAATGACCGACGAAAGTAATGAAGTTGATACAATGATTGCTTCATTAGAAACAAGCAAAAAATCAGCTGAACATGAACGTGTTGAGGCGGAGAGATTTCGTCAAGAAGCTGAAAAGCTCCATAAAGAGCTTCAAAAACAAATCATTGAATTTAATGAGCAACGTGACGCTTTATATGAAAAAGCAGAACGTAGTGCGGCAGAAAAACTAGAAGAGGCAAACAAAGAAGCTGAACAAATTATTAGAGATTTAAGAAAGATGCGCAAAGAACAGCATGCTCAAGTAAAGGAGCATGAATTAATTGATGCAAAAAAACGACTGGAAGAAGCTCAGCCTCATTTTGTGAAAAGCAAAAAGGTAGAGAAAAAGGAGCCTGTTAAACAGGAGTTCCTGCCTGGTGATGAAGTAAAAGTGATTAGTTTTGACCAAAAGGGTCATCTTGTTGATAAAGTTAGTGATAATGAGTGGCAAGTACAAATGGGGATTATGAAGATGAAGGTTAAAGAAGCAGATCTTCAATACATTAAACGTCCTAAGCAGGAGGTACAAGCAAAGCCATTAGCTGCTGTAAAAGGAAAAGATTATCACGTCTCACTTGAATTGGATTTACGTGGAGAACGATATGAAAATGCCTTATTAAGAGTAGAAAAATACTTGGATGACGCAGTTTTAGCGGGATACCCAAGAGTATCCATTATTCACGGAAAAGGAACAGGTGCACTGAGAACAGGTGTTAAGGAGCTATTAAAGAATCATCGTAGCGTGAAAAATACACGATTTGGAGAAGCTGGTGAAGGCGGTACAGGTGTAACAATAGTTGAACTCAAATAGTGGGGAGAAGATGATATGAATACATTTTGGGAAAATGAGCTTGTTCAAATTGCTGCCTACTATAGTGTTGTTGTACTATGTATCATTGTATTTTTGACCATATTTGAACTCGTTACGAAATATAAAAATTGGGAAGAAATTCAAAATGGTAATTTTGCCGTTGCAATGGCTACTGGTGGGAAAATATTTGGGATTGCAAATATCTTTCGTTTTTCAATTAACCAGCATGATAGCTTATTGGAAATGATGAGCTCAGGTTTGTTTGGCTTCATATTGTTACTTTTAGGTTATTTTATTTATGAATTTATGACACCTAAATTTAAAATAGATGAAGAGATACAAAAGGATAATCGTGCAGTAGGATTTATTTCATTAGTCATATCTGTAGGTTTATCATTTGTTATTGGGGCAGCAATATAAGGAGTGTATAATTTTGGAGACGTTGGCAAAGGTAATGTTCGGTTTATGCGGTCTGTTTATTTTAATTGGGGTTATTTATTTAGTTTTCTTTTAAATGATATTTATAAATAAGTCTGGCTATATGTCAGGCTTTTTTATTTGTTCAATTTGGTCATCATATAGTGAGTTTGCCTTTTCTAAATATTTTATATTTCTGAAAATAAAAAAATCTGCTATACTTTTTTTAAGTGGAAGCGAAAGTGAATAAGTTCAAAAGAATTAGATATCCTCATTTCTTATATTTCCCTCAGGAGGAGGAGAGTAGAATGGAAAGTCAAAAACCTTGGTTATCGTTATATCCTACCGAAATCCCTCATCAAATTAATATTGACCAAAAACCACTGCATTATTATTTAGAGCAATCTGCACTAGAATTTCCTAATAAAATCGCTATTCATTTTTTAGGAAAGGAGTTAACCTATTCAGACCTATACGATCAATCTTTAAAACTGGCGAATTATTTTCAATCCTTGGGGTTAGAAAAGGGAGATCGTGTGTCAATAATGCTTCCAAATTGTCCACAAGCAGTGATCTCTTATTATGCCGTGTTACTAGCTGGCGGTATTGTTGTCCAGACGAATCCTTTATATATGGAAAGAGAATTAGAATACCAATTAAAAGACAGCGAGTCCACTTTTATCGTAACGCTAGATTTATTATATCCGAGAGTTTCTAAAATGAAAGCGTTAACAAACCTACGGCATATTATCGTCACAAGCATTAAAGATTATTTGCCATTTCCGAAAAATTTATTGTATCCTTTTGTCCAAAAAAAGCAAAATCAAATCGTTGTAAAAGTAGAACATGAGGGTAACACTCATTTATTTAAGAAAATTATGGAGTTATCAAAGCCTTCTGTTGAAGTACCAACATATATTCCTTCAGAAGATGTGGCCCTCCTGCAATATACTGGAGGTACGACAGGTTTTCCAAAGGGTGTTATGCTTTCACATGAAAATGTTGTTTCAAACACAAAGATGTGTGCTTCATGGATGTATAAATGCAAAAGAGGCGAAGAATCTGTATTAGGAATTATTCCTTTCTTTCACGTTTATGGGATGACGACAGTTATGAACTTATCTGTGATGCAAAGCTTTAAAATGATTCTTTTACCAAAGTTTGATGCAACAGATACGTTAAAAACAATTGAAAAATTAAAGCCAACATTATTTCCAGGTGCTCCAACAATTTATATTGCACTTTTAAATCATCCTGATATTCATAAGTATAATCTTTCTTCAATCGATTGCTGCATAAGTGGGTCGGCTCCACTTCCTGTTGAGATACAAGAAAAATTTGAACAACTTACAGGTGGAAAATTAGTAGAAGGCTATGGATTATCGGAAGCATCTCCTGTTACTCATTCAAATTTTATTTGGGGAAAAAGAAAGAAAGGCAGTATTGGTGTTCCATGGCCAAACACAGACTCAGTTGTTCTTTCATATGAAAATGGAGGTATTGCTGAGCCTAATGAACTTGGAGAGATTGCGATTAGGGGTCCTCAAGTTATGCAAGGATATTGGAATAAAAAAGAAGAAACAGAAGCAACAATTAAAGATGGTTGGCTGCTAACAGGTGATATTGGCTACATGGATGAAGAAGGATACTTTTATATTGTAGATCGTAAGAAAGACATGATTATTGCTGGTGGGTTTAATATTTACCCACGTGAGATTGAAGAAATTCTATATGAACATGAAAAAGTCAAAGAGGTAGTAGTTGCGGGGATTCCTGATCCTTACCGTGGAGAGACAGTAAAAGCTTATATTGTCTTAAAAGATAACCAACATGCAACAGCTGAGGAATTTAATGAATATGCGCGTAAGCATTTAGCTGCATATAAGGTACCTCACATTTATGAATTTAGAGAGGATCTTCCTAAAACTGCTGTTGGAAAAATATTAAGACGTGCGTTAGTTGATGAGGAAAAAGAAAAAATGAAAAACGCAAACTAAGACAAAATAAAGAGATAGAGAGGGTTTTATTCTATAGACCCTCTCGATTACATAATTGAAAGATGAAAATAAAAAATTGTTAATTGAAGGCTTGACATAATGCTAAGGAAAACTTAAGATTAAATTATGAATGATGGTTCATTCATTAAGAAAAAGGAGTCGAACATTACATTGAGACAGAAGAAACCGAAGTTTATTCAAATCATTGATGCAGCTGTAATTGTAATTGCTGAAAATGGTTATCATCAAGCACAAGTATCTAAGATTGCAAAGCAAGCAGGAGTTGCAGATGGAACCATATACTTATATTTTAAAAATAAAGAAGACATCCTTGTCTCTCTTTTCCAAGAGAAGATGGGCGTTTTTATAGAAAAAATTGAAGAAGAAATAAAAGATAAAACGAATGCAGCTGATAAGTTGTATTCTCTGATAGAAAAGCACTTTACACTGCTTTCAGAGGATCATCAACTTGCCGTTGTTACACAACTTGAGTTAAGACAGTCTAATAAGGACTTACGACTTCGCATAAACGAGGTATTAAAGGGTTACCTCAATGTTGTTGACAAAATTATTCAAGAAGGAAAGGAAAGCGGAGAATTTAGACAAGACTTAGATGTAAGATTAGCAAGACAAATGATTTTTGGAACCATTGATGAAACAGTAACAACATGGGTCATGAATGAACAAAAATACAGTTTGGTTAATCAAACAAAGAAAGTTCACGATTTATTTGTTTACGGTTTTGTGACTCCTAAAACTTCGTAAAATTTGTTCCTTCTCTAAATAAGGGAAGGGACATGATAAATAAGGCATTTTCCTACTATAAAGAAAATACATTTAAGTAGATTTTAGTAAATAGGAGGAAATTAAATGAAGCTGTTAAAGCTAACCAAAGAAAACTATATTGCTGTTGTAACGATTAATCATGAACCAGCAAATGCCCTTTCATCAAATGTTTTGAAAGAGCTTTCAATTTTACTTGATTCAATTGAACAAGATGAACAGGTCCGAGCGGTCGTTCTTCATGGTGAAGGAAGATTTTTCTCTGCTGGAGCAGATATAAAGGAGTTTGTTACTGTTTCATCAGATGGAGAGTTTTCAAAATTAGCAGAAGAGGGACAGAAAATATTTGAAAGAATTGAAAATTTCCCTAAGCCGATTATTGCAGCCATACATGGAGCTGCATTAGGGGGATTAGAACTTGCAATGTCTTGTCATCTAAGAATTGTAACAGAAGATGCAAAGCTTGGATTACCGGAATTACAGCTGGGAATTATTCCGGGGTTTGGTGGTACTCAAAGGCTACCAAGATATGTCGGTAAGGGCCGTGCATTAGAAATGATGGTAACAAGTGAACCAATCCTAGGGAAGGAAGCAGTAGAACTTGGTCTTGCAAATCATGCCTACCCGCAAGAAAGTATGTTAGAAGAAGCGAAGAAATTAGCAGGCAAGTTTGCTCAAAAAAGTCCAGGCTCAGTTAAAGCGGTTATAACACTTTTAAATGCTTCCAAAATGACCACCTATGAAGAAGGAATGAAACAGGAAGCTAAGCTTTTTGGGGAACTTTTTAATAGTGCTGATGCCAAAGAGGGGATTACAGCTTTTATTGAAAAGAGAAAGCCAAATTTTACGGGAAAATAGAATTTCTATTTAAAATACTTAACTTAACATGGGGGAATGGAAAATGAATATCTTCGTAATTATGAAAAGAACGTTTGATACTGAGGAAAAGATTGCTGTGCAAAATGGACAAATCAATGAGGATGGAGCAGAGTTTATTATTAATCCTTATGATGAATATGCAATCGAAGAAGCTATTCAATTACGTGATGCAAATGGGGGAGAAGTAACAGTAGTCACAATTGGTGGAGAGGATTCAGAGAAAGAATTAAGAACAGCTTTGGCTATGGGGTGTGATAAAGCTGTTTTAATTAATACTGAAGATGATTTAGAAAATGGTGATCAATATTCAACTTCAAGAATTTTAGCTGAATATCTTAAAGATCAAGAAGTAGATATTATCCTTGGTGGAAATGTAGCTATTGACGGTGGATCTGGTCAGGTTGGTCCAAGACTAGCTGAGTTATTGGATATTGCGTATGTAACAACAATTACTAAGCTTGAAATCGATGGAGACAAAGCAACGATTGTTCGAGATGTAGAGGGAGACTCTGAGGTTATTGAAGCATCCCTTCCAATTCTTGTAACAGCTCAACAGGGATTAAATGAGCCTCGTTATCCATCGTTACCTGGAATTATGAAAGCGAAGAAAAAGCCATTAGATGAGCTTGAATTAGATGATCTGGATTTAGACGAAGACGATGTTGAAGCTAAAACAAAAACAATTGAAATCTATCTACCACCGAAAAAAGAGGCTGGAAAAGTATTAGAAGGTGAAATAGAGGATCAAGTAAAAGAATTAGTTTTATTACTTAGAAATGAAGCGAAAGTTGTTTAATTGATAGAGAAGGTTCTGGAGTGTCTGGGAGAGAAATTTTAAATAGTTGAACAGGGGGAAATGATGATGGCAAGAAAAGTACTTGTATTAGGTGAGGTTCGTGATCAATCATTACGTAATGTATCTTTTGAGGCAATTGCTGCAGGAAAAACAATTGCAGAGGGTGGAGAGGTTGTTGCTGTTTTATTAGGAGATAATGTTTCCGCATTATCAACCGAATTAATTCATTATGGTGCTGACCGTGTTGTAGCGGTGGAAAATGAAAAATTACAAACATATACACCAGATGGTTATTCTCAAGCTTTATTGTCAGTGATTTCAGAAGAAAATCCAGAAGGCATTGTTTTTGGTCATACAGCACTTGGTAAAGACTTGTCACCTAAAATTGCAGCAAAATTAGGCTCAGGTTTAATTTCAGATGCAACTGCTATTGAAGTGACAGGAGGAAATGTTGTATTTACTCGTCCAATATATTCAGGGAAAGCATTTGAAAAGAAAATTGTAACTGACGGAGTTATCTTTGCTACTATTCGTCCAAACAATATCTCTCCACTTGAGAAAGATGATTCAAGAAGTGGAGACACAAGTACACTATCTGTCGATATTAAAGATTTAAGAACAATCGTAAAGGAAGTTGTTCGTAAAGCTTCAGAAGGTGTTGATTTATCAGAAGCAAAAGTTGTTATTGCTGGTGGTCGTGGAGTTAAGAGTGAAGATGGTTTTGAACCTTTACAAGAATTAGCAAATGTTTTAGGGGGAGCAGTAGGGGCTTCACGTGGAGCATGTGATGCTGAATACTGTGATTATTCTCTTCAAATCGGTCAAACTGGAAAAGTTGTAACTCCTGATTTATATATTGCATGCGGAATCTCAGGTGCTATTCAACATCTAGCAGGTATGTCAAACTCTAAAGTCATAGTGGCGATTAACAAAGACCCAGAAGCAAACATCTTTAAAGTAGCTGATTACGGAATCGTAGGAGATCTATTTGAAGTTGTTCCACTATTAACAGAAGAATTTAGAAAATTAAAGGTTCACGCATAATTTAAACTCACCAAAAAGCACGTTTCCAAAGCGTGCTTTTTATTTCGGGCCGTTTTTAGTAATAATAGTAAATTATGTTGCTCTTCACTATTATTTTAAACAAGAGTGAAATGGAGCGAAAGACACTCGACTCCTGCGGGAGCAGAGGAAAGGCTGAGACCCCGCAGGCAAAAAGCCGAGGAGGCTCAGCTTCCTCCCCGCGGAAAAGCGAGTGTCTGTAGCGCAATGTAACGAACTATTTTCACGCGGGATGAAAATAAAGTAGTATAAGTTGTATTTGCTTCAATACAACTTATTTTATACATATTATGTCGTTTATTGAAAAAACATGTTATTCTTTCTCAACATAGGGAAAAGTAATACTGAAGCAAATCATTAGCTTACTTAGCACTGGAATGCTATACTTTAAACATATTTACCCTTACAATTTAGGAGGAATTACGAATGGCAATTACAAATGTAACAGATCAAACATTTTCAAACGAAACAAACGAAGGTGTCGTATTAGTAGATTTCTGGGCACCATGGTGCGGACCTTGTAAAATGATTGCTCCAGTTCTTGAAGAGCTTGATACAGATATGGGAGATAAAGTGAAAATCGTTAAGGTTGATGTTGATGAGAACCAAGAAACAGCTGGTAAATTCGGCGTTATGAGTATCCCAACTTTACTAGTACTTAAAGACGGTGAAGTTGTTGATAAAGCTGTAGGATATCAGCCAAAAGAAGCGCTTGCTGAAGTTTTAAACAAGCACGTATAAGAATTGCATTGATTTTTATCATGCTGTTAAGAAAAAGGATTGACCTAGTGTCAATCCTTTTTACAATGAATGCATTATAGGAAAGAATTTCATAGAATACGACAAATTAACAAAGGACGAAAGAAAGTGTACATGATAAAATGGTCTATAGCTATTTTTATATAGGCAGTAATTCGCCTTTTTAATTCAAAATTAAAGTGGGGAATTACTGCCTATCTTACTGTCAAATTACTAATTAAAAAAGGAGTGTCTGCTATGAAAGAACATATTAAGGAAAAGCTTGCACTTCTTCCTGATCAACCTGGTTGTTATATCATGAAGGATCGACAGGGAACTGTCATTTATGTAGGGAAAGCAAAAGTTCTGAAAAATCGCGTTCGCTCATACTTTACAGGCTCACATGATGGAAAAACATTACGCTTAGTTAATGAAATTACTGACTTTGAATATATTATTACCTCTTCTAATTTAGAAGCATTAATATTGGAATTAAATCTTATTAAAAAATATGATCCTAAATACAATGTGATGTTAAAGGATGATAAAACATATCCTTTTATTAAAATTACAAATGAACGGCACCCTAGACTCCTTGTAACAAGACAAGTTAAAAAGGATAAAGGAAAGTACTTTGGGCCATACCCTAACGTTCAATCGGCGCGTGAAACGATAAAATTACTAGATCGTTTATACCCTCTAAGAAAATGCTCGACATTGCCTGATCGTGTTTGTCTTTATTACCATATGGGTCAATGTTTAGCACCGTGCGTTAAAGATGTGTCAGAAGAAACAAATCGACAAATGGTAGAGGAAATTACGAAGTTCCTAAATGGTGGATATAAAAATATTAAGAATGAATTATCGGAAAAAATGAGTAAGGCTGCAGAAGAGCTTGAATTTGAGCGCGCAAAAGAGCTTAGAGACCAAATTCTTCATATAGAAGCGACGATGGAAAAACAAAAGATGACGTTAAATGATTTTGTTGATCGTGATGTGTTTGGGTATGCATACGATAAGGGTTGGATGTGTGTACAAGTCTTTTTTATCCGACAAGGAAAATTAATTGAACGTGATGTTTCAATGTTTCCAATCTATGATAGTCCTGAACAGGAGTTTCTTACGTTTTTAGGTCAATTTTATTCTAAAGCGAGTCACTTTATCCCAAAGGAAATCCTGCTTCCGGATAGTATCGAATTCGAATTAGTTGAAAAGTTGTTAGACGTAACAACACTTCAGCCTAAGCGTGGTAAAAAGAAGGACCTTATATTATTAGCTCACAAAAATGCAAAGATTGCTCTTCAAGAGAAATTTTCTTTAATTGAAAGAGATGAAGAAAGAACAATTAAGGCTGTGGAAAATTTAGGTGATAAATTAGGAATCCATACTCCCCACCGAATTGAAGCATTCGATAATTCAAACATACAAGGAACTGACCCCGTATCTGCAATGGTTGTGTTTGAGGATGGAAAGCCGGCAAAAAAATATTATCGTAAGTATAAAATAAAAAGCGTAAAAGGTCCTGATGATTATGAGTCTATGAGGGAAGTTGTCAGAAGACGCTATACAAGAGTTTTAAAAGAACAGTTAGCATTACCTGACCTGATTATTATTGATGGTGGAAAAGGGCATTTGGCAGCTGCTCAGGATGTGCTAGAGAATGAGTTAGGATTATCTATTCCTGTAGCCGGATTGGTAAAAGATGATAAACACCGAACTTCTGAGCTCATTATAGGTTCACCACCTGAATTTATACAGCTAGAAAGAAACAGTCAGGAATTTTACCTGCTTCAAAGAATTCAGGATGAAGTTCACCGTTTTGCGATCACCTTTCATCGTCAACTTAGAGGAAAGAATGCCTTTCAATCTATTTTGGATGATATTCCAGGTGTTGGAGAACAAAGAAAAAAGATGCTCTTAAAATATTTTGGATCTGTTAAAAAAATGAAAGAAGCAAGTCTCGATGATTTTAAAGAAGCTGGTATGCCGGAAAATATAGCAAAGCAAATAACGGATTATTTAAAAGAGGAAAATGGGAACTGATATTCCATTATATTTCCTTACAAACAATCTCTTGCGCTTTATTAAAATGTTTGATAAGATTTTATTAATTTGATATTGATCGTTAGTTTGTAAATGATGGTAGAGGTGCGGTCATTAAGAGTAACTGGTTTGAGGAAAGTGGATTCCAATGACAACCAGTGAAAGGAATGATTGCCGAAGTGATAAAAGCTCCATTACTTTTATCGCTGGTTTTACATTTAAGAGGTGTAAAATTGTCAAGAAACACTATGTTCTTGGAGAGCTATCTCATTGTATAAGCGAATAAATACTTTTCGTTTAATTAGCAATGGGATCTTATGCGCCCATTGCTTTTTTGTTGTTCTGCAATGTGATTTCTTATCTACTAACAAATGATCGATCATTGAAAAACAAAATGGAAGGTGAGATATCATTGGGTATTATTGTTCAAAAATTTGGCGGAACGTCTGTGGGTTCAGTAGAGAGAATTCAACATGTTGCGAATCGTGTGATACAAGAAAAAGAGGCAGGAAACGAAGTGGTTGTTGTCGTTTCTGCAATGGGAAAATCGACTGATCAGCTTGTTGATTTAGCAAGTCAACTAACTTCTAAGCCGAGCAAGCGTGAAATGGATATGCTTCTTACAACTGGTGAGCAAATAACCATTTCCCTTTTATCAATGGCGCTAATAGAAAAAGGGTATGATGCCATTTCATTTACTGGCTGGCAGGCAGGAATTGAAACGGAGTCAACGCATGGAAATGCAAGAATTACTAATATAAATCCACAAAAAATGAATAAAGAACTAGAGAAAGGAAAAGTTGTCGTTGTTGCCGGGTTCCAAGGGGTAGCGGTAGAAGGTCAGATTACTACATTAGGTAGAGGTGGATCTGATACGACAGCAGTGGCCTTAGCTGCAGCACTGAAAGCAGACAAGTGTGACATTTACACTGATGTAACTGGAGTCTATACAACGGATCCTCGATTTGTAAAGGAAGCAAGAAAACTAGAATCGATATCATACGATGAAATGTTAGAATTAGCAAATTTAGGAGCCGGTGTTTTACATCCAAGAGCAGTAGAGTTTGCGAAAAATTATAACATCCCATTAGAAGTTCGTTCTAGTATGGAAAATGAGCGGGGCACAATTATTGAGGAGGAAGCGGAAATGGAACAAAACTTAATTGTTAGAGGAATTGCATTTGAAGATCAAGTAACAAGAGTATCAGTGTTAGGATTGCCTAATGAATTAACAACATTATCAACTATTTTTTCAACATTAGCGAAAAACGGGCTAAATGTGGACATAATTATTCAGAATACAACAACTGATAACAAAACTTCTATTTCTTTTTCAGTAAAAACAGGTGATCTTGAAGATACTATTCGTGTATTGGAGCAGTATAAAGAAGAGTTAGGTTATGAACGCGTTGAATCTGAATCTGAATTAGCAAAAGTCTCTATTGTAGGTTCAGGAATGGTTTCAAACCCTGGTGTAGCTGCAGAGATGTTTGATGTATTAGCAAAACAAGGTATTGAAGTGAAGATGGTTAGTACGTCTGAAATTAAAGTTTCAACGGTTATTTCTCAAGCGCATATGGTATCTGCTGTTGATACGTTGCACAATGCGTTTGAGCTCTCAAAACCTGCTGCAACCGTGTAATTCAGAATAAAGAGGGGAGATTTCCCCTCTTATTCTATTATTATTCACCTTTGGCTTCTTTTACCTAACGGTGCATCATCAAGAATGTCTTTGCTATCCCACTTTACAGTAAACACAACTTTGTTCGCACGCTTCTTTAGTTGCTCATATGTCTCAGTTATATGCTTGTTCATCATCTGAAGTTGTTCAGCTATAAACCCTGCTTCTAACTGAAACGTATATTCATTACTTTTAGAAAAACGAATGGAAATTAGTTCTCCACTTAGCTCAAATTCCATTTCATTTTTTTTATTATGTAGCAAAGTAAGCTGTCCCCATCCTGCTGCTTGAAAAAAATCAGAGAGTTCTTCAATAGAGGATACAGGGTATTTTCGTGCTAAGCCTTTACCCGCCCAATAGAGCATTTGCTGGTAGTCTTGGCCGAGAATATCAGGGATTAAAACCTCCCTAAGTAGTTCCAGTCCGAATGCTGGCATTTGGATGTTTTCTAATTTGTCCTTATCAAGTCTTGCGGATTGTTTGTTCACGGTATTCCCCTCTTTCTATTTCATATTATATATCAACATCCAAGGTGAAAAACATGAAATATTAAGGAAAATTATGAACTGCGTAAGTTAGAACTAGTAATGAGGTTGAAATTTCCAGAATAGGATGCTAAAGTAGGTTGTTTTAAAATAAGGTATACTGATAAAGTAAAATTACATGTAATTAGTATTTGTCGAAAAATTATAATTTATGAACACGTTTTCTTGACGCTCTTTCTTTAAGGGAGTAAAATGTACTTGTTGCATTTACCTACTTTTAAACTGGCAAGAAAGTTTACTAGACTGCTAGTTTATATTCGTAAATTTTACTGACTGTAATGTAGACCATTATTACATTTGGTAAACTTTATTAGGAAACAAATTAGTTTTAAAAAAGTGAGCGCATTATTGATACTAGGGGGTAAGTTTTATGGCTGGAAACCGAGAGTTTATTAATCGTAGACTGCACTCATTACTTGGAGTAATTCCGGTAGGGATCTTTTTGATTCAGCATCTAATCGTCAACCATTTTGCCACAAGAGGTGCAGAAGCATTTAACAATGCAGCACACTTTATGGAAATGTTGCCATTTAGGTATGTGCTTGAGATTGTAATTATTTTCCTTCCACTTTTATACCATGCGATTTACGGAGTTTATATTGCATTTACAGCGAAAAACAATGTAAGTAACTATGGTTATCTTCGAAATTGGTTATTCATGCTGCAGCGTGTAACAGGAATTATTACCTTTATTTTTATCGCTTGGCATGTTTGGGAAACGAGAATTGCTGCTGCACTTGGAGCAGAAGTAAACTATGACATGATGGCTTCTATTTTAAGTAGTCCTTTTATGCTTGTATTCTACTTAATTGGTGTTATTTCAACCGTGTTCCATTTTGCTAATGGTTTATGGTCATTTGGAGTTAGTTGGGGAATCACAGTTACTCCTCGCTCACAAGTAATCTCTACTTATGTCACGCTCGGTATCTTCTTAGCGTTGTCATTCGTGGGTGTTCGAGCAATCTTTGCATTCGTCTAATCCAGCAATAGCTATTAAAGGGAGTGGGCTTAATGAGTAAAAGTAAAATTATCGTTGTCGGAGGCGGGTTAGCTGGTTTAATGGCTACTATAAAAGCTGCTGAAGCCGGCGTTCAAGTAGATTTATTTTCATTAGTACCTGTTAAAAGATCACACTCAGTGTGTGCACAGGGTGGGATTAACGGGGCTGTAAATACAAAAGGTGAAGGAGATTCACCTTGGGAGCACTTTGATGACACTGTTTATGGCGGAGATTTCTTAGCAAATCAACCACCTGTTAAAGCAATGGCTGAAGCAGCACCTGGAATTATACACTTATTAGACCGAATGGGTGTAATGTTCAACCGTACTCCAGAAGGATTATTAGATTTCAGACGTTTTGGTGGTACTCAGCATCACCGTACAGCTTTTGCTGGAGCAACGACTGGTCAACAGCTACTATATGCTTTAGATGAGCAAGTAAGACGTCATGAGGTAGCGGGTCTTGTAACGAAATATGAAGGATGGGAATTCTTAGGTGCGGTTATTGATGATGATCGAGTTTGTCGTGGGGTTACTGCACAAAACTTAACATCTATGCAAATTGAATCGTTCCGGGCAGATGCTGTTATTATGGCAACTGGTGGCCCGGGAATTATTTTCGGAAAATCAACTAACTCTGTTATCAACACTGGATCTGCAGCATCGATTGTTTATCAGCAAGGTGTTCATTATGCAAATGGTGAATTCATTCAAATTCACCCGACCGCAATTCCAGGAGATGATAAGCTTCGCCTAATGAGTGAATCTGCTCGTGGAGAAGGTGGACGAGTTTGGACATACAAAGATGGGAAACCTTGGTACTTCCTTGAAGAAAAGTATCCAGCTTATGGAAACCTTGTACCTCGTGATATTGCAACACGTGAAATCTTTGATGTTTGCGTAGAGCAAAAGCTTGGAATCAATGGTGAAAACATGGTTTACCTTGATTTATCCCACAAAGATCCAAAAGAACTTGATATTAAACTAGGTGGTATTATCGAAATCTATGAAAAGTTCATGGGTGATGATCCACGTAAAGTTCCAATGAAAATCTTCCCTGCAGTTCATTATTCAATGGGCGGATTATGGGTTGATTATGACCAAATGACAAATATCCCAGGTTTATTTGCAGCAGGTGAGTGTGATTACTCTATGCACGGTGCAAACCGTCTTGGTGCCAACTCATTGCTTTCTGCAATCTATGGTGGTATGGTAGCGGGTCCTAATGCTGTTAAGTACATTAATGGACTTGAGAAGAGTGCTGAAGATCTTTCTTCTAGTGTGTTTGAGAGCCATGTAAAACAGGAAGAAGATAAATGGAATAATATCATGAGCTTAGATGGTACTGAAAATGCTTATGTTCTTCACAAGGAATTAGGAGAATGGATGACAGATAACGTTACCGTTGTAAGACATAATGATAAGCTTCTAAAAACAGATGAGAAGATTCAGGAACTTATTGAACGTTTTGATAACATCAATATTAATGATACTGCTAAATGGAGTAATCAAGGTGCTGCCTTTACTCGTCAGTTAAAAAATATGCTTCAGCTATCACGTGTTGTAACACTGGGTGCGTACAACCGTAATGAAAGTCGTGGAGCGCATTTTAAACCTGAATTCCCAGATCGAAATGACGAGGAGTTCTTAAAAACAACGATGGCAACATATGCAGGTGACCGAACTGCCCCTAAATTCCACTATGAAGATGTGGATGTATCATTAATTACACCACGTAAACGTGATTATTCTAAAAGCAAAAAGGGGGATAACTAATGAGTGAAAATAGAGTAGTTCAGTTTATTATTACCCGACAAGAATCACCAGAAGCAGTACCTTATCAGGAAAAATTCGAAATACCTTATCGCCCGAATATGAATGTTATATCGGCGTTAATGGAAATTCGTCGTAATCCAGTAAATGTTGAGGGGAAACAAACAACGCCAATTAACTGGGATATGAACTGTTTAGAAGAAGTATGTGGTGCGTGTTCAATGGTGATCAATGGAAAGCCTCGACAATCTTGTACAGCTCTAGTTGATCAGCTTGAACAACCGATCAGACTTGAACCAATGCGTACGTTCCCGGTTGTTCGCGATTTACAGGTTGATCGTAAACGTATGTTCGACTCTCTTAAAAAAGTTAAGGCTTGGATTCCGATTGATGGAACGTACGATTTAGGTCCTGGACCACGTATGCCAGAGAAAAAGCGTCAATGGGCTTATGAGCTATCAAAATGTATGACTTGTGGAGTATGTTTAGAAGCTTGCCCTAACGTGAATAGTAAATCAAATTTCATTGGTCCTGCTCCGCTATCACAAGTTCGTTTATTCAATGCTCATCCTACTGGTGAAATGAATAAGTCTGAGCGTCTTGAAGCAATTATGGGAGACGGTGGATTAGCAAACTGTGGTAACTCACAAAACTGTGTGCAATCTTGTCCAAAAGGTATTCCTTTAACAACATCGATTGCAGCATTAAATCGTGATACAGCATTTCAATCATTCCGTAATTTCTTTGGTAGTGACCAAGGATAACAGTAAAAAGGGACTGACTTCCATGTCAGTTCCTTTTTTATTTAAAGACAAATGAAAGGAAGAGCATGATGAAAAAAATACCGTATATAGAGAGCTTTGATTCAGCTTATAAAGACAGCTTTAGCTTTTCACATCCAATAAAAATTCGATTTTCTGAAACAGATATGTTTGGACATATGAACAATACGGTTCCTTTTACATACTTTGAAGAAGGAAGGATAGAATTCTTCAAAAAAACCGGGATGATGCGGAAATGGTTACAATCAAATGGCGAAAGTATTCCTGTTGTTGCAGATTTGCAATGTGATTTTTTACATCAAGCTTACTTTGATGACAAGATAAATCTTTTTGTCAAAATAAATCGTATAGGCACATCTTCGGTTGATTTGCATTACTTAGGAGTAAACGATCATAGGGAGAGTATTTTTGTAGGCCGAGGAACAATTGTACAGATTTCACAGCGAACAGGAAAGAGTGTTCCATGGTCTGAAGAAGATAAAAAATGTTTAACAGCATATGAAACAATAACGAACTAATAAAATGGACGCAGTTAAACATCTTTTCCGTTTTGAATCTGTCACAGTCCTCCTCGGTTACACATAGTATATGTTGACTAAATATATACCCATCCGTTAGATCAGCTCTCACCTTAGCAAGGAGGGTTACAATACTTGAAAGAGAAAGAGTTTCAATCAAAGCCACTACTCACGAAAAGAGAGAGAGAAGTATTCGAATTGTTAGTTCAAGACAAAACGACGAAAGAGATTGCTAGCGAGCTCTTTATAAGTGAAAAAACGGTTCGAAATCATATCTCGAATGCGATGCAAAAGCTTGGTGTTAAGGGACGCTCTCAAGCGGTTGTTGAGCTCCTTCGAATGGGTGAACTCGAGCTCTAACCAATACCGGCTATCCTTTTCATAAAGGGAGCCGGTTATTACTTTATAAAAAATGATTAAAATTTATATATCGGATATATAAAAAGAATTGTTCTTGTTTAATCAATCATTTGTTAAAAAATATGTAACTTGCAATTTATTAAAAAAACAGGGAAAATAACATTGATATAAAAAGATAACATTATAATGGTTTAGAGAGGGTTAAAGTTGAGCATAAATCAAGGAATTGATAAAACACAAACAGTATCTGATCTTGAAAAGGCACTTCGTCATATATCAGGAATTATTAAACAAAAAGGTCGAGAAATTTTAAATGACTATCATATAACACCACCACAGTTTGTTGCCCTACAATGGTTATGGGAAAATGGTGACTTAACAATTGGAGAGCTTTCTAATAAAATGTTTTTAGCATGTAGTACGACAACTGATTTAGTGGATCGTATGGAAAAGAACCAATTGGTTATCAGAGTAAAAGATACTCATGACAGAAGAATTGTAAGAATACACTTATTAGCAGAGGGCGAGCGGATTATCGAGGAAGTTATTCAAAAAAGACAAAATTATTTAAGAGACATGCTGGTTAACTTTGAAGAAGAAGAATTAGTAACACTTGAAAAATCGTTAATAAAACTACAACAAGAAATGAGTTAAAAATGAGGCGATTATTTGAAAAGACCAATCGGTGTCATTGATTCTGGCGTAGGTGGATTAACTGTCGCAAAAGAAATCATGAGACAATTACCAAAAGAAGAAATCATCTATTTAGGTGATACAGCACGTTGTCCATATGGACCAAGACCTGCTGAAGAAGTACGCAGGTTTACCTGGGAAATGACCAATTATTTGTTAGAAAATCACCATATAAAAATGCTGGTTATTGCTTGTAACACAGCAACAGCCATTGCCTTAGAGGAAATTCAGGAAAACGTGGATATTCCCGTAATAGGTGTTATCTTTCCAGGGGCAAGAACAGCTGTAAAGGTAACAAAGAATGATCATATCGGGGTTATTGGTACAATTAATACCATTCAAAGTGCGGCATATGAAACAGCATTAAAAACATTAAATAATCAGCTGATTGTTGAAAGTCTTGCCTGCCCTAAATTTGTTCCGTTAGTAGAAAGTGGCGAATTTGAAGGGGAAGAGGCTCAAAAGATTGTTAACGACTCTCTTTCAGCTTTTAAGGGTAGTAAAATTGATACATTAATTTTAGGATGTACACATTATCCTATCTTGCAATCACAAATTGAAGAGTACATGGGACAAGCCGTGAAAATAATTTGTTCTGGAGATGAAACTGCCCGAGAGGTTAGTACAATATTATCATTCAATAAAACTCTCAATTTATTCTCAGGAAAAAAGAATCACCGTTTTTTAACAACAGGTCCAAAGCAGTTGTTCGAGAAAATTGCATCAAAATGGTTCGAGCAGCCTGTTAAACATGTAGAATCAATTACGTTAAATCAGATGAATCAGAAACATCGTACATTATAAAAACACAGTGATGCACTGTGTTTTTATTATACCTATCTATCTCTCCAAATCTTCATTTGAAAAGTTTGTACAAAAAATCGGTCTAAAATGAGAAATAGCTCGTATACATATTAGTACAAACTGCCTTTGGAGGGATTTTAATGTCTAAATACAACAAACAGATTGCAGTCACGGTTATTGCATCATCATTGCTACTTTCTGGTTGTGGTTTGTTCAATGCAGAAGAAGCTACTAAAGAAATTGATCCACCACAAGATGTGAACATTATGGAAGATGGTGCACAGGTAGAAACTGAAAATGGTGTGGAAGATGTAAAGAGTGATCAAGCAGAGGAATCAGTAACAAGTCAGCTCTACTTAATAGACAAAAGCGGATTTGTTGTTCCGTATGCTATGAACCTACCTAAAACTGACAGTGTTGCAAAACAATCATTAGAGTATTTAGTTGAAGGTGGTCCTGTCTCAAATATGTTACCGAATGGATTTAGAGCTGTACTTCCGCAGGATACACAAGTATTGGGAGTAAATATAACTGAAGATGGTACTGCCATTGCCGATTTTTCGAAGGAATTTAATAACTATAAAAAAGAAGATGAAGCTAAAATTCTTCAATCCATTACGTGGACATTAACACAATTTGATTCAGTTAAGAATGTGAAGATCTGGGTAAACGGTCATGAACAGAAAGAGATGCCTGTAAACGGTACTCCGATACAAAATGGTGTTAGTAGAGAAGATGGAATTAACCATGATTCCAGCGATGTAGTTGATATTACTGACAGTCATCCATTAACTGTTTATTATTTAGCAGAATCAGACGGAAGTCAATATTATGTTCCTGTTACAAAGCGAATTAACAATGAAGAAAAGGATCCAATTGTTGCAGCTGTAAATGAGCTTGCAGAAGGACCATCTGCATCTACAGGGTTAATGAGTGATTTCCAGGAAGGTGTTGAACTTCTAAGTGCACCTAAGTACGAAAATGGTAAAGTAACACTCGATTTTAATGAATCCATTTATGGAAGTCTTGATGAAGAGCAAAAAATTATATCTTCACAAGTGCTTGAAGCATTGGTTTTAACATTAACAGAGCAAGATGGTATTGAAAGTGTGGCTGTAACAGTCAATGGAAAATCAGAATTAATCAACGAAAATGGAGAAAAGTTAACAGAGCCTGTAACAAGACCTACTAAAGTGAATACAGGTAGTTTTTAATAACAGGTTTTTGATATACTATATAATGGGTAAAGAGAGGTATGCTTATTTAAGCTACCTCTTATTTCTTGTTTACATAATGAATAAGCAGCTTTTTACTGGAGGGAAAAAATTGAGACATGACGGCCGAGAAAGAAATCAGATAAGAAAAGTAGAAATAATGAAGGATTTTATCATTCACCCGGAAGGTTCTGTCTTAATAACTGTTGGTAACACAAAGGTAATTTGTAATGCAAGTATAGAAGATCGAGTACCACCCTTTATGAGGGGAGAAGGTAAGGGATGGATTACTGCAGAGTATTCAATGCTCCCTAGAGCAACTGAGCAGCGAACAATCCGAGAATCGTCAAAAGGGAAAATCACTGGGCGAACAATGGAAATTCAACGTTTAATAGGAAGAGCGTTACGTGCTGTTGTTAACCTACATGAGCTTGGAGAAAGAACAATCTGGGTTGATTGTGATGTTATTCAAGCAGATGGTGGCACACGAACTGCTTCCATTACAGGGGCATTTGTAGCAATGGTTATCGCTTTAGAAAAATTAATGAATAATGGCAAATTAAAAACATTACCGATTACAGATTTTCTAGCAGCTATATCTGTTGGAATAGACTCAGAGCATGGAGAAATTTTAGACTTGGACTACAAAGAAGATTCAAGTGCATTAGTCGACATGAACGTTATTATGACATCAAGTGGTCAGTTGGTTGAGGTACAAGGTACTGGAGAAGAAGCAACATTCACTAGATCTGAATTAAACAGTATGCTTGATTTAGCTGAGATAGGAATCAAAGCGCTTATTGAAGAGCAA
Organism: Metabacillus endolithicus; assembly: GCF_023078335.1. GTDB lineage: Bacteria > Bacillota > Bacilli > Bacillales > Bacillaceae > Metabacillus > Metabacillus endolithicus. The sequence goes on along the minus strand of NZ_CP095550.1, from coordinate 1,233,288 downwards.
AAGGCAGTACTCGGAGATGTTTCACTTATAGTTGAAGAAAATCTAAAGAAACAGGGAGCAGTAAATTGAAACATATCATTATTGCCACAAAAAATAAAGGGAAAGTTAGAGAATTTGAAGCAATCTTAGCTCCACTAGGTTATCAGGTTCAGTCTCTTTTAGATTATCCAAATTCAGTTGATGTTGAAGAAACTGGTGAAACCTTTGAAGAAAATGCAATCCTTAAGGCTGAGGCTGTCTCGGAACAATTTAACATATTAACGATTGCAGATGATTCGGGATTAGCAGTTGATTATTTGAACGGAGAGCCAGGTGTATATTCTGCGAGATATGCAGGACCTGAAAAAGATGATACAGCGAATATAATCAAGGTGCTTGAAAAATTAAAAAATGTTCCAAGCAAGGAAAAACGCACAGCTAGGTTTATTTGTGCTTTAGCAGTGTCTATACCAGGTCAGAAAACACAAACCGTCGTAGGGGAATGTGAAGGCTACATTGCAAAAGAGCCAAGTGGTGATGGGGGATTTGGCTATGATCCGATTTTTACGGTGAAAAACTCTACAAAAACAATGGCAGAGTTGTCAAAAGAAGAAAAAAACCAAATCAGTCATCGTGCAGAAGCTTTAAAAAAGGTTCAAGGACTTTTGAAATGAACAATAATCGAGGCGAATGAAAAAATGAAGGTACTTATTTTAAGTGATAGTCATGGATTGACTACGGAACTTTTAGAAATACAGGAGAGACATAAAGATGAAGTAGATATGATGTTTCATTGCGGTGATTCTGAGCTATCATCAAATAGCAAGGAGCTAATTTCTTTTAAAGGTGTAAAAGGGAATTGTGATTTTGGGTCAGATCTTCCGAATGAAATCATTGAGGATCTTGGTGGCATTACGCTGTATATGACACATGGTCACTTATATAATGTTAAAATGACACTTATGAGCTTAAAGTATAGGGCAATGGAGACTAGCGCAAAAATTGCATGCTATGGACATTCACATATAGCAAACGCAGAAATGATTGATGATGTATTATTAATTAATCCTGGTAGTATAAGACTTCCTGTGATGCGAAAACAAAAAACGTATGCTATACTAGAGCTTGAAAATAACGTGGCAAATGTGACTTTCTATGAAGTAAATGGTCAGGAATTCCCGGAACTTTCTAAGAGCTTTACACTAAATTAAATGTTTGAGGGAGGTTAAACTCCCTCTATATAAAAAAAGTTATTTTTAATGTTGACATTTGTTAGGTCTGGAAATATAATAATATATGTCGCTGATGATTAACATAACAGTGCTAAAAAATGTCCCAGTAGCTCAGCAGGATAGAGCACGATTGAATAGGCTGCAAAGAATATGCTATAGCATACCGATTGAGCCACTCCTTGAATAAACTTTCTGAAATCGGGACGACATTACAATTTTAGAACAATAGAACTTTATATTATTTTATATCTATGTCCCAGTAGCTCAGCAGGATAGAGCAACGGCCTTCTAAGCCGTCGGTCGGGAGTTCGAATCTCTCCTGGGACGTCGCGAAAAAGAGCGATAAAGCTCGCAAAATTAACCTTTTATGACGTTAAATGAAACGGTCAATGTATCGGTCAATGATGAATTTAGTGCCGAAACTGACTCAATGATTTTTAACGCATAGGAGGTTTTTTTGTATGACAAAAAAGAAAGCGATACTTACAATTACAGAAGATTTGAACGGATTGTTTATGGGTGAATCCGAGTCTACGACGCAATTGGTAAACAAGGTGAGTCGGTCAAGAGAACGGAACACAGACCGGTTGACTGACCATATAACAATCGAAAAAGCACTAGCGACTATATCACGTCAAATGGAGATTAGCGGTAATCGTCCACGTACCATAAGCGACTATAACGTATATGTAAAGCATTTTGCGGAAACTGTTAAAAAAATATTTAGAAGAGCTTAATGCTGACCATGTATACCAATGGCTCGCTAGTATGGACGTATCAAAGCAAACGAAGTTAACTCGCCTCAAGTGCTTAAAAGCATTTCTGTCTCGTTGTTTTGATAACAGTTGGATAGAGCACAAGTTTTGGCGTCCAATAAATATTAAAGTAGACAACATAGTAAAAGAAGGAGCTGCAGAGCGTGACGTTAAAGTTTTGTTATCAGTTCTTAATCTAAATGATTATGTACAGCTACGAGACGCTACAGCTGCATTACTAATGTTTAAGACAGGTTTACGTATAAATACAATTGTTTATCTAGAGAATCGCCACATTGACCTAGAGAACAACCTTTTAAAGATAGATGGCAACATTGTAAAGAACCACGACCAACTTCTATTACCTATTGATGATACTCTTAACCGCTTGCTATCCGTACTAATTAAACAGAATGACGCAATACGCAAGGAATACGGTCATAAAAATAGTTATGTGTTTATTACTAAGCAGGGAAGCATTATAGCGACTAGCCAAACCCATAATAATATTCAAAAAAGATTGAACAAATACGCTAAGGAATACGGATTAAAGAACATAAATCCGCATGCTTTACGTAGAGGATTTGCAAAGAATTTACTTGAAAAAGGCGCTAATATTGCGGAAATATCTAAAGCACTAGGTCATAGTAATTTAGCTGTAACTAGTCAATACCTACATCTTGATAAAGAAGAGATTGCAGAAAATCTACGTAAGTTTTTATAAATTAAATATAATATGTTCGAAAATATACGACGGTCTAACAAGCCGTCTTTTTTATTTCTACTTCAAATCTTTTCTAAATACTAATAGATTATAAGAATGACTAATATAAACCTGTTTAGGTTAAATGTACCACTATCAGTTACCCTCAGCCTACAATATACTCTATATGATGACAACTTATAATTACTTCGTTATACAGGAGGTTTACAATGGGTTTTATTTTTACGTTACTAGGAGCTTATACTGCGTATAGGTATTGGGGAGACAATACTGTATTAGTGGTTATAGCTATAATAGCTACTCTTTATCAAGCGTCAAGTTTAAGAGAAATGGCAATGGGTGATGACAGGGTACAAGTATTAATAAATTTCCTAGCAGCCATGGTTATTTTAGGATTGTTCATTTTTTCTTTTTTCTAAAAAAGCAGTGTTGCAATTTTACAAAGGGGACACAGCAATATATGTACACGCACGTCCAATTTTATCGACATGAAAAATATTGCTACGAAGAGAGTCGCAAGACGATAGAGAGAACGCATGAAGCTACTTTCTGATGTCTGAGTCGATTAAATAGAACACGAAGACTACGTGAGTGGGTAAGACAGTGAGGCGAAGGAATCGAAAAGAGATACATCAAGCAAGGCTAAAACTGACAGGCGAGCGTTATAGGTTAGCATAAACATAGAATCGAAGTAAAAAACTTTCATAGGTACTGCATAAACGAAAACTAGGTAGTGGCATGCTTTTAATAGAAGCAGCCGTTACCTTTTTTTATTGCCTTTGAGCTGCGATTAATAAGGAAAAGGGGATTAAAATGGAAAATAAAAAAGAACGCAAACTTCCTACTTTCGAGCTACTAAATCAATACCATGAAGAGACGGAGAAGAACCGTAAACGTACAGCGGAGTACGCAGAAAGTGTTAGAGAAAAAGAGGCACTAGTACAAGCCCTAAAGGTGAAAAGGGACAACGCGGTTAAGTCTTCAGTAGTCGAAGGTGTATCTAAGGACAAAGAGCTAGAGGAAGTTAACGAACAATTAACGAAGGCAGAAAGTGACTTGACTATAGCTAAGCAGAAGTATGAAGTAGCAAGGCATATAGGAAGTCGTACCATAACCCTAAAAGACTTAGAAAACGCGTTTAAAGCGTGGAGTAATGAATACCAAGAGGAGTATGTAGAGGCAGCTATAGAGGAGCAGAGAAAGGCAAAAGAGCTGTATGTAGAAAAGAGCCTTGAAATAGCTAGGATTAGAGCGCATTACGAGGAACTTGCTAGGACAGTCACCTTTCTAGTTCACCCTAAAGCAATTACTACTCTTTACCGTCTTAATGGCTACGGTACGAGACAACGCGAACAGTACGCAATGATTTCTGATTTTGATAACGAACAACTTTTAAGAGGCGTTGTACCTCGCAGCATAAAGGGCGAATAAAGAAGGAGGATAACACATTGAACAAATATAACGCATTACGCGTGAGAGCTGAGGAAATCAAACGCAAGATAAATGAAGGCAAGACAATAAACAGAGATGAGCTTACAGTTTTAGAACATATAGCTCACGCCAACCCTAGCAACGCAAATATGACCGCATATGCTGTGGCTAAACGTTACTTGAAGGAAGAGGCAGAACAAAACGAATAGAGGGCAGAAGGGAGTTAAATATGCGAATTATCCAAGATGAAAAGTTCTTTACTATCGACTGTGACGGTAACGTACTGAAATATTCTACAGGGCTTTATATAGACGCAGATATGAGCGGCTACAATATGGAAGAGCCTAGCCTAAAAGAGCTGCGAAAAATCTATAACGACGCACAAAACGTATATTTCAATATGCAAAGTATGGGCGCAGATATTGAGGAATGCGCCAGAGTTCGTACTGAGTTAGCGAACGTTTATAGGAGATATAAGGAGGCTCTATTGGAGCGTATACAGGCGGCTTTATAGCCGTCTTTTTGCGTATACAAAAGTAAATGTAAACACTTGTGTTTTATCGCTTTATCGCAATAAAGTGTTGTTGTATCTGCGTTTGCCGTGTTCTTCGAATGTTTACCGCAGTTTACAGATATGCAACCGCTGCTAGTTCCTATCGGGAGAGGTTTGCAAAACTCAGGGGGAGGGAAATATAGAGATATTTGTTATATTTTGCTGTATTTCATTAGTAAAATATAGTAAAATATTAATAATGCGTGGGGGAGGTTGGCTTAGAGGCAGCCATCTTCTAAGGAACGCGTAATAGCGCACCCTGTCGTAAAATTAGATGCGCGGGGTGGCGGTAAGATGAAAATGAATAAGACACTTTTATTAGGTATGATTTTTGTTATTGTGGTAGTTTTATGTTTGATGAACGGAGTAATTACAGTACATATTAGTGCTGTGCAGTTACAGAAGGTACTTAATTTTGTACTTGAAGTGCTGTGTGCTGCTTTGTTTGCTCAACTCATACGCCCAAAAGAAAATGACAATCTCTCACGTCCATAGTGAGTGAGGGATGTCAATTCTCTTTATATATATTAATGATTTTTGTTCCGGTAAAGTACGTTCGTCTTCAGAATGTCTTATAAAACTTTCGTCTTCGCCATTCTTCGCGCCCTTAAAAACCTGTGGGAACTTTTCGAGGCCACTGAAAAAGTCCAAGAAAAAGGTAGAAAGAGTCACTTAGGTGAACCTTTCTACCTTTTTTACTTTATAATTAAAATTATAAATATAAGTGGGTGGTTTCCAATGATACAAAAACAACAAACAATGATGTTTAGTCCATATGTGGCTCTTTATGATATCGTCGTTCCTCAGGATAATATGTTACGCAGAATTAAGGACCTGATCGACTTTTCTTTTATTTACGAAGAATTAAAGGATAAATATTGTCTAGATAATGGGCGGAATGCGATAGATCCTATTCGCATGTTTAAATATTTGTTTTTAAAAAGCATTCATGATGTTTCAGATGTTGATATTGTCGAGCGTTCAAAATATGATATGTCCTTCAAATATTTTTTGGATATGGCTCCGGAGGAAGCCGTTATTGATTCAAGTTCTTTGACAAAGTTTCGTAAGCTTAGGATAAAAGACATGAACTTATTAGACATGCTTATCGATAAGACAGTGGAAATTGCCATTGAGAAAGAGATTATTAAAAGCAAGTCCATTATTGTAGATGCCACCCACACAAAGGCCCGATATAATCAAATGACTCCAAAAGAAATACTCATGGAGCGCTCCAAAAATCTCAGGAAAACAATTTATAAAATTAACGAGAGTATGAAGGAGAAATTCCCCGTAAAACCGAACAATGATGTACTTGAAGATGAGATTACTTACTCCCAAGAGCTCATTGAAGTGATTGAAAAGGAAGAAAACCTTTTAGAGTATCCAAAAGTCAAGGAACATCTTAATCTCCTGAAAGAAACTGTTGCAGATGATATCGAACAGCTCCAGTCCATGAAAGACCTAGATGCCAAAGTAGGACACAAAGCAGCTGACTCATCCTTCTTTGGCTATAAAACTCATCTCGCGATGAGTGAAGAGAGAATTATTACAGCCGCAACGATTACAACCGGTGAAAAAAATGATGGAAAAGAGCTGCAGACACTTATTGAGAAAAGTATAAATGCAGGAATGGATATTGAAACAGTTATTGGGGATACTGCATATTCTGAGAAAGACAACATTCAATATAGTAAGGAAAATGGAATCAAACTGGTCTCAAAATTAAATCCTTCAATAACTCAGGGTACCCGAAAAAAGAGGATGAATTCGGATTCAATAAGGATGCGGGCATGTATGTCTGCAAGGCAGGACATATGGCTGTACGAAAAGCTAGGCAAGGTAAAAAAGGAGTAGGCAAAAACCAAGTTGATACCTACTATTTTAATGTTGAAAAATGCAAGAGATGTCCTTTCAGAGAAGGGTGCTACAAAGAGGGAGCCAAAAGTAAAACATATTCTGTTTCCCTTAAGTCTGATCAACATTCATCCCAAGCACAATTCCAGAGTAGTGTGTATTTTAAGGAAAAGTCTAAAGAACGTTATAAAATTGAAGCGAAAAATAGTGAGCTAAAACACAGACACGGGTATAATGTGGCAAAATCCTCGGGTCTAATTAGCATGGAGTTGCAAGGCGCCATGGCTATATTTACGGTAAACATTAAAAGAATTCTAAAGCTACTAGGGTAAAATTAGAGAAAATATGTGGCTAATGCAAAGAAAGAGCCGACTTTTTTCCTTTTTTAGGAATTAAAGTCGGCTCTTTTTAAACTTACATGAATAATCTTTAAAATCGTCAGATTTTCAGTGGCCTCGAACTTTTCTGCAGGTTTTTTTGTATCGAAAGGTATACGATTGATACACTGTTTTCTGATAATTATAACCGTTGTTATATGCGCACTTGTTAGTAGTTAAGTTTGTAACGAAAGATTGTATCGTTATTATGGTTGTGCTAGTATTTTATTAACGAAACAATTAAGGTACACAAAGGGGAAACGGACATAATGATATATGGTTACGGACGAGTGAGCACAACAGGTCAAAATATATCTACACAACGTAAGCTGCTGCGTCAATACGAACAAGATATTAAGCTAGTAGAAGACAAGTCTACGGGTAAAAATACAGAACGCGAAGGATTACAGAAGCTTTTAGCTAAAGTAGTAGAAGGTGATACAATAGCAGTAACACGCATAGACCGTATAGCACGTAACACAAAAGACTTGTTAGAGATAGTCGAGTTGTTAAACGATAAGAAAGTGAGTCTAGTAGTATTAGACTTCAAAGGCGAAAAGCTAGACACGTCTTCATACGTTGGAAAGTTCCTAGTTACAATGCTAGGCGCAGTAGCCGAAATGGAATTGAATATGTTAGCAGAGAAGCGCATGGAAGGCATGAAAAGAGCAAAAGAAGAAGGTAAGCATGTGGGGCGCAAACCAGATTTAGATATAAGTAACGCAGCGGTGCAGCATGCTATTAATGAATATAAAGAGGGAGTTATACCTGTTACTATGATATGCGATAAATACAATATACCTAGAGTTAAGTTTTATCGACTATTAAAACGACATGGCATAACACGATAGCACAAATTAAGCGCAGTTAATGCGCTCTTTTTTATGGTTACGTTAGGCTTATATGACTGTTGTATACGTTTAGCTAAGTGTATACTTAGGGCGATATATGTAAATGGTGATAGGGTGCATCTAGATTAGAAAGTATACGTAGACTTAAAGTTAATTGTGTTGTAACACATTTATCAGTCGATAGATTCGCGCTTGAATAAGTATAGGTACAGAAAGCTTTTAGTATGAATTAACTTTCGGTATCTTTCTTATTGCAAATGTATTTCTTTGCACAATAAAAAAACGCAGAATAAGGCTAGTCAGTGCTACAAGGGAAATTCCCCCCCAAGCCACCCCCACTACTTCGCTGAGACTGCTGTATATAAATTGCGCAATATATTTTTAACTCAGCAGGTATATACATTTTTGTGCACACCTCAAATAGGTGGAAAAATATCGCTGTTATAGGGTTTTTAACGCATATGACAAATTGTATTTATTGTGTATTGTTTGTAGGTAACTATGCTAACAACACTACTGCTTAGAGGCAGTAAAAACGCAAAATGCTTAGTTAATCTGCGAACGATTTTTCGTTTCTTATAAAAAAGAACAAATGTACGGTGATAAAGTTAAAAGAATAGTGTAAAATATTGTTAGAATACATAGAAAAGAGGCGTTAATAATGGCGGAATTTATAACAAACATAGCAGGTGCGAAAATATACAAAGATGTGAGTAAACATAAAAAATTAGCTATGCCTAAGCTTAACTCGCCAGCAGAAGAGGGCGTAGTATACGAGGTACTTTCTGTGGGTATGAACGGCAGAACACCGATAGCTACTGTCAAAGAAGGAAGCAAAGCTATTGCTTACACATTACCGACTGACTTATTCGGTTGGGTGCAGAACTTTATGATGATGAGTCAAGACGGTGTGAAGTTACTTCCTGCGAAAATTGAGTTCGGTATTTTAGAGGGAAGAGCTTACGCAGAGATATACTAACAAACGAAAATTGAAGACAAGGAAAGAGCCTCGCGTATATGCGTAGGGGCTTTTTGAGTATCTAGCGTACCTGCTAATGCTACTACTTTAACAAGTACGCAATAGGCGTAGAAACTCATATTATTGATAAGTACGGTTAGCCTTATATATTTCTCTAACGAGTATCGATTTTAGCCATAAGGTATTCAGAAAAGATATTATAGCGCCTGCTACTACTATTATTACTATTTCAGTGAGGACGTTTTTTCTATGCCGCATACTTTGTCTCCTTTAAGCTAAGTAGTGTTACTTTTAATCTAACCTAAGCACATGGGAAATATGTAAGATTACGGTAAGGGACGAAGAGTGCGAAGAATAGAAACGAGCCTAACACAGATATGTGTTGGGGCTTTTTGCGTTGAAGAGCCGTGTTAGGTTGAGCTAACATGGCTAGACGGTACACTAACTAGAACTATAGCTAACAATTGCTGCGCAATAATCGACGCAGATATATATATATACCAAGTTAAGTGGTGTACTGCGCCTATCCTTTCTGAAAGGGGGCGTGGCACATGACTAAACTGTATGATAAAGTCGCACTAAAACAACAAGAGACTATGAAATCAAAAACGGAAACAAAACGGGAAGGGCTAGAGCGTCGAAATAAAAAGCGCCCTAGTTTGTCTGCACACGTACTACAAGTCGAGAAATTATGGGAGCAGTACGCTTTAACACGCTCAGAAGTAGCGCAAGATAAGCTATTAAGACATCTCGCAGGTATATTAAGAAAGAAGGCGGAATCGTGGGGACATAGGTGGAATAATTGCAAGCTATGCGCTGCAGACTTCGAAAGTATTTTCTTAGAAGAGGCGTGGAAACTATGCGAAAAGTACAACCATTACGACGATTTTTACTTTTATGAGACTTTACTACTCGTATGTAACCGCAGAGCTATAGACCTTATAAGAACGAATACTAAAACAAAGCAGGGCGCTTTTAATATACAAGTATTGCGACTAAAGGAAGAGGCTGCGGACTTCTTAGCAGATACGAGCGTAAACGTAGAAGAAGATGTTATCTTTAATTCTATAGTTACGCAGATATTTAAAGATACCTCGTTAACAGAGCAGGAGCGGCTACTACTACTAGCAAGGTACGAATACCCCGACGCAAGCTTAAAGGAGCTATCTAACTTAGTGGGGTTAGAACATCATGAACAAGTAAGACGTAGCTTTAACCGAATACGTAAGAAGATGGCGCACTATATTTAATAGGTGCGCTTTTTCATATTCTTCTATTAACTACTGCTTTCTTTAAGAAAATACTAAGCCCCATGCTCTAAGAACCTTTTTTCCCGTCCTAATACGTTATTTTATTCGTTAGTTTTGTTGCGCTTCGCACACTTTTTATAAAACTATTTTTACATACCAAAGCGCAAGAGTAGCAGCGCCTATGTTTATGTTGGGCGAGTAGAACGCCTACTATAAACTAAGGGGGAAGGCGCATGAGGCAACAGCGCAAGAGTTACCTAATAGTACTAATGGTATCTGTAAAAGATAAAGGACTAGCTTATGCAGCAGGCGCAAGGGTGTACGAATGTAGAGCGGAAGGAAAGGAGCTTGTAAAGGTTGCGTCTCTATATGTACCGGAAGAAACGAGGAGTATGGCTACTATGCGAGCTATAAAAATACTGTTAGACGAAATAGACGAAGGCAGCGAAGTTACATTTCTTGGCAGAAATCTTGAAAGAGAAAGGACGCTAAGAAAGGCGCATATATCAAGCGTAGTAACAGATAAAGGTTTATCGGTATATATGCGATACAATCCATTAAAAGTGGACAGAAGCGAACTATACGAGCTAACACAGGACGCATACAACAGAGGGTACAGCGTAATAGCTACTATTTAATATAACAAAGAAGAGAACGACAGAGGCGCAGGCACATATAGCTTGCGTCTTTTTTTGTCTTCGAATACCAAAGAAGAAAAGCGCTGCCTAATTTAAAAGTAGCTAATAAATAGAAGTTAAAAGATTATAAACAGGAGGAATTAGACTAATACGGTAAAAAGCTCTTTCTTCTATTATATATGCGTGTTATAATGAAATCGGTCAAAAGTTCGGTAAATGACCGTTATACATGTTCGCCAAAAATGAACGTTCAATGACCTTTCTATAAGCGTTAATAAAAGTCGCATTATTTTGCTTCTAAGCCGTCGGTCGGGAGTTCGAATCTCTCCTGGGACGCCATAACTAATACATACAAACCTTTCATTATTAGATAATGGAAGGTTTTTTCATGTTTTTTGTAAATCAATTTCTACTTCTTTAAAAAAGTTTGTAAGATTAGCTTACGTGTTTGTTTTCTTCAATTAGGATCCATTGTAATATTTGGTAAGAAGTAAAACAGAGATACCCATTTGGCACCCCCGAAAAAAGGATGTAATTATTTCCTTTATTCCAACTCCACATTTGCGGATTTTAAAAAAAGTTTTAAATTTTTTTAAAATAGCCTTTCCACTTATACCAACAATGTAAGCGTATACAAATTATTTAAGTAATCTAAATTATCAAATAATTCAAGAAACACTGTTGACACTTGGATTTATTGAGCGTAATATAAGTTCAAATAAAAGTTACACGAACATTTGAAAAAGTATAGAAAATTCGAATTTATTTATCATTTTTCCTTTACAAACATAATGTTCAGTGATCTAATTTTTGGATTTTTTAAAAGAAAGGCGTGCTCTTATGGGTGACCAGTGGATCTTTCTTAATGATGATTTTGTGAAGAAAGAAGATGCAAAAATATCAGTTTATGATCACGGATTTTTATACGGTGATGGAGTTTTTGAAGGAATAAGAGTTTACAGTGGAAATATCTTTCGAATGAAAGAACATATGGATCGATTATATCAATCAGCAAAGTCTATAATGTTAACAATTCCTTATACTCAAGAGGAACTAACTGAATTAGTCGTTGAGACTGTTAGTAAGAACGGTTTGAGCGATGCGTACATTCGATTAGTAGTCTCAAGAGGAACTGGTGACTTAGGACTTGATCCTTATAACTGTAAACGGGCTAATACGGTCATTATTGTTGAGCCGCTATCTATCTTTCCTAAACACTTATATGAAACAGGAATTGATATTGTAACGGTTGCCACAAGAAGAAACAGACCTGATGTATTAAGTCCAAAAGTCAAATCTCTTAATTATTTAAACAATGTTTTGGTAAAGATTGAAGCACATCTGGCCAATGTTAGTGAAGCGTTGATGTTAAATGATCAGGGCTATGTAGCAGAAGGTTCAGCTGATAATGTCTTTATCTTAAAAAATGGGAAATTATTAACTCCCCCTGGATATATTGGAGCTCTTGAGGGCATAACAAGAAATGCCATAATTGATATAGCTAATGAATTAGGCTATGAAGTTCGAGAGGAACCATTTACACGACATGATGTTTATACGGCTGATGAAGTCTTTTTAACAGGAACAGCCGCAGAAGTCATCGCGGTTGTAAAGGTTGATGGACGTACGATTGGTGAAGGCGTCCCTGGTGAAGAAACAAAGAAACTTTTGAAAGCTTTTAGAAAGAAAGTAGTTGAAGAAGGCGTAAAAGTGGAAAATATCCCACAAGGCCTTCATGTAAGCTAAACAAATGCATATAGTTAAAACGGTGAAGAGGAAAAGTAGTTTTTGGTAAGGTATCTACAGAGAACCGGGGTAGCTGGAAGCCGGTGATATTCCCAAAAATGAACTCGCCTCTGAGTGTTAATCTGAAAGTTAGTAGGGTTAACCGAGTCCCATTCTTCGGTACTCGTTATCAAAGTGAACAGAATGCTGTTCGTAAGGTGGTTAATTTTTTGACCATGAAGAAGGGTGGTACCGCGAAAAGTTTATTAACCTTTTTGCCCCTTTGGCACACAAAAGAATTGTGGAGTCTTATGAGGGGTGGGAAGGTTTTTTATATGCTGAATTTATGAAATTTTCTTAAAAAAACACGGCTGAAAGCCAGATAAGGGAGGAAAGAACATGAGTACAAATGTACAGTTGAACAACTCAACTGCCAAATGTACAAACACAATGTCGGGGTCTCAAATGCTTATTGAAGCTTTAAAGCAGGAGAAAGTTGAAGTTATTTTTGGTTATCCTGGCGGGGCTGTTTTACCGATATATGATAGTCTGTATGATTCGGGTTTATTCCATGTTTTAACTCGTCATGAACAAGGTGGAATACATGCAGCAGAAGGGTATGCGCGTGTTTCTGGTAAGCCTGGAGTTGTCATTGCCACATCAGGTCCTGGTGCAACTAACTTAGTAACTGGTTTAGCTGACGCTATGATTGACTCATTACCATTAGTGGTTTTTACAGGTCAAGTTGCTTCATCTGTTATTGGATCAGATGCCTTCCAGGAAGCAGATATTTTAGGAATAACAACGCCGATTACAAAGCATAATTACCAAGTTCGTGAAGTGAGCGAACTTCCAAGAATTATTAAAGAAGCATTTCATATTGCAACAACAGGTAGACCTGGCCCGGTTTTAATTGATATTCCTAAGGATATTGCAATTGTAGAAGGTGAATTTAGCTATGATATGCCTGTAGATTTACCAGGATACCAGCCTACAAGTGAGCCTAATTATTTACAGATTCGCAAATTAGTAGAAGCAGTTAGTAGAGCAAAAAAACCGGTTATTTTAGCTGGTGCAGGTGTTCTTCATGCTAAGGGATCTGAAGAGTTAATCAAATATGCTGAACAGCAGCAAATCCCTGTTGCGAATACGTTACTAGGATTAGGAGGTTTCCCTTCGGATCATCCTCTGTTCCTTGGAATGGCAGGAATGCACGGCACTTACACATCTAATATGGCTATTTATGATTGTGACTTATTAATCAGTGTAGGAGCTAGATTTGATGACCGTGTAACAGGAAATTTAGAACATTTCGCAAAAAAAGCTACTGTTGCACATATTGACATTGACCCTGCTGAAATCGGGAAAAATGTTCCTACTCAAATTCCGATTGTGGGAGATGCGAAGTTAGTTTTAGAACAATTAATTAAGCAGGATGGTAAACAAGGTGATAACAAAGAGTGGAACGAACAACTATCTTCTAATAAAGAAGAATATCCACTTATGTATAAAGATAGTGACTCTGAGCTTAAGCCACAGAAAATTTTAGAACTTATTCACAAGTGGACGAACGGAGAGGCTATTGTCACAACAGATGTTGGTCAGCATCAAATGTGGGCTGCACAGTATTATAATTTTCAAAATCCTAACAAATGGGTAACATCTGGTGGTCTTGGAACAATGGGCTTTGGTTTACCTTCAGCGATTGGTGCACAACTTGCTGATCGAGAATCAACAGTTGTTGCAGTACTTGGTGATGGTGGATTCCAAATGACTCTTCAAGAATTATCAGTTATCCATGAGTTAAATTTACCAATTAAAGTTGTAATCTTAAATAATGGTGCTTTAGGAATGGTAAGACAGTGGCAAGAAATTTTCTATGAAGAAAGATATTCTCATTCAAAATTCGTTTCTCAGCCTGATTTTGTAAAGCTTTCAGAGGCATATGGAATGACTGGTGTACGAATTGTTCAGGAAGATGGATGGGAAGAAAAATTAAAAGCGGCTATCTTGTCTGATGAACCAGTATTACTTGATATTCATGTTGCAAAAGATGAGAATGTGTACCCGATGGTTGCGCCTGGGAAAGGCTTGCATGAAATGGTAGGTGTTAAGCTATGAAAAGAATCCTCTCATTAACAGTATTAAACCAAACAGGGGTTTTAAATAGAATTACAGGTTTGTTTACAAAAAGGCATTACAACATTGAAAGTATCACGGTTGGTCATGCTGAAACCGAAGGGGTTTCCCGTATGACAGTTGTTGTAAATGTTCAAGAAGAAAAAGAAGTAGAACAAATTACAAAGCAACTTAATAAACAGATCGATGTTTTGAAAGTTGTTGATATAACATCTCAATCAATTGTATCTAGGGAGCTTGCTTTAATAAAAGTCATGTCAACTCCAGCGACCAGAATGGAGCTTCAAGGGTTAATTCAGCCATTCAGAGCAACTGTTATTGATGTAAGCCGTGAAAGTGTGGTTGTTCAAGTAACAGGTGAGCCTGAGAAAATTGAAGTGTTGATTGATTTGTTAAAACCATATGGAATTAAAGAAATTGCTAGAACTGGAACTACAGCTTTTACTCGTGGTACACAACGTACGACAAAAGAAGTTCCAATCTCAATTGTTTAAATCGTTTGTAATCTTGCCTGCAAGGTGCAGGTTAAAAAGATTCATATATGCAATAGATCAAATTTATTCAAAAAATTATTTGAAGGAGAGATTATACATGACAACAGTATATTATAACGGAGATATTAACGAGGCAGTATTACAAGGGAAAAAGGTAGCAATCATCGGATATGGTTCACAAGGTCATGCACATGCATTGAACTTAAAAGAAAGCGGAGTTGACGTAGTAGTAGGTGTTCGTCAAGGTGGTTCTTTCAATAAAGCAGTTGAAGATGGACATCACGTAGTATCAGTTGCTGAAGCAGCACAACTAGGTGATTTAGTAATGGTATTACTTCCAGATGAGCAACAAGCAAAAGTATATGAAGAAGAAATCAAGCCAGGTTTAGAAGCAGGAAATTCATTAGTATTTGCGCACGGTTTTAACGTACACTTTAGCCAAATCGTACCACCTGCTGATGTTGATGTATTCTTAGTTGCACCAAAAGGTCCTGGTCACTTAGTAAGAAGAACTTATGAAGAAGGTGCTGGTGTTCCTGCATTATTCGCAATCTATCAAGATGTTTCTGGTTCAGCTAAAGAAAAAGCATTAGCTTATGCTAAAGGTGTTGGATCTGCTCGTGCGGGTGTATTAGAAACTACATTCAAAGAAGAAACAGAAACTGATTTATTCGGTGAGCAAGCTGTATTATGTGGAGGTTTAACTTCTCTAGTAAAAGCTGGTTTCGAAACATTAGTAGAAGCAGGATATCAACCAGAAGTTGCATACTTTGAGTGCTTACACGAGCTTAAATTAATCGTAGACTTAATGTATGAAGATGGAATGGCTGGTATGAGATATTCAATTTCTGATACTGCTCAATGGGGTGACTTCGTTTCAGGTCCACGTGTAGTTGATGGTCGTTCGAAAGAAGCAATGAAAGAAGTTCTTAAAGACATCCAAAATGGTAAATTTGCAAAAGAGTGGATCTTAGAAAACCAAGCAAATCGCCCACAATTCAATGCAATTAATAATAATGAAAATGAACATCAAATCGAAGTTGTTGGTAAAAAGCTACGTGCAATGATGCCGTTTGTAAAATCTAAACAAAAACAGAAAGAAGCGGTGAGTGTGAGTGCGAAAAATTAACCTATTTGATACAACGCTCCGTGATGGTGAACAATCTCCAGGTGTAAATCTTAATGTAAAAGAAAAACTAGAGATTGCTAAACAGCTAGAAAAACTCGGAATGGACGTTATTGAGGCAGGTTTTCCTGCTACATCAAAAGGTGATTTATTAGCAGTTCAAGAAATTGCAAAAACAGTGAAGAACAGTTCAGTAACTGGCCTCGCTCGATCTGTAAAAGGGGATATTGATGCAGCATGGGAAGCATTAAAATATGCTGAAGAACCTAGACTACATGTTTTCTTAGCTACTTCTCCAATTCATAGAGAATTTAAGCTCAAGAAAACAAAAGAGCAGGTGATTCAAACAGCTGTTGAATCTGTACGATATGCTGCACAATTTTTCCCGATTATTCAATGGTCAGCAGAGGATGCTTGCCGCACTGAATTGCCGTACCTAGCTGAGATCGTTGAAAAGGTGATTGAAGCAGGTGCACATGTTATTAACATCCCAGATACGGTTGGTTATATTACTCCAAAAGAATACGGAGAAATTTTCACTTACCTTCGTGAAAATGTTAAGGGGATTGACAATGTCATTCTATCAGCACACTGCCATGATGATTTAGGCATGGCAGTTGCTAATTCCCTATCAGCTATAGAACATGGTGCTGGTCAGATTGAAGGAACAGTAAATGGGATTGGGGAAAGAGCAGGAAATGCTGCACTAGAAGAAGTTGCCGTTGCCCTTCATATAAGAAGTGATTACTATAAAGCAAAGACAGGTTTATATTTGAAAGAAACAAAGCGTACGAGTGATTTAATAAGTAGCTTAACCGGTATGGTTGTTCCTGGAAACAAAGCGGTAGTAGGGAGAAATGCATTTGCTCACGAATCCGGTATTCATCAGGATGGTGTTCTTAAAGAGAAAACAACTTATGAGATTATCTCACCAGAACTTGTAGGTGTTTCTACTAATTCAATGGTATTAGGTAAACATTCAGGTCGCCATGCATTTAAAAACAGACTACATGAACTAGGTTTTGAAATCTCAGATGAAGAAGTAAATAAATTATTTATTGCTTTTAAAGAATTAACGGAGAAGAAGAAAGAAATCACTGATGATGATTTAAAAGCCCTGCTTATTGAAGAAAAAGTGGCTAACAGGGAACCTGCCTTTGAACTTAAATCTTTACAGGTTCAATATGGAACGGCTCAAATTCCTACGGCAACAATTACACTTCTAAACCAGGATAATGAGTTAATTCAAGAAGCAGCTACTGGAGCTGGTAGTGTTGAAGCAATTTATAATACGTTAGAAAGATGTGTCGGCCAGTCTATTACCCTAATTGACTACCGCATTCAATCAAATAGTAGTGGAAGAGACGCGCTAGCTCAAGTGTATGTAAAAATAAGAGTTGGAGAATCTGAAGCTAGTGGAAGAGGAATGGCACACGATGTGTTAGAAGCATCGGCGAAAGCTTACATCAATGCTGTAAATCGCATTTCTCTGCTAGCGGAAATTCCTCAATTAGAAGCAAGTCTACTAAATTAAAACCTTAAAGAGAAGGGGGATAGATCATGAAGAAAACAATCGCATTATTACCTGGTGATGGAATAGGTAAAGAAGTTGTTGATGTAACAGTAGAAATTTTAAAAGCAATTGCAGAACATTTTAACCATCAATTTCAGTTCAACTATGGATTAATCGGTGGTGACGCAATTGATCAAAAAGGCACTCCATTGCCTGAAGAAACAATTGAAGCTTGTAAGAAATCTGACGCCATTATTTTGGGGGCTGTTGGAGGACCTAAGTGGGATAAAAATCCTGTAGAATTAAGACCGGAGCGTGGGGTACTGTTAGCTCTACGTAAGGCACTTGATTTATATGCGAATTTACGTCCTATCACTACGTTTGATAGTTTATTAGATTCTTCCCCTTTAAAGAAGGAGTATGTTAGTGGAGTAGACTTCGTTATCGTACGAGAGCTGACAGGTGGATTGTATTTTGGAAAACCAAGTGAGCGTATTGTTCGTGATGGTGAAGACTCTGTTGTTGATACATTATTTTATAAACGTTCTGAAATTGAACGAATTCTTGTATCTGCATTTGAAATTGCGCAGAAGCGTCGCAAGCATGTAACTTCTGTTGATAAAGCAAATGTACTTGAATCGAGTAGAGTATGGAGAGAAGTGGCTGAAGAGGTGTCTGCAAGATACCCGGATGTAACACTTGAACATATGCTTGTTGACAATGCAGCTATGCAACTTATCAGATCACCAAGACAATTTGATGTTATTGTAACAGAAAATATGTTTGGAGATATCTTAAGTGATGAAGCATCAATGATCACAGGATCTCTTGGAATGTTATCTTCAGCAAGTTTATCATCATCAGGTTTACATTTATATGAACCTGTTCATGGTTCAGCACCTGACATTGCTGGCAAAGGCTTAGCAAATCCTGTCGCAACGATTCTTTCTGCTGCAATGCTACTACGTCAATCATTTGGATTAGAAGAAGAGGCAAAAGCAATTGAAAAGGCTGTTGATAATGTATTAAATTCAGGTACTCGTACAGCAGATCTTGCAAATGGTGAAAAAGCCGTTTCAACAAAACAAATGGGTGAAGAAATCAAAAATGCTCTTGCTGATGACCATGCCATTTTAAACATAATGGAAGCTTATTCTTAATTAGTTATAATAACTTTTTATTCACTATATAGAGACCGATACAATGCTTATCGGATTGAGGGGTATGACACAATGGTTGATGTCAGCCCCTCATTTTCCATCTATTAAGGGAGGATTACGACCGTGAAGCCAAAAACGATTATTGAGAAGATATATGATGAACATGTTGTTCAACAAGAACAAGGGAAGCCAGATCTTCTATATATCGATTTACACTTAGTACATGAAGTAACATCGCCACAGGCTTTTGAGGGACTTCGAGAGAAGAATCGTAAAGTAAGAAGACCAGACAGAACGTACGCTACGATGGATCATAATGTACCAACAGTCAATCGCTTTGTAATCAGTGATGAAGTAGCCAAAAATCAAATTAGTGCACTTGAAAGAAACTGTAAAGAATTTGGAATTCGTTTAGCAGATCTTCAAAGTGAAGATCAAGGGATAGTACACGTAATTGGACCTGAGCTAGGGTTAACTCTTCCAGGAAAAACAATTGTTTGTGGTGATAGTCATACGTCAACACATGGAGCATTTGGTGCGATTGCATTTGGTATTGGGACCAGTGAAGTAGAGCATGTTTTAGCTACTCAAA
This sequence comes from Metabacillus endolithicus, assembly GCF_023078335.1. Lineage (GTDB taxonomy): Bacteria > Bacillota > Bacilli > Bacillales > Bacillaceae > Metabacillus > Metabacillus endolithicus. The sequence continues at coordinate 1,213,913 of NZ_CP095550.1, read as the reverse complement.
CACTATGGAGACAGCGTCCGAAGACGTTAAATATTCATGTTCCTGGTAAGCTACAAAAAGGTGTAACAGCTAAAGATGTTATCCTAGCTGTGATTGGAAAATACGGAGTACGCTTTGGTACAGGATATATTATCGAATATACAGGTGAAGTGATTGAGAACTTATCAATGGATGAGCGTATGACCATCTGTAATATGTCCATTGAAGCAGGAGCTAGAGCAGGACTAATTGCCCCGGATGAAACAACCTTCTCTTACATTAAAGGAAAAAAATATGCCCCTAAAGGTGAAGAACTTGAAAAGGCTGTTGAATACTGGAGAACATTAAGAACTGACGAAGGAGCAGAGTACGATAAAGTTATTACATTAAATGGTGATGAAATTGCTCCGATGGTAACATGGGGAACAAATCCAGGTATGTCGGTTGGTGTTGATGAAAAAACACCTGATTTAAATGATTTTCATAATGATGAAGAAGTTGATGAAGCTAAGCGTGCATACAGCTATATGGGTTTACAACCTAATACTAGAATTGAAGATATTACGATTGAACATGTGTTTATTGGGTCTTGTACAAATTCCCGTTTAACAGACTTAAGACAGGCAGCTGAAGTTATAAGTAGCTTAAAAGGCAAGAAGGTGCCGTCAGATGTACGTGCTATCGTTGTGCCGGGTTCTCAAAAGGTTAAAAAAGTAGCAGAAGAAGAAGGTCTAGATGTAATCTTTAAAGAAGCTGGCTTTGAGTGGAGAGAATCGGGTTGCAGTATGTGTTTAAGTATGAATAGTGACGTTGTACCAGAAGGAGAGCGCTGTGCATCTACCTCGAACCGTAACTTTGAAGGAAGACAAGGTAAAGGTGCCAGAACGCACTTGGTAAGTCCAGCTATGGCAGCTGCAGCGGCTTTACATGGACGTTTTGTAGATGTTCGTCATATTCAAGAGAACGCAATGTCATTTTAATTTTATTAATCTATAGGATGGAAATTGTTTAGGTGTGAAAGTGTTGTTACATCCATAGAAAAAGTATTCATATTAGGAGGGACATCATGCAACCATTTACTACACATAAAGGCAAAGTTGCTGTATTAAACAGAACAAATGTTGACACAGACCAAATTATTCCAAAGCAATTTTTAAAGAGAATTGAAAAAACAGGATATGGACGATTTGCATTCTTTGATTGGAGATATCTTCCTGATGGATCTGAAAATCCTGAATTTGAATTAAATCAAGAAAAAAGTAAAGGTGCGACAATTTTACTTGCAGGTGAAAACTTTGGCTGTGGGTCTTCTCGTGAGCATGCTCCATGGGCTTTTTCAGATTATGGTTTCAAAGCTATCTTAGCACCTTCTTATGCAGATATTTTTCACCAAAATTGTCTGAAGAATGGCTTGCTGCCAATTACGCTTGAGCAAGCTGTTTTAGACCTTATCCGTGAAAAATCAAATGCTGAAGGCTTTGAATTAACAGTTAATCTTGAAAAGCAAGAAATCACAGATCAAAATGGTTTAGTGCAAACCTTTGATGTTGATCCATATTGGAAAGATATGCTTTTACACGGAAAAGATGAAATTGATTTAACGTTACATTATGATAACCAAATTAAACATTACGAAGAAACAAGAAGAGCATCATTTTTATAATGATTGCTCTTTTTATATGTCTTAACCTAGCACTGCTTAAGCTTGCAGAAAATATTCAAAGTTAAATAGAGTCGCCATTTCAACACTTTGAACTCACGAATTTCACAGAATTTAGTAGTACACAGGCGCCTCATGCGACGTCATTCAACAAAAATCGGGAAGTGACAGGCACCACCTCACACTTGTTTTCCAAGACTTGGATTGATAAACTGTATGCAAAGTAAGGTTGCTGGAGTTGACCAACATATGAAACCGAAAAAAAATCAAATGTTGTTCCCTTTCCTAATTTGAAGGAGAGGTATTTAGATAAGGGAACGCTGTTATTAAAAGAAAAGAAGTATCATGAAGCACTTGAAATGTTTGCAGAAGCAAAGAAGCTTAAGGAAGATCAAGCTGAAATATATCTCGGTATGGCAATTTGCCTTATGGAGCTTGGTGACTTGACTGAGGCTAAAGATATTTGTAAAAAAATGCTCTTAGAAGACATAGGTCATTATTTTACTGTTTTACAGATTTATCTAACGATATTAATACAACTACGAGAATATCATGAAGTACAAACTACGATCGAAGCGGTGTTAGAGGAAAATCAGCTACCTGCTGAAAGTGCTGAACACTTTTATAAATTGTTGGAATTTAGCCGGAAAATGAATCAAAACGAAGTTGATATTTTTGATGATGAAGGAGACCAGGAAGCAGAACAGCCATTATATATAGAAGACCTTCTGAGAGATACAAATAAACAAATGGCCTACGTTCAGTCACTGCATGACCGTAACATTAGTAAACATTTTGCTTCACTTAAAATTTTGTTAGAAAATGAACAAATTCATCCTACAATCAAATCAATGATTTTGCACTTAATGATTGAGCATGAAATTGAAAAGGAAATGAAAGTAACAAAGTTCGGCGAAAGTCTTACGGTCGTACCTGCGAATCTGGAAGATCCTGCAGAATATCCTTTTACTAAAAAGGTGTTAACGATATTAGATGATACGCTAGGGAATGAAAATCCTACATTATTTGAAGCAGTTAAAGAGTTATGGATAAGACATTTGTATGTGTTATATCCATTCTTACCACAGCCAACAGAAGCTAAGCTGTGGGCAGCAGCTTTGCATCTTGTTGGTTATTCGATGCATGGGATTTCAATTGAGCAAGAAGAAATAGAGGAAATCTATGATCAACTATTGCCAGATTTACAAGAAGCATGCAATAAAATCTATCAAATAGAAGAAATTTCTTATTTACAAATATGAGCTATATGTTGAAAGGAATTTATTCTGTGTTATAATAAAATGGTTGCAAAATAGTGATCATCGTATATAGGTCTTTTTTATTTTGGACAAAATGGACCTTCTTTTTTATACTATTAGAAATATTGATGGTATGGAAAATACTTAAAGCTTTGCCATTTGTCTTGAAGAAAAGTCAATTTTTTCTAATGCGAAATCCTATGCATGTTTAGTACTAGGTTACTTTTTACCGTACATAAAAACAGGTATATGTTCGTGGGGGATTGCCTAAAATGGGACAAGCGCCACAAATTACCTATCACTTATTCGCACAAATTATTATAGATCTTTGGAGGGACAACACATGTCAGTAAAATGGGAAAAATTAGAAGGGAACGACGGCGTTCTAACGGTTGAGGTTTCAGCAGAAGAGTTCACAACAGCTCTTGACGAAGCATTTAAAAAGGTTGTAAAACAAGTTTCAATTCCTGGATTCCGTAAAGGGAAAATTCCACGTGGAATGTTTGAACAACGTTTTGGTGTAGAATCATTATATCAAGACGCTTTAGACATCATCCTACCAACTGCATATCCTAATGCTGTTGATGAAGCTGGAATTGATCCTGTAGATCGTCCTGAAATCGATGTTGAACAAATCGAAAAAGGAAAAAGCTTAATCTTCACTGCAAAAGTTACAGTAAAGCCTGAAGTGAAATTAGGTGAATATAAAGGTCTAGAAGTTGAAAAATTAGACGATACTGTATCTGATGAAGATGTTGACAACGAATTAAAACAATTACAAGAGCGTCATGCTGAGTTAGCAGTTAAAGAAGAAGGCGCGATTGAAAACGGTGATACTGCAGTTATCGATTTTGACGGATATGTTGATGGAGAAGCATTCGAAGGTGGAGCTGCTGAAAACTATTCATTAGAAATTGGTTCTGGATCTTTCATTCCAGGATTTGAAGAACAATTAGTTGGTTTAGAAGCAGGTGCTGAAAAGGATGTAGAAGTAACATTCCCTGAAGAATATCACGCTGAAAACCTTGCGGGTAAACCAGCAGTATTCAAAGTGAAAGTTCACGAAATCAAAACAAAAGAACTTCCAGCTCTTGATGATGAGTTCGCAAAAGATGTTAACGAAGAAGTTGAAACTCTTGATGAGTTAAAAGCTCAAACAAGAACTCGCCTTGAAGAAGCGAAAAAATCTGAAGCAGAAAACCACCTGCGTGATTCATTAGTTGATAAAGCTGCTGAAGGTGCAGAAGTAGACATTCCAAATGCATTAATTGAAAATGAAATTTCACGTATGATGCAGGAATTTGAGCAACGTCTACAAATGCAAGGTATGAATCTTGAGTTATACTTCCAATTCTCAGGTCAAGATGAAGAAGCATTAAAAGCACAAATGAAAGACGATGCTGAAAAGCGCGTTAAATATAACTTAACACTTGAAGCTATTGCTAAAGCTGAGAACATTGAAGTTTCTGACGAAGATGTTGAAGCAGAATTAGCGAAAATGGCTGAAATGTACAACATGCCTGTTGAAAACATTAAACAAGCACTTGGTGGAAACGCTGAAGGCTTAAAAGAAGATTTAAAAGTTCGCAAAGCGATCGATTTTCTTGTAGATAATAGCAAAGTTGTTGCATAATATAATAAAAGGAACAAGGCGCGAGCACATCGTGCCTTGTTTTATACAATCATGTTTTATTTATATTCCTTTGGGAATGATATAAGCAAGCTAATACATACATAAACATTAAGTAAGAGAAATATAATATCATCAACATTTTTGGGAAGAGCCCTCAGGTTGGAAGCTTTTTCAATGCCGAGTGGTTTCATTACCTGTCAATGCTTCTCTTATGGTAAAATGCAGTACATACCGTTTTTATTTGTTTTAATTAGGGACATCTACCTGCTGACCTGAATAGTTGAAAGAATTAGTAGGGGTAAGGTGGAAATGTTTTGATTTAGATAAAGATACAAGGGGTGAAACAATGTTTAAATTTAACGACGAAAAAGGACAATTAAAATGTTCATTTTGCGGAAAAACACAAGATCAGGTACGTAAGCTTGTAGCTGGACCTGGAGTATATATATGTGATGAATGTATTGAACTTTGTACAGAGATTGTTGAGGAAGAGCTTGGTACAGAAGAAGAAGTTGAATTTAAAGATGTTCCAAAACCTAAGGAAATTCATGAAATATTAGATGAATATGTGATTGGTCAGGATAATGCCAAAAAATCATTAGCTGTTGCCGTTTATAATCATTACAAGCGTATTAACTCAAACAGCAAGATTGATGATGTTGAGTTATCAAAAAGTAATATTTCTATGATTGGGCCTACAGGTAGTGGTAAGACGTTATTAGCAAACATTAGCCAGAATCTTAAATGTCCCTTTTGCCATTGCTGATGCTACATCTTTAACAGAAGCTGGTTACGTAGGTGAAGATGTTGAGAATATCTTACTTAAGTTAATTCAAGCGGCTGATTATGATGTAGAAAAAGCAGAAAAAGGTATTATTTATATCGATGAAATTGATAAAGTGGCACGTAAATCAGAAAATCCGTCAATCACTCGTGACGTTTCTGGTGAAGGTGTACAGCAAGCGTTACTTAAAATTCTTGAAGGAACTGTGGCTAGTGTTCCTCCTCAAGGTGGAAGAAAGCATCCACATCAAGAATTTATTCAAATTGATACAACAAACATTCTCTTCATTTGTGGAGGGGCATTTGATGGAGTCGAACAAATTATTAAACGTCGTCTAGGACGAAAAGTAATTGGATTTGGTTCAGATAACAAAAATGCGGATCTTGATAAAAAAGCTCTTCTTTCACAGGTTTTACCTGAAGATTTATTGAAGTTTGGATTAATTCCAGAGTTTATCGGTCGTTTGCCTGTCATTGCAAGCTTAGAGCCGTTAGATGAAGAAGCATTAGTTGAGATCTTAACAAAACCTAAAAATGCTCTTGTTAAACAATATCAGAAAATGCTTGATTTAGATGGTGTTGAACTTGAGTTTGAAGATGGAGCTCTTCTTGAAATTGCTAAAAAAGCAATTGAAAGAAAAACAGGTGCACGTGGTCTTCGTTCCATAATTGAGGGCATCATGCTTGATATGATGTTTGATTTACCATCTCGTGAGGACATCGTTAAAGCCATTATTACAGCTGAAACAGTATTAGGGGAAACACCACCTAAACTTGTACTTAGCGATGGTACAGTTATTCAAGAAGATAAAAAAACATCTGCATAACATAATCTTTGAAAAGGAAGCTGATTTAACCAGCTTCCTTTTTTTGATGCTTTTTCCAATCCACCTCCTGTAAATACTTGTAATGAAATCATGTTTATTCCCGCTAAAGCTAGGAGATACTAGCTATAAATAACCGCTTCTTACAAGGTTTATCCATTTTTAATTGCCTTTCTAGGCAAAAACGAAAGTCGCCTTTTGTCCCTTTAGATTAACGAACATTTTATACATAGATGTGGAAATCATTTTATGGGGGCAAAACAAGCTTTTACTAACCTCTCGAAGAGTTACTTTTAACAAAGTATTATGCTTCGTTTACTTTTCACCGTAGCGGTAACAAGACATCTTTGCAGGAGGGACGCCAATGAGTTGGACAAGTATCGCGCTGTTTATTCAGTTGTTTTTTGGGATTATTATTGGAATGTATTTTTGGAATTTATTAAAGAGTCAACGAACTCAAAAGATATCAATTGACAGAGAATCAAAGAAAGAAATGGAACAATTAAGAAAAATGAGAGCTATTCGATTAACCGAACCTCTTGCTGAAAAGGTACGCCCAAAAAGTTTTAATGATATAGTAGGACAAGAGGATGGTATTCGTTCGTTACGTGCTGCGCTGTGCGGTTCAAACCCTCAACATGTCATTGTATATGGACCACCAGGTGTAGGGAAGACAGCGGCTGCTAGACTCGTTTTAGAAGAAGCTAAAAGAAATAAAAGATCACCATTTAAAGAAAATGCCGTATTTGTAGAATTGGATGCTACAACAGCAAGATTTGATGAAAGAGGGATTGCTGATCCTCTTATTGGGTCTGTTCATGATCCAATTTATCAAGGTGCTGGAGCAATGGGACAAGCTGGAATACCTCAGCCTAAGCAAGGAGCTGTCTCTCATGCTCATGGGGGTGTGTTATTTATTGATGAAATCGGTGAACTTCACCCTATTCAGATGAACAAGTTATTAAAAGTACTTGAAGATCGCAAAGTTTTTTTAGAAAGCGCTTATTACAATGAAGAAAATACACAAATACCAACACATATCCATGATATTTTTAAAAATGGTCTACCAGCCGATTTTAGGTTAATAGGAGCAACAACAAGAACACCTAATGAAATCCCACCAGCCATTCGTTCTAGATGTCTTGAAGTATTTTTTAGAGATTTAGAACAAGAAGAACTGGCAGTTGTGGCGAAAAAAGCAGCAGATAAAGTAGAAATGGAAGTAAGCGACAAGGGGATTGATCTCTTAACTTCCTATGTTAGAAATGGCCGTGAAGTTGTAAATCTAATGCAAATTGCTACAGGTATGGCTATGTCAGAAGACAGGAAAGAAATTACTGTTGAAGACATAGAGTGGGTCATTAATTCAAGTCAGTTAAGCCAAGATTTGAAAAGAAAATTGAAGATAACTCAAGAGTTGGCTTAGTGAATGGACTTGCCGTTCATGGCCCTAATACAGGGGCATTATTAGAAATAGAAGTCACAGTTATTCCTTCTCAAAAAGAAAAAGGAACCATTAATATAACAGGAATTGTGGAAGAAGAAAGTATTGGTGATCGCTCTAAATCCATTCGTAGAAAAAGTATGGCAAAAGGCTCGATTGAAAATGTTATTACTGTTCTGCGTTCTATGGGCATTCAAGCGGATGATTATGATATTCATGTGAATTTTCCAGGAGGAACACCAATTGATGGCCCATCAGCAGGAATTGCAATGGCCACAGGAATTTTCTCAGCGATTCATAAGATTGCCATTAGTAATAAAGTGGCCATGACTGGAGAAATTAGCATTCATGGAAATGTAAAGCCTATAGGCGGAGTTATTCCTAAAATAAAGGCGGCAAAAAAGGCTGGAGCAGATATTGTCATTATTCCAAAGGAAAACATGCAATCCATTTTAAAAGAGATTGATGGGATAACGATTATACCGGTAACAAATCTTCAAGAAGTCTTTGATATAGCGCTTGTTGATCCACCAACTGAAAAACCGTTGCAACATGAAGATTCACCTTCATTTCCACATCAAGAATCTGTATAAAAGAGTTAATTTTAAAGAGATCTCCTTTACAATAAAGAAGATCTCTTTCCTTTTTTAAGCTTCGATCAGTTCTTGTCATTTCCAATTTTATATTCATGAGAATTACGTAATTTCCTTTTTCAACTTATGGTATTGGGGTATACTACCTATTGACTAGAGTAGTTTAATTAGACACTTGAAAAAGAATAAGATAGAATTGAACAAGAATGAATTATCATGTCATGGAGGTGTAAACGCATGGCGAAATCAAATAATCAAATTGTCCCCCTACTACCACTAAGAGGCTTGTTAGTATATCCAACAATGGTACTGCACCTTGATGTAGGAAGAGAAAAATCTGTTCAGGCGTTAGAAAAGGCTATGATGGAAGATCATATTATCTTTTTAACGACACAAAAAGAGATTTCGATAGATGAGCCAAACAAAGAAGATATTTATGAAATAGGAACATTGACTAAAATTAAGCAAATGTTGAAATTACCAAACGGTACAATCCGTGTACTCGTTGAAGGAATAGACCGTGGTAAGATTCAACGTTTTGTGGATGAGGATGAATACTATTCTGTTGAGGTTTCTATTTATAAAGATCCTGAAGAGAAAAGTGTAGAAGAAGAAGCTTTAATGCGAACAATGTTAGAATATTTTGAGCAATACATAAAGCTTTCTAAAAAAGTGTCTGCTGAAACATATGCAACCGTTTCTGATATTAATGAGCCAGGACGAATGGCTGATATTATTGCTTCACATCTTCCTTTAAAATTAAAGGAAAAACAAGAGATATTGGAAACCCTTGATGTTACAGAACGATTGAACAAAGTGATTTCCATTATCCATAATGAAAAAGAAGTACTACAGCTGGAGAAAAAAATCGGCCAGCGAGTTAAAAAATCCATGGAGCGTACACAAAAAGAATACTATTTACGCGAACAGATGAAAGCCATCCAAAAAGAGCTTGGTGAAAAAGAAGGCAAGCTTGGAGAAGTTTCTTCCATGAAGGAACGAATTGAAGAAGCGGGAATGCCGGAACATATAAAAGCAGTGGCTTTAAAAGAACTGGACCGCTATGAAAAAGTTCCTTCAAGTTCAGCCGAGAGTGGCGTTATTCGTAATTACATTGAGTGGCTCCTGTCTCTGCCATGGTCAAAAGCAACCGACGATCGTTTAGATGTGAATGTTGCTGAGGAAATCTTAGACGAAGAACACTATGGTCTTGAAAAGGTTAAAGAGCGGGTAATAGAGTATTTAGCGGTACAACAATTGACCAATTCATTGAAAGGTCCAATTTTATGCCTTGCAGGACCTCCAGGAGTTGGGAAAACATCATTAGCCGTTCAGTAGCTAAATCTTTAAACCGGAATTTCGTTAGAATATCACTTGGTGGAGTTAGAGACGAATCTGAAATTCGTGGACACCGACGCACATATGTTGGAGCAATGCCTGGAAGAATCATTCAGGGTATGAAGAAGGCTGGAACAATCAATCCAGTATTTCTTTTAGATGAAATCGATAAAATGTCCAGTGATTTCAGAGGAGATCCTTCTTCAGCGTTACTGGAAGTGTTAGATCCTGAGCAAAATCATAACTTTAGTGATCATTATATTGAAGAAACATATGATTTATCGAAAGTTATGTTTATCGCAACTGCTAATAACCTTGCTACAATTCCAGGACCATTACGCGATCGTATGGAAATTATAAATATAGCCGGTTACACGGAACTAGAGAAAATTCATATTGCCAAAGATCATCTACTTCCAAAGCAATTAAAAGAACATGGACTTAAAAAATCACATCTACAAATCCGTGAAGATGGAATTCAAAGCATTATTCGCTATTATACAAGAGAAGCTGGGGTTCGTGGGCTAGAACGCCAATTAGCAGGAGTGTGTCGTAAAGCTGCTAAAATGATTGTAAAAGAAGAGCGGAAGAAGATCATTATTACGGACAAAAATATTGAAGAATTTCTTGGGAAGAAGCGCTTTAGATATGGACAAGCGGAACTTGAGGATCAGATTGGTGTTGCCACTGGTTTAGCTTATACAACAGTTGGCGGCGATACCCTATCTATCGAAGTATCAGTAACGCCAGGTAAAGGAAAGCTGATTTTAACTGGGAAGCTTGGAGATGTTATGAAAGAATCTGCTCAGGCTGCATTTAGCTATATTCGCTCGCGTGCGGAAGAGCTGAACATTGATCGTGATTTTCATGAAAAGAATGATATTCATATCCACGTTCCTGAAGGTGCTGTACCTAAGGATGGTCCATCAGCAGGTATAACAATGGCTACAGCGTTAATTTCAGCATTAACAGGTAGAGCCGTGAGAAAAGAAGTTGGAATGACGGGAGAAATCACTTTACGTGGCAGAGTACTTCCAATTGGTGGCTTGAAAGAAAAAACATTAAGTGCTCATCGTGCTGGTTTGACGAAGATTATTGCACCAAAAGACAATGAAAAGGATTTGGATGATATTCCAGATAGTGTTCGCAATGAACTTACGTTTGTCTTAGTTTCACATTTAGATGAAGTGTTAAAACATGCGTTAACAGAGGAGAAATAATGAAAGTAACAAGTTCAGAAATCGTTATAAGTGCAGTTAAGCCTGCTCAATATCCAGAAGGAGATTTACCCGAAGTAGCATTAGCAGGTCGTTCTAATGTTGGAAAATCATCCTTTATTAATAAAATGCTAAGTAGAAAAGGATTGGCTCGAATTTCATCAAAGCCAGGTAAAACACAAACATTAAATTTTTATATTATTAATGAAATACTACACTTTGTTGATGTACCTGGATATGGATATGCCAAGGTTAGTAAAAAGGAACGTGAAGCATGGGGGAAAATGATCGAAACCTATATCACTTCTCGTGAACAGTTGCGTGCTGTTATCCTTTTAATTGATCTTAGACATCCTCCAACAAGTGATGATGTACTAATGTATAACTTCCTAAAGCATTATGACATCCCAACAATCGTTGTGACAACCAAGGCAGATAAAATTCCTAAGGGTAAGTGGCAGAAGCATGCTAAGGTGATAAAAGATGCCTTGGAAATTGAGAAAACCGACCCATTGGTTATTTTTTCATCAGAAACCGGCTTAGGCAAAGATGAAGCTTGGAAAACAATTCTTCACTATACATCATAAAGTTAGTTCTTTATATATGTATAATGCACAAAAAGACTCTGGTGGAAAAATACCAGAGTCTTTTTTGGTGTGTTATCAACATCTACATATTTCAACAAAATGTGGGAAGTGACAGGCACCTTATCTTCTTCTCCGCAGCACTAACAATAAAGCACCAATGACAATAAAAAGCAGTGGCCAGTAAGTTTCAATAAAATTTACTCCGTTTTCGATGATAGTTAGAGATTGAATAATTTTATGAAAAAAGTGTAGAAATAAGCCTATAGCTAATATAATAATACCTTGCTGATAACCGGTTTTGGTTTTTGTAGCAGTTAAAATCATGCCAAGAGACAAGATAAATAAAAAAGCAGCAGGATGATCAGGCCAAGAAGCAATCTTGCCTGCAAAGTGAAAATGAATACCAAGACCTGCTAAAATGATTCCTGGTAAAATGGCTGACGCATCTTGTTCAAAATGACCACTAATTAAAAATGTAAAAGCCTCAAGCAGAATTAATAAAAAAGGCCAATTGTTTTGTCCTTCAAATAAATGAATATTTAATTTTTGGATAGAATAAAAAATGCCAATTCCTAGTAGTAGCATTGTTGGTAATAATGTAATTTTTTTCATTGTCCACCTCTCGCATGAATAGTATATAAGGAAAACCTGTCCATTGTGGCCCGGGAATAAATTAATATGATTTCCTTGTCCAAATCAATATCTTGATTAACTGCGTGATTTTTGTTATTGTACAGAGTGAATAGTGTGAGAATGATGTCAGAGAATGTAGAAATTTTTATAGAAAAAACAGTGCTTTTTGTGAACAATTACACACGACCATTAATAAGTTGAAAATGGTGTGAATCAGTGAAATAATAAACATATTTTATCATAACATATAGTTTCAAAGACTGTTCACATTTTTTAGAAGAGAAAAAAATCAATCATGATATACTAGAAGTAGAGATCCTTGTACATGGGGGTGTATAAGAAAATGCATATACTTGTTGTCGGCTTAAACTATAAAACAGCCCCTGTTGAAATTCGCGAAAAGCTCTCGTTTCAACCTCAAGAGCTAACAGATGCGATGAAACAGTTAAAAGAACAAAAAAGCATACTTGAAAATGTTATTGTATCTACTTGCAACCGTACAGAAATATATGCTGTAGTAGATCAACTTCATACAGGACGTTATTATATTAAAGCATTCTTGGCAGATTGGTTCGGACTGGAGAAAGAAGAGATTTCACCGTATTTAACTATTTTTGAACAAGATGGTGCATTAGAGCATTTATGTAGAGTAGCATGCGGATTGGATTCTATGATTTTGGGTGAAACTCAAATTCTGGGACAGGTTCGTACTAGCTTTTTACAGGCACAGGAAAACAATACAACAGGAACTGTGTTCAATCAGCTGTTTAAGCAAGTAATATCATTGGCTAAACGCTCACATTCTGAAACTGATATTGGAGCAAATGCTGTTTCAGTGAGTTATGCAGCAGTTGAACTTGCTAAGAAAATCTTTGGTGACCTTCGTTCTAAGCACGTACTAATTTTAGGTGCGGGTAAGATGGGGGAATTAGCTGTGCAAAATCTGCACGGCAGTGGTGTTGGTAAAGTTACTGTTATGAACAGAACGTTGCAGAAAGCTGAAGAGCTTGCTAATCGCTTTGATGGGAAAGCCAAAGGAATAAACGAACTTCAGTGTGGATTAGTGGAAGCGGATATCCTTATTAGTTCAACTGGTGCCAAAGATTTTGTTATTACTAAAGAAATGATGACACATGTGGAAAAAATGAGAAAAGGTCGTCCATTATTTATGGTCGATATTGCTGTGCCACGTGATTTAGATCCTAAGCTTGCGGATTTAGATAGTGTGTTTCTTTATGATATTGATGATTTACAAGGAATTGTTGAGGCAAACTTACAAGAGCGTAAAATTGCTGCGGAAAAGATTGAACTAATGATCGAAGATGAAATTGTTCAATTTAAACAATGGATTAATACGCTTGGAGTTGTACCTGTTATTTCAGCACTTCGTCAAAAGGCATTAAACATTCAAGCTGAAACGATGGAAAGTATCGAGAGAAAAATGCCTAACTTAACTGAACGTGAAAGAAAAGTTTTAAGTAAGCATACGAAAAGCATTATTAATCAATTGCTTAAAGACCCGATTGTGAAGGTAAAAGAGCTATCAGCAGAGGCTAATGCACAGGAATCATTGGATTTATTTATGAAAATCTTTAATATCGAAGAAGCTGTTGAAGAGCAAATGAAAATGGATAAATCAGAGAAACTGACAATTCATGCAAACGATCCGATTTATCGTGCTTCACTTCAATCGTAAGTGAAAGGACCTTTCATTATGGAGATGAGCTTAAGCAGAATAAACGAATTAACCATAATACTTTATGCTATTTGTGTACTCTTATATTTTATAGATTTTCTTAATAATAACCGGAAGGCGAAACGAGCTGCCTTCTGGTTACTTTCTATTGTTTGGCTATTACAAACAATTTTTTTATTTGTTCGTATGTTTGAAACAGGAAGATTTCCTGTTTTAAATGTGTTTGAAGAGGCTTTATTTTTATACATGGGTATTAGTGACATTGTCACTTGTTTTAAATCGTTTTCTTAAAGCAGAATTTATTATCTTTTTCACTAACGTAATTGGGTTTATTATGATGGCCATACATACTTTTGCCCCAGCTCAATACGAGTCGGCTGCTGTTTCTAGTCAGCTTGTCTCGGAACTATTATTAATTCATATTACGATGGCCATACTTTCTTATGGGGCGTTTTCATTATCGTTTGTGTTTTCGATTCTTTATACCATTCAATATAATTTACTCAAAAAGAAAAAGTGGGGAAAGCGCCTTCTTCGGTTAGAAGATCTTTCAAAGCTTGATCATATGTCATATGTATTAAATGTCATCGGCGTACCTATGCTGTTATTAAGTTTAATTTTAGGCGTTATCTGGGCCTATATTAAAGTAGCTCACTTTCAATGGTATGATGCGAAAGTGCTAGGATCATTTATGGTATTAGTGACGTATGGGATCTATCTTTATATAAGAATTGTTAAAGAATTACAGGGCAGGTCTGTTGCTCTTTTAAACATAGCATCGTTTTTAGTTTTGTTAATTAACTTTTTCTTGTTTGGTAGTCTTTCAAGGTTTCATTTTTGGGATTCATGATTGGTTACCTTAGACATAGTAGGAGGAACATATGCGAAAAATAGTTGTTGGATCTAGACGTAGTAAATTGGCATTAACGCAAACAAATTGGGTAATTAATCAATTAAAATCCTTTGGTCTGCCGTTTCAATTTGAAATCAAGGAAATTGTAACAAAAGGTGATCAGATTTTAGATGTTACTTTATCAAAAGTCGGTGGAAAAGGCTTGTTTGTAAAGGAAATTGAGCAAGCAATGATGAATGGTGAAATTGATATGGCTGTTCATAGTATGAAGGATATGCCCGGAATTTTGCCTGAGGGTTTAACAATAGGATGCATTCCAAACCGTGAAGATCACCGCGATGTTCTTATTTCTAAAGATCATAAAAAGCTTTCAGAATTACCAAGTGGAGCAATTGTCGGAACAAGCAGCTTGAGACGAAGTGCGCAGCTTTTAATTGAAAGACCTGACCTCGAAATTAAATGGATTAGAGGAAACATAGATACTCGCTTAGAAAAGCTGAAAACAGAAGATTATGATGCAATTATTCTAGCTGCAGCAGGCTTGGCACGCATGGGCTGGAGTAAAGATGTTGTTACCGAATTCTTAGACCCGGAAATTTGCCTGCCAGCAGTAGGGCAAGGTGCCCTGGCAATTGAATGTCGTGCTGATGATCAAGAATTATTAGATCTTTTTGCAAAATTCACTGATTTATCTACAAAATTAGCCGTTACTGCTGAGAGAACCTTCCTTACTAAAATGGAGGGTGGATGCCAAGTACCTATCGCTGGATTTGCAACAGTAAATGATAAGAAAGAAATTGAATTTACAGGTCTTATTGCCTCACCTGACGGGAAAGAAATTTATAAACAAAGGGTTACAGGAACAGATCCGGTAGAATTAGGGAGTAAAGTCGCGGAAACATTAACAAATCAAGGAGCTAAAGCCTTAATCGACCGGGTAAAAGAGGAGTTAGATCAATAATGGGAGAGATCCGTCCTTTACAAGGGAAACGGGTTTTGATTACTAGAGCAAAGTCTCAAGTAGAAGAATTTATTCAAAAAATTGAAGAAGAAGGCGGAGTTGGAATTTCAGCTCCGCTTCTAGAAATAAGACCTAAAAAATCGAGTGAATCGATTATTCACCAGACGCTGACAAGATTACATGAATTTGATTGCATTGTGTTTACGAGTGCAAATGGTGTTAAATACTTTAAAAAGTTCTTAGATCAATTTGGAATTCCTTATGAAACATTACAGCATATGATTGCCGCTTCTGTTGGAAGAAAAACAAGTAAGCAAATGGAGAAACTAAATCTCACTGTTTCTGTTATACCAGAAGAATTTGTTGCGGAAAAGCTGGCAGAAAGCATAGGAGAAAAGCTCCCTAAATCTTCAAAGATCCTTGTCATTAGAGGAAATCTATCTAGACCAGTTTTGATAACAGAATTAAAAAAACAAGGTTTTAACACGGAAGATTTAATTGTCTATGAAACATTACATAATAAAAGAGAAGCTGACAAGCTTATCTCATATATCAAAGAAGATCAGCTAGATTACATAACCTTTACAAGCTCATCTACTGTTGACAGCTTTATGAAAGTACTACATAAATCAGAACTCATGCAGCATTTGAGTAAAGTTACTTTCATATGTATCGGCCCTATTACTAATAACACATTAAAAGAATATGGATTTACAGGTGTTATGCCTGCTTCCTATACAATTGATGACATGGTGAAGTTAATGGTTGAATTAGAACAAAACCGGGAGGATAATCAATGAATATTCAATTTACAAGACACCGCCGTTTACGTAACAGTAATAACCTAAGAGCAATGGTGAGAGAAACACATCTCCGCCCAGAGGATTTTATTTATCCAATTTTCGTTGTAGAAGGGGATAATAAGAAAAACGAAGTTCCATCAATGCCAGGTGTTTATCACTTGTCTTTAGATCTATTGAATCAGGAAATTGAAGAAGTTATTTCGTTAGGGGTTAAGTCTGTTATCTTATTTGGTGTTCCTGATGAAAAGGACGATGTAGGAACTCAAGCTTATCATGATAATGGAATTGTTCAACGTGCAACTAGACAGGTAAAAGAGACATTCCCTGAATTAGTCGTTGTTGCGGATACATGTCTTTGTCAATATACAGATCATGGACACTGTGGAATTGTTGAAAATGGACAAGTATTAAATGATCCTACACTTGATCTGCTTGCACGTACTGCTATCAGTCAAGCAAAAGCAGGTGCCGATATTATCGCTCCTTCAAACATGATGGATGGCTTTGTAGCAGCAATTAGACATGGGTTAGATGAAGCTGGCTTTGAACATATTCCGGTTATGTCTTATGCAGTTAAATATGCAAGTGCTTTTTACGGACCGTTCCGTGATGCAGCGCACAGCACACCACAATTTGGTGATCGAAAAACATATCAAATGGATCCTGCTAATCGTGATGAAGCATTAAGAGAAGCTCAGTCCGATTTAGAAGAAGGTGCAGACTTTTTAATTGTAAAACCGGCATTATCTTATTTAGATATTATCCGTGATGTGAAAAATCAATTTAACGTTCCTATTGTAGCTTATAATGTTAGTGGTGAGTATTCCATGATTAAAGCAGCTGCACAAAATGGATGGGTTGATGAAAAAGCATTGGTAATGGAAATGTTAGTCGGAATGAAACGTGCAGGTGTTGATTTAATTATTACATATTTTGCAAAAGATGCAGCACGGTGGATAAGGGAAGATCAATAAGGGAAAGCCTTTTACTTTACAAGAGGAAGGAAGAGGAATGAAAATGAATAGCTATCAAAAAAGCGAAAGTGCATTTCATGAAGCTCAATCATTAATGCCCGGTGGTGTTAATAGTCCTGTAAGAGCATTTAAATCTGTTGGGATGAATCCTATATTCATGGAACGAGGAAAAGGCTCAAAAATTTATGATATCGATGGAAACGAATATATTGACTATGTTCTTTCCTGGGGACCGCTTATTCATGGTCATTCAAACGATACTGTAGTTGAAGCGATTAAAAAAGTTGTTGAGTCAGGTACAAGCTTTGGTGCTCCTACCCTGATTGAGAACGAACTTGCAAAGCTTGTAATAGATCGTGTGCCTTCGATTGAAATCGTCCGTATGGTAAGCTCAGGGACGGAAGCAACGATGAGTGCATTACGATTAGCAAGGGGCTATACTGGACGAAATAAAATTATTAAGTTTGAGGGCTGCTACCATGGTCATGGTGATTCTTTATTGATTAAAGCAGGATCAGGAGTTGCAACGTTAGGATTACCTGATAGTCCTGGTGTACCTGAAGGAATTGCGAAAAATACGATTACCGTTCCGTACAATGATTTAGAAAGCATTCAATATGCATTTGAACAATTTGGAGAAGACATTGCAGGGATCATTGTAGAACCTGTAGCAGGGAACATGGGAGTTGTCCCACCTCAACCAGGTTTTCTTGAGGGATTACGAGCAATTACAGAACAATATGGTGCTTTATTAATCTTTGATGAGGTTATGACAGGGTTTCGTGTAGATTATGGCTGTGCTCAAGACTATTACAGTGTAACACCTGATTTAACATGCCTTGGCAAGGTAATCGGTGGAGGTTTACCTGTAGGAGCTTATGGTGGTAAAGCAGAAATCATGAAGCAAATTGCCCCAAGTGGACCGATTTACCAAGCGGGTACATTATCAGGAAATCCACTTGCGATGACAGCAGGGTATGAAACATTAAAACAGTTAACAAGAGATTCTTATAAAGAATTTCAACGTAAAGCCGACCGTCTTGAAGAAGGTTTTTCAGCAGCCGCTAATGAGTATGAAATTCCTCATACAATCAATCGTGCCGGCTCGATGATTGGCTTATTCTTCACAAATGAAGATGTAACAAATTATGAAAAAGCCAAAACATCAAATCTTGATTTCTTTGCCAGCTATTATCGAAGCATGGCAAATCAAGGAGTATTCCTTCCTCCTTCACAATTTGAAGGCTTATTCCTATCAACAGCACACACAGACGCGGACATTGATCATACAATAGAAGCTGCTAAGAAGGCATTTGCTGAATTAAAAAAATAATTATAAAAAATCCATCACATTTGTGGTGGATTTTTTTGTTTTTTAAAATTTCATCATAAATTCCTCCTTTCACACATAAATCTGTAATGTCATAGTTATTTTGCTAGGCTATTTGAAAGGAGGAAATATTTTTGTCACAACAACAACTACGTTTCTCAGTAGAAGAATCTGTTTGGTTTCAAAAAGGACAGGAAGTATCTGAACTTTTATCTATTTCTTTAGATCCGGATATTGCCATTCATGAGCATGATCAGTACATTTCAATTCGTGGTGCCCTGCAGCTTACTGGGGAATATAAAATAGAAACGGAAAGTTCTGAAGAGGAAACGTTCGAATATGCAAATGTACGTTATGTAAATGAGGTCGATACACGTGAAGATGGTGTGAGCGTATTAAATCATCGTTTTCCTGTTGATATTACGATTCCTAAAAATCGAATTCAACAGCTTGACGAGGTGTATGTTTCGATCGAATCCTTTGATTATGATTTACCTGAACATGCTTGCTTAAAATTAATAGCTGATTTATCTATAAGCGGAATTTCGAATGGAGAGACAGCGGAAGAAGAAGAGGTGAGACCTGCAGAGGAGCCTAAGGAAGAAGCATTTGAAGCTCTTTTCCGTGAAGAACAAAATACTGCAGAACATAATAATTCCGAGCCTGTTTCAAGAATAGAGCCTTCACCTTTTTCTTCTTTCTATGAGGAAAGAAAGTTAGATGAAGAAGACGTGGACAAATTATCACCTTCCTTCTCTGTCACGAAAGAACAGGATGTAGTTGAAGAGCGTGAGGAAGAAGCAGAAGAAGTAGTGGTTGAAACGTCACCTGCTGAATATGAAAAAGAAATCGTAGAGCCTGAACCGGCTGTTGTAGAAGAAGTTAATGTTGAGCAGGGACAAACTGAAGAAGAGGTTTATGATCCATTTGTTGTGGAAGTAAGAAGAGAAGAATCAACTCCTGAACCTCAAGAAGTACAATATTCCTTTTTCTCTAAAACCGAAGAAGAGCCAACAAATGTTGATGAAGATTTACAAAAGAAGGATGAAGTTGGTCGTGAAGAGGGAGAAACAAAGGATGCCCATTACTTAACAAGTTTATTTGCAAGAGACGAAGAAGAAGATTTCTCCAGAGTGAAAATGTGTATTGTTCAACAAGGAGATACACTTGAATTAATTAGTGAGAAATATGAAATTTCCATTCAACAAATTTTACGTGTAAATGAGTTTCATGCAGATCAAGATGTATATGAAGGACAAATTCTTTATATCCCTGCATACTCAACAAGTAAATAACATTTATTATTTATTTGAAAGACAAAGAACAGCATGGGGCATCTTTTTCCTCGGCTGTTTTTTTCAATTTCTAAGGAGTAGAGGTGATATGATCTATGGCGATGCAGCTAAGTGAAGTAAGGCCTTTGTTAAAAAATTATGATTTATACCCTGAATATACAGAGGAAATCACCAAGAAAACAATTAAGGTATATACAGATACCGGTCCTTATGTATTAAAAAAATTATCAAGTGAATTTAATCCACATTTTGTTGATTCTATTCGAATCTTAAATGAACAAAAATATTCGAATTATGTTCCCCTTTTAAGGAATAAACAGCAGCAGCTTATTTCTCAATATAATGGGGAGTACTATTACTTAATGCCGTGGCTTGTGAATGAACAAGAAGAAGAGCGTGATGCTCGTCATCAGCTTCTATTTAAAGAGGTTGCAAACCTTCACAAACGAACAGAAAAGAAAATATCTCTTGATGGTCAAGAGGCAACAAATCATTATGAAAAACTAACGAATAAGTGGGATGAAGAAAAAGCACGTTTTGAAACATTTGTTGAACAATGTGAGAAAAAGATATATTTATCTCCATTTGAGTTGCAAGCTGTTACTTACTATACTGAGGTATCGAGAGCCATTGAATTTTCTCGTAAAAAGCTCGATGAGTGGTATGAGAAAATGACAGATCAAAAGTCTGCAAGAGTAGTGTTAACGCATGGAAAAGTATCTGCACGCCACTTCTTATATGATGATGATGGTAATGGTTATTTATCAAACTTTGAGAAATCGTCTTATTCAAGTCCTATTGATGATTTTTTATTATTTTTGAATCGAACGGCGAGAACGTATCCAATTCAAAGTGATGATGTTGTGAATTGGTTTTATTCCTATCAAAAAGACTACCCGTTTACAGAAGAGGAAATGCTTTTATTTATTGGGTATTTGGCTTATCCAGAGCGACTATGTCGTTTCATTAAAAACTATTCAAAAAAAGGGAAAAAGAGCTCTGAGTTAGAAGCAAATAAACAGCTTGTGAGAGCTTATTGGCAATTTAAAAATATTGAGTACTTTGTAATGAAGGTTTCTGAAATAGAAAACAGAAAGAAAATGGAAGCAGAAGCAGCAGAGGCACAAACTGAATCTTAGAAAATGCACAGGAATCGGACATTTCCGATTCCTGCTTTACTGTTAAATCCAATCATACCGGAGTGCAATGGCTAATCCGATTAAAATACCGAGCAAAAGAACATCAAATGTTGTAGGAAAGAAAACAGTTCGAATGCCCTGGAAGATAGTTAAAGGAATGATAATCTGTACGCCGACCGCCCGAATTTGTCTAAGCCATGGCGGGAGTGTGTAAGGCCTATACCGCCTCTTCATATGACAACTCCTCCTCGTTTAAGCTTTTCTATAAAACTACTCACATTTTCAGAAATAGCTCATATTATGTGTTTAAAATAAAGAAATGTTCGTGCAAAGGACCACTTAATGTAAAATATGCCAAGATTCTGTGATAGGTGCCTGTATGAAAGGGAAGAAATATGGGGAAAATATTGACGAAAAAAAGGATTGTTTAGTAATATAGAATAAGT
This sequence comes from Metabacillus endolithicus, assembly GCF_023078335.1. Taxonomy (GTDB): domain Bacteria; phylum Bacillota; class Bacilli; order Bacillales; family Bacillaceae; genus Metabacillus; species Metabacillus endolithicus. The sequence continues at coordinate 1,192,466 of NZ_CP095550.1, read as the reverse complement.
TGTTAAATAAAAAGTACATAATGATGAAACGTTGAATGGGAAGAGTACAATCGTCATCACTTTACAGAGAGAGAAATCATTGCTGGAAGATTTCTTAAGTAGAGGCATTGGAAGGTCGCCCAGGAGTTGCTTCTTTGAAATGGAGTAGGAGAAGCCGGTTGAAAGCCGTTAAATTGATGAGTGTGTAGACTGTATTCTTTTGCTATATTTTTAGTGTTTTTACGGTCTATAAAAAAAGGTGGTACCGCGAAATATTCTCCTTTCGTCCTTTTATGGATGGAAGGAGTTTTTTATTTTAAAAATTGGAAAATATGTGAAATGGTACCAAGTAATCTTTCACATGTACATAAAAAATGTAAAAGAAATTTAGGAGGAAAACAAATGGAAAACAATGAACAACAAGTTTCATTACCAACAAAATATGATCCAAATGCAATTGAAAAAAACCGCTATTCTTTTTGGCTAGAAGGAAAGTACTTTGAGGCAACAGGTGACGAAAAGAAACAACCTTATACAATTGTCATCCCACCGCCTAACGTAACAGGAAAGCTGCACCTAGGTCATGCTTGGGATACAACATTGCAAGACATTGTTACACGTATGAAAAGAATGCAAGGCTTTGATGTATTATGGCTTCCAGGTATGGACCATGCTGGAATTGCTACACAAGCAAAGGTAGAAGCAAAGTTAAAAGAAGAAGGAAAGTCCAGATATGATTTAGGAAGAGAAAAGTTCATTGAAGAAACTTGGAAATGGAAAGAAGAATATGCTGGTCATATTCGTGAGCAATGGTCAAAAGTAGGTCTTGGTCTTGATTATAGTCGTGAGCGATTTACTCTTGATGAAGGACTCTCAAAAGCAGTTCGTGAAGTATTCGTTTCTCTATATAATAAAGGCTTAATTTACCGTGGAGAATATATTATTAACTGGGATCCACAAACAAAAACAGCATTATCTGATATTGAAGTTATTTATAAAGATGTTCAAGGTGCATTCTACCATATGCGTTATCCATTAGCAGACGGTTCAGGCTCTATTGAAATCGCAACAACTCGTCCGGAAACAATGCTAGGAGATACAGCTGTTGCTGTTCATCCGGAAGATGAGAGATATAAACATTTAATCGGCAAAAATGTTGTACTACCAATCGTAGGACGTGAAATTCCAATCGTTGGCGATGATTATGTTGATATGGAATTCGGTTCTGGTGCAGTAAAAATTACACCAGCACATGATCCTAATGATTTTGAAATCGGAAATCGTCATAACCTTGAACGTATTTTAGTTATGAATGAAGATGGAACAATGAATGACAAGGCAGGCGTTTATAAAGGCTTAGACCGTTTTGCATGCAGAAAGAAAATTGTAAAAGATCTACAAGATTCAGGTGTACTTTTCAAAATTGAAGAGCATATGCATTCAGTTGGTCATAGTGAGCGAAGTGGTGCGGTTGTCGAGCCTTACCTTTCTACTCAATGGTTTGTTAAAATGCAGCCGCTTGCTGATGAAGCAATTAAGCTTCAAGAAGATGATGAAAAGGTAAACTTTGTTCCAGATCGTTTTGAGAAAACGTACTTACGTTGGATGGAAAATATTCGTGATTGGTGTATCTCTCGTCAGCTTTGGTGGGGACATAGAATACCTGCTTGGTACCATAAAGAAACTGGAGAGGTTTATGTAAACCAGGAGCCACCAGCTGATATTGAAAACTGGAATCAAGACAATGATGTTCTTGATACATGGTTCAGCTCAGCGCTATGGCCGTTCTCAACAATGGGTTGGCCGGATACCGAGTCAGCTGACTTTAAACGTTACTATCCAACTGATGTACTTGTAACAGGCTATGACATTATCTTCTTCTGGGTATCTCGTATGATTTTCCAAGGCCTTGAATTTACAGGTAAACGTCCATTCAAGGATGTGTTAATCCATGGTCTTGTGCGTGATGAGCAGGGACGTAAAATGAGTAAATCACTTGGTAATGGTGTTGATCCGATGGAAGTTATTGATCAATACGGTGCTGATTCATTACGTTTCTTCTTATCAACAGGAAGTTCACCGGGTCAGGATTTACGTTTCAGCTATGAAAAAGTTGAATCTACTTGGAATTTTGCCAACAAAATTTGGAACGCATCACGATTTGCGTTGATGAATATGGATGGCTTAACATATGAAGAAATTGATTTAACTGGTGAAAAATCTGTTGCTGATAAATGGATTTTAACTCGTTTAAATGAAACGATTGAAAATGTAACAAAGCTTGCTGATAAATATGAATTTGGTGAAGTTGGACGTCTTCTATACAATTTCATTTGGGATGACTTCTGTGATTGGTATATTGAAATGGCGAAGCTTCCTCTATACGGAGAAGACGAAGCAGCGAAGAAAACAACTCGTTCTATACTTGCTTATGTTCTTGATCACACAATGAGATTGCTGCATCCATTTATGCCATTCATTACAGAAGAAATTTGGCAATCACTTCCTCATAAAGGTGAATCCATTACAGTTGCAGCTTGGCCGACTGTTAATGAACAATTAACAGACCGCGCGGCAGCAACAGAAATGAAGTTATTAGTTGAAGTGATACGTGCTGTTCGTAACATTCGTGCAGAGGTTAACACACCAATGAGCAAGCAAATTCCAATGAGAATAAAGGCAAAAGATCAAGATGTATTAAAACAGCTTGAAAACAACCGTGCTTATATTGAAAGATTCTGTAATACAAGTTCTCTAAGCATCTCAACAGAAGTTGATTCAACAGAAAAATCTATGAGTGCTGTTGTTACAGGTGCTGAAATTATTTTACCAATTGAAGGGTTAATTAATATTGAAGAAGAAATTAAACGCCTTGAAAAAGAACGTGAAAAGCTTGATAAAGAAGTAGAACGCGTTCAAAAGAAATTAGGCAATGAAGGCTTCTTAAAGAAAGCACCTGAGAAAGTCATTGAAGAGGAAAAAGCAAAAGAAAACGATTATCGAGAAAAACGTGATATTGTATTAGCCAGAATTCAAGAACTAAAGGTTAAGAGATGAACTCGGGTGGTGCTAATTTTAGTTCCCCCGAGTTTTTAAATGGCTTGTTTTAAAGGGAGGATACCAATGTTTAACCGTTACGAGGATGCTGTGGATTGGATCCATGGTCGATTAAAATTTGGAGTTAAACCTGGATTAAAAAGGATGGAATGGCTTTTAAAAGAACTAGGACATCCTGAAAAGAACATTCCTACCATTCATGTTGCCGGTACAAATGGTAAGGGATCAACAATCTCTTATATGCTACACATGCTAAAGGAAGCAAATTATAATGTGGGTACTTTTACGTCACCTTATATTGAAACTTTTAATGAGCGGATTAGTGTAAATGGAGAGCCAATTTCTGATGTAGACATGCTAAATCTCGTGAACGAAGTAAAGCCATACGTTGAGAAAATTGAACAAACTGACCTCGGTGGACCAACTGAATTTGAAATTATTACAACAATGATGTTCCTATACTTTGGTAAGGTAAATCAACCAGATGTTTTGCTGCTAGAAACAGGATTAGGAGGACGATTGGATTCGACTAATATTATCCATCCAATATTATCCATTATTACTAATGTAGGTTATGATCACATGAATATATTAGGGAATACGATTGCTGAAATCGCTTCTGAAAAGGCAGGCATTATTAAACAAAATATGCCGGTCCTAACAGCGGTAGAAAAAGATGAAGCACTTCAGGTAATAAAGAATAAAGCAAAGCAATTAGACGCAGAGATTTTAAGTGTAGGTTCTGATATTCATATACTTGAACACTCTACTTACGAGCAAGGTGAAATGTTTACAGTTAAAACAGATAGCTATTTATTTGAAAATCTTAAAATTCAAATGAGGGGTCAGCATCAAACAAAAAATGCAGCATTAGCTGTTTCAAATTTCTACATTTGTTAAGGAAACATAACAAGTTAACAGTATCAGATGATCAAATTTATAAAGGGCTTTTTAAAGCGATGTGGAAGGGCAGGTTTGAACAAGTTAAAAACAATCCCGTTGTTATTGTCGATGGAGCTCATAATCATGAAGGAATTGAGAGTCTAATTGAGACAGCAACTAGGCATTACCCGGATAAGCAGGTTCATATTTTATTTAGTGCATTAAAAGATAAAGAGTATGAAGAGATGATTCATCGTCTAAGTAGTATTGCTGCTACCATGCATTTTACGACTTTTGATTTTCCGAGAGCGGAAGCTGCAGAAAAACTTTACTCTGCTTGTAAACATATAGAGAAGAGTTATTCGGAATCTTGGCAGGAAATGTTGGATAAATTGCTTCAATTATACCAGGGTGAAAAGGATGATGTAATTATAGTAACTGGTTCATTATATTTTATCTCAGAGGTTCGGAACTATTTGGTTAGTAAAAAGGGTAGTTAAAAGTTCTCTATAAATTTTAAAAGAAAAGCTATTAAATTTTTTTAGAAATATTCTATATATTTAGTATAATATAGGAATATATACTTATTTTGTAAAGGAGGCGAGAGGATGAATAAGAAGGGACAACTCTTAATTTGGGTTATATGGATTATTTCTTTTCCTTTTTTATTATGGATTTCTTATAAAATGTCGCCTCCGACTATAACAGGTCTGGAATTCGATCTTATTTCTTTCCTCTTATTAATGTGTTTGGTTGCTTTCTGGCCAATCATTATCAATGATACACCAGTGTTTTATGTTCAAGGTGTTTCATTAGCTGTTTTTCTTTATTTTGGATTGTTTGTTGAGATTATTTTTACTCAAGTAGCTTTGATTGTACTTTTAAGTAAGCTTCGATTAAGTAGAAAAGATATGTATCGAATACCTCTTAATTCGTTACTGTTTATTTCAATATCAATAATAGGTGCAATCGTCTTCAATTTAGTTGGTGGAACTCATGGAACTAAATACAGTGCTCAATTTTTATCTGCGATTATTGCTTATGAAGCAACGATCTTTCTTTCAAATCAATTATTATTAAATGCAATTAAATCACTTCTGTTTAAAGAAAAATTTGCCATTTTTACAAGAAGTTTTTTATGGGAATTCATTACTTCAATCATTGTTTTTCCAATAGGAGTAGCTTTATATTTTCTTTATTTAGAAGTCGGAATTGCTTCAATTCTGTTTATTGGTATTCCACTTTTAATCCTTTCAATTATTCTTACTCTGTATTATAAAACTAAGCAAATCAATCAATATTTGCAGCGAGCTAGTGAAATTGGTCATCAGTTGACTGAAAGATTGGAAAAAAAGGAAATTCTAAATGTTTTTATTGAAAAAATCACCAAAATGATATCGGTTGAAGCAGCTTATATCATCGATGTGTACGATAATGATAGAATGAAAATAATCAAAGAATTTGAAAAAGGACAAATTCATCTAAAGTCGGAACCGAATAAATCTGCGTATAAAGGTATATCGGGATATGTATTTGGAATTAGGGAGAGTGTACTTTTTCACTCCCGTAAACAATGGGTGAATATAAAATCCTCTCAGCTTCCAGATTCTGTTGAAAGTGTTATAGGTGTACCTGTTAAGAGAAATCAAGATTTGGTTGGAATCGTTATTTTAGCAAGCAACAAAAAGCGGGCATTTGATCGAACTCAGCTCATGCTAATTGACTTACTTTCAACATATCTAGGTGTTGCCATTGAGAATGCTAGAAACTATGAAAAAACCAAAAAACAAAGTGAGCACTGTGCTCTCACTGGACTTTTTAATTATCGATTTATAGAAAATAAACTTAAAGAAGAATTTGAGTTAATTAATGGTCAGGTAAATAGGTATCTTTCTGTAATTTTATTTGATTTAGATCATTTTAAAGCAGTGAATGATACATATGGACATCATGCCGGCAATCAGGTCTTAATAGAATTGGCTAATAGAATTGTTGAGACTGTAGGTGCAAATGGAATAGTTGCTAGGTACGGTGGAGAAGAGTTTGTTGTTCTTCTTCCTGATTATAGGAATGAAGGTAGTCTGCTTATAGCTGAAAAGCTTAGACAAAAAATAGCTAATACACCATTTACTATTGAAACGACACTAAATGATGTAAATCAAACACAAACTATCTTTGTAACAGCAAGTTTTGGTGTAGCGACAGCACCAAATGATGCAGACGATCCTTTCTCTTTAATACGTCATGCAGACCGAGCGATGTATATAGGTGCAAAACGAGCAGGACGCAATAGAGTGGCTGGTTATGTTAGCTAGGATTCATTACTAACTATCTAGTAGAACAATATTTCCTGCGCAATAAAAGTCGAATATTGTAGTATCAATGTAAAAATTATATGAAGCTATTATATTTGAGGGATTTCTCTGGTATAATTGAACTATCTAACTTTTATAGAACTTTAGTATTAGGACAATGTCGTGGGAGGTTACACATGTACAAGTATTTTTTTCTCGTATTTTTAGTGTTTCTTTTAACAGTTCAATCCTTTGTACCTATTAATCAAGCGTCAGCTACTGATGGCCTCTCGATTAACGCGACAGTGGGCGGACAGCAATCACTTGAAATTGGAAATGATGGAAAAGTAACAACAACAGTTACCTTTGATTTAATACCTGGGGGAACAGCAACAGCGAATGTACGGAAGCCGATGGATGTTGTTATCGTATTTGATAAATCCGGTTCGATGGCTGAGGAAGTAAGCGGTGGAAAAACAAAGCTTCAATTAGCAAAGGAAGCTGTTCAAAAAGCTGTAAATACATTTAAAGCAAATAATAAAAACAATTCTGATCGTTATGGAATTGTTGCTTTTGATTCGAATGTAAATTATGACTATACAATAAACACACTTCAATCAGACCCAGATCGAATAATGGATAAAATTAAATATGCCCCAGCACAAGGTGGTACAAATTACACTGATGCATTAATTATTGCTCAAAACATATTGAAAAACTCAACTAACCGCTTAAACCGTGATCAATATATTATTTTTATGACAGATGGTAAACCGACAAACTCTACAAAACAGATAAATGTAAATAAGAGGTATTATAAATTAGAAGAATACTATAAATACCAATGGGGTAGAAGTTGGAGTGGAGACAGCTATTATCGGGAATCAAAGTTTGATGAATGGAGATATTACGGGGGCGGTGTAGTATACGTTGATAGCACACCGTATATTATCTCTGAAAATAGAACAACAATTAATGGAACTAAAACACATCTTTATGATTCCAATAATGGGCGGAACAATATTGTAATCGAACATAACGGTGGCTATTATATCGATTCATATAACAATGATTCAGTTCCAAATGCCATTAAGGCACATGGACTAGAGCAAGCACAAAACATTGAAAATAATAACATGACGTTATTATCCATTGGATTTGGTGAACAAAATAAGTTAGATATGAATTATTTAGCAGAATTGTCATCCATTTCAGATGGGAAAGCTGAAAGAGCAACACCAGAGAATATTGTGAAAATGTTTGAAGATATATCCAAAAATATTTCTGCTGAGTATCCATCACTTTCAAATGGATTTATAAGATTCAAGATTCCACCTGGTGCAATGGTTCAAGAAAATGATTCAGTATCTGTAGTAGATGACGCTGTTATTATGAACTTAAGGGATATTAAGTATAACCCCAACCCACCTAATGCGGGAGATTCATCTCTCCGTTATGAGCTGCCAGTAACATTTACAGCACCAGGGACATATAATTTCTCATTTGATGTTCTTTATAATTCAGGAACTATTGCAAGAAGAGGTATTCCTTATAGTATTGAAGTGAAAGTGCCTACTATTCCTTTAAGTAGTATTTCATTTATTGAAAAAGAAAAAGCAATTACTGTTGGTGAACGATTTAAAGTAGAAGACTACCTTCGTTTTGTTCCTTCAGATGCTACAAATAAATTGATTGGAAATGTAACAGCTAACAATTATGGGCCAATTACTATTTCTAAAATAGGTAACGAGTGGTATGTAACAGGTAGAGATATAGGTTATTCAGACATTAAAGCAATTGCTGACGAAAATACAAGTATTTATGATTTTATGAAGGTTATTGTTACACGAAACAGTGATTCTAACGACGGTGGAGATAATGGAGATGACGACCAAGACCAAGATGATGGTTCAGATTATGATGATGACCCTGAAACTGGTGGCGATTCGGGTGACACAGAACTTAAATGGTAATTAAAAAAGGGAGATTCTCTATGAATCTCCCTTTTAGTTATTTACGCTTCCATTCTTCACAATAACTTGATCGTATAATAATTGATATCGATCAACTCTTGGCAATGAATTTAATCTGTTAGGGTCCAACAAAACAGACCTGTCATGCTCTACGTAAAATCTAGAGTCATTACTTTTTTGTACTGTTACAGGCTCAATAACGCTCTTTATATCGTCAGTTCTGATGGAAAAAGAATTTTGTCTTATAGCATTTACTGTTAACTTCTTATTAGCAAATAAACCACCATTAATCTCAAAAAGTGACGCAACCCCATATAATTCAGCCTCTGTGTCGGTATAAAAAAAGGCATCCAAAGGCTCAATGTTTTTACTGCTGCTAAATTCATTGATACGATAAATAGATAATTTACCTTTCGTAAGCAAAATGAGTTTTGAACTAGGATCACTATTTAGCCGTTTAATATTTGTATTCGTTATACTCGTTTTTCCCATAACATAGATGGTGGAATTAAAGTAAATGTTGTCATCTTCTTCGGTTTCTGTCTCATTATTAGAAAGAGTATTATCAAATTCATTTCCTTGTATAATTAAATCTCCTGTTACAATAATATTCCCTGGTATTTCAGTGTCTTTTGGAATTTGAAGGTCCCCATTTATAATAAACCAGCTATTTTTAAGAAATGGATTACAGTTATCACCTTGTATAATATTTGAGTTATAGATATATGCTTTAGCAGTTTGCGCTCCTATTGGTGAGGTTTCTTCACAGTAATCAATTTCTTCAACAGATGAATCTTGTGAAAGTTCATCTACCACATTTGAGATGGAGAAACTTGAAGTGAAATCACTGCCTACAAAATTGTTACTACCAGTAATTTCATTAAATATTTGAGCTAATGTATTTTCGAAATTTACATTAATAAAATCTGCAGTATCTTTTACAATTGTTGGTTTTGGCTCATCAAAATATTTGTCTACGTCTTCTGAAAGAGTTAATGAATTTTCCTTTTCATTTCGGTAGAACACACTCCCTCCAATATTTTCAGAAGACGGCAATATACGTGGCAGCAGTGTTTCGGTATTTCTCCGCCCATATAAATCAGTGAACAATGCCTTATCATCTGTATAAATTGTTCCACCAAATAAATCTCCAACAATTTCAGCAAACCCATTAAGGTAAACTTCACCCTCGGGTCCTGAACCGATCGCGTATTTTAAGAAGCTAGGAGTCGGTGCTAAGTAAACAACTCTTGATACGGTTTTCGTGATTTCTGCGCCGTCTGTATTTTGATTCGTGTAAGAAAAGCGAAAAATACGTGTAAGATATTTTGTTCTGTCAATTGAACCATAATCTTTAGTCGCGGTAATATCTTCAATAAGAAGATTTGTGGAATATTTGTCTTCAAGTTCAGCCTTTATTTTAGCTAAAAGTTTGTTGTCTAAATCACCGTTCAGTAAATTTGGTTCAGACAAATCGATGTCGTTATAAACTTTACTACTGAATATGGCAATAGCTTCATTAAGTGTTCGTGTTGCTTCTGCAGTTAACTCTATATCATCGATTCGGACGCCTGTTCTCTGGTTACTATTAATAGAGGCTGCGACAATTGTTAACCCTAGCACCGTAAAGATTAAGGAGACGAGAAGGACCGTAATAAGTGCTTGTCCTTTTTCATTTTTCAAAGCTGTAACACCTCCAACGGTTAAAAACCAAATTTACTTTCAAGCTTAATTGGATCGGCAGAGATGAGGTCATCTTCTGTAAAATCTTTGTCCTGAAGATGAAGATAAATTTCAATAAGTCCTTTTTCACATGTTGTATCATTGTTATCTTCATCAATACAATCAATAATAGCTATTCGTGATCGTTCTTTTTCATCCATTTCATTCCCAAGAAGGAGTTCATATTTTTCATTAAGAAGGTTGGTTGTAGTTGGATCGGATGTCCCAACACGTGCAGTTAATCTTACTTCGTTGTCTTCTAAGGTAATATCAATTTCTTCCGCAGCATCTAGTTTTGTTTCATCAATAACTGAAGGAAATTGTTCATTTGCTTTTAATTTTTTATCATGACGAATGGTTATACAATTTTCAATTCCATCACAAGGTTTAACCGAATCAATCGGTGTTTCATACAATTCTTTAAGAATAGAAGCAACAATATGATCTGCTTCGTCTCGCAGCTGCATTTCGACTCCTACTTTTTCGTAAACTTTAACTCCCATAATAAATACGTTATATACAACAACCAAAATAATTGATGAGATCAAGATTGTGGCAATTACTTCTAGTAGGGACACACCTTTTTCATTATTAAAAGCCTTAACGAAGTTTTTCATTTGTGATAAACCCCTCTAACCTTGATTCATTTTCTTCATCCCACACAACCAAAATTTCCATCGGAATTAATGAAGTTTGAAGTGAAGAATCGGTATGTTTTTTAAGTTCTACACTTATATTTAGTTGTCGGTTATTCAGGCTGGGATTAAATGTAATCAAACATCTTTCTCTTCTCTGTTTTAATTCTTCGCTTTCACCGTTAAACCAGATATGGCAAACTTCATTTGTGAGGGTAGCTGTTGACCCTTCTCCTTCATCGGTTAAATCATCTACATATTCTTTTTTTATCATCTCAAAACTCTGTTGTTCCATGAAGTTCAACGTATTTCTTGCTGCGTATACTCCTAAAGTATCATTTTCACTTTTTTGTGTGTAGGTCATGGCCTGTGAAAAAAGTGCTAGCATACCTAGAGTTAAAATACTAAAAATAACAATAGACAATAATACTTCAATTAATGTAAAACCTTTGTTATAGGTGAAAAGTTTTGCCAATTTGAATTTCATTCCAATCCCTTCTTTCAAATAGGTCGACTTTATTATACAATAAGTTATAGTCGATTTTTGTCTTTTTTTAGTTAAATACATGGATAAATGATAGAAATATAGGAAAAATTACTTAATCACTAAATGGGGTGATAGTTTGAAGGTATATTTAATGTTAGTAATTGGTTTTATCCTTTTGGTGCCAATTCTGTTTTTTATTCCGTTCGGGTTACATAAAACCGGTAAGATGGTATTAGCAGGTGTAGCTTTACTATGTGCTGCGCTTTTTTCCTTCACCATTCAATTAATGCCTATATGGCAAGCAGTCCCAGCTATCTTAGTTCTTCTAGTAGCAGTAGGTTATTTATTGAATAAAAGGGAGGCTCTTTTTCAATTGGAACATGGAGAAAACACAGATGAATTTAGTCATGATGAGTTATTTGTTTCTAGGGAAGAAAAGGTAGATCTTCAAGAAGAAAGTGATGAATCTCTGTCTAAGAGCATAACTGAAGAGGAGATAGAAGTCACACCTTCTGATAGTGAATTAGAACCAAATGATGTGATTTTAGAATTCGAACCGCAAACATCAGAAAATGAAAGTGAACAAGATTTTCTTGAGGAATTTTTTGATCAATTAGATGCAAGTCAAAACGATGAACAACCTGAATCTAAGACACTAGAAGAGGTTGCTATTTCTAAAGAAAATGATGAGCAGGAAGCACCTTCTAAAGATAAGGTGGAAACTGATTTAGGTGATGACTTTTTACTTGAGCTTTTTGAGGGTCGAGATGTGGTCGACCTAAAAAATGATGAATTCGATGAAATCAGTGGAATCCAAAATGAAATCGAAGAAAATGGAGATGAGCATCAAGACTCAGAGCCATACTCCGAAATGAACGATTTGTTTGAAACGTTAATGAATGATGAAGAGAGAGGATCGGCTTCAGAAATGGAAGAAGACGAAGAGAGGCTTTATACTGAGGATCAGGATATGTTTGAAGTCACCGAAGGATCCGAAAAACAAAAATCTGTTGCGCAGCATAATGTTGAAGAAGAGAGTGAGATAGCTGACATCTTTGAACAAGATCATCTGCTCGAAGAAGAAACTAATGTTCAGCAACTTCCTCCTGAAGTAGAAGAACCAAAGAACCATCATCAGTTATCAAATAACGTTCTAAATATGTTGCTAGAACAACTTCATTACTATAAGAACAATCTTTCTAATCTTGAATATGAAAATGTTCTTCAAAAAGCTGTTTCTGAGGCATCAACTGAAAAAGATTATTACTTATTTGCAAAAGAGCTTTTACAGCATTATTTTGAAAAAAATAAAGAAACTGAATATCATGTATTACTTGAAGATATGAAGCAAAAATTAAACCAATACCCTGTTCTACTTGAACAGTTAACGTGGATAAGTTCTTTAAATAAATAGCAAAAATAGAGAATAGGTGTGTGACACAGATGAAAAAAAGTAGTGAAATCGTAGGTTTACCAATTATTAGTATTACAGCTGGGGTAGAGCTTGGCAATGTAAAATCACTTGTTGTGAATCCTGAAAAAGGGACGGTTGATTTTTTAACTGTTGAACATGATGACTGGCAAGTAAGTGTAAAGGCTATTCCATTTAGTAAAGTAATTGGGATTGGTGAGTTTGCTGTTACAATCGATTCAGATAACGCCATTATTGACCTTAATGAAATTCCAATCGCGAATCAGCTTGTTAATAAGCGAATTAAAATTACCGATACTCGTGTTATTACTCGAAAAGGTCAATTACTTGGAGAAGCCAAAGAGTATTATGTTAATGAAGAAACTGGTGTTATTATCGGTCTTCACTTGTTTGTGAATAATAAAGATGTTTATGTAAAGTCTGAAAATGTTTTAACGTTCGGAAAAGATATATTAGTTGTAAGTGAAGATGCTGCTGCAGCATTACTGGAGTCTGCAAAGCAGCTTGTTGAAGAGGAAGTTTCAACAGAAAAACAAAATAATACGGTAGAAGAATTATTAGAAGATCTATCTCCAGTACAAAAGGAAGATCAATTTGAGGATCTGGATAATGAACAAATTGATGTGATTAAGGAAAAACAAATTCAGTTACTAGAAGGAAAAAGAGTCATTAAAGATATTTATGGATCGAATCAACAGTTACTTATTGAAAGTGGTACAGTATTGTCAATTGATGATATTCAAAAGGCCCAAAATGATGGCCCAAGTACATTCGTTGAACTGTCTATGAATACTGAAATGTAAAAAAGGAGCAACCAATTTTGAACTTAAACAGAGGGTTGAAAATATATTTAGTATTACTTATTTCCACTGTTTATTTGATTAGTTTTTCACAAATGGGTGTGAAGGCTTATGATGCATTTCTGTCAAAAGGAACTTTTGAGCCAGGGACTTTAATTGGTTCTGTCAATATAGAAAATATGACAAAAGAGCAGGCTGTAGATGAACTGAATCAGCAAGTATCAACATGGTTTCAAGGTGAATATTTGCAGCTCTCAATTAATGAGGAAAATACAGTTATAGATCAGGACTTTTTTAACTTGGATTTTCCAGCAACAGTTGACTCGATCACAAGTGGAGAGAGTAATAACTTGATTGTCTCTGTTAATCAAAATGTTTATGAAGAACAACTAAAAACCCTGCTTAATGAGCGATACGAAACAATAGATCATGAGCAGCTCCAAGCAGTGATCTTAGATGCTGTGAGAAAGATGCAAACAGAAAATCAATTTTTCTCAATTGATGCATATGTAAAAAGCGACTTAAATACCGTAGCAGCAGAAAATTTCATTTCAACATCATTTGATTATGCTATGGTACAAAAAGTAGTTGATTCAATTGGTACCATCATCGTACCAGCTCAATCACAAGTTTCATTACTAGAACTTACAAAGAAATCAGAAAATCTTCCACAAGAAGGTTTAAATGTTGTTTCATCAGCACTTTATAAAACATTCCTATCATCCAACTTTGTCATTGTTGAACGCCATACAGGTCATGAGTTGCCAGGAACAATTGAACTTGGGTATGAGGCAAATATTATAAAGGATAAGTCTGATTTAAAATGGTATAACCCGAATCAATCGGAATATACGATTTCTTTAGAGTTAACAAATGCTGGGCTATTTGTAAGAATAAATGGGGCACCTTTTTTATACAGCTATAAGATAAATTTAGAGGAAAAAACATCTTATAAACCAAAATCTATTATTCGATATACTAGTTTACTAGAAGAAGGTCAAGAAAAGGTCATTCAAGAAGGTAAAGATGGTTTATCTGTTAAGATTACTCGCGAGGTGTTTGATCTAGAGGGAGCTCTTGTTGATTCTGAGGAAATTGCAGAAGATTTTTATCCTCCTACTCATAAAATAATCGAAACGGGTTTAATTAATAGATTGCTAAATAATCAATCTACTAACGAAGTAATCACTGAAGAGACAGAAAATGCGGAGCAGGAAACAACAGTAAACGAAGCATCTTCTGAAGAAGACAATGAAAATAGCGATACAGCTGAGGATGAAGTGAAACCTGACAGTGAAGGTATTTGGGAAACTCCTTCAAAAAATGCGATTGAAAAATAATCTTAATTAAAGAAAGGGATTATGGATGAACGATACTAGAAAAAGATTGGGAGACTTATTACTAGATTCAGGACTTATAACAGAAGAACAACTACAATCGGCTCTAGCAGAAAAACAAAAGGGGCAGCGATTAGGGGATGCCTTACTTGAAAGAGGCTTTATTACAGAGCAGCAATTAATTGAGGTTCTAGAATTTCAGTTAGGAATTCCGCATGTAAGCTTGTATCGTTTTCCGTTTGATCAAAAATTAATTAAGCTTGTATCAAAAGAAATGGCTAAGCGAAATTTATTAATTCCAATCAAAGTTGAGGGAGATAAGCTTTTTGTTGCGATGGCAGATCCGATGGATTTCTATGCGATTGATGATCTTCGTCTTGCAACAGGATTTCAAATTGAAACAGCTATTGCCTCAAAAGATGATATTTTAAGAGCAATCAATAAGTACTATGAAATCGATGACAGCATGTCAGATATTATGAACCAATTAACTGTTCAAGATGAGGTTCAGGAAGAAAAAATCACAAGTGATGATTCACCTGTTGTTAGACTTGTTAATCAAATTCTTCAAAACGCTGTTCAACAAAAAGCCAGTGATATTCATATTGACCCTCAAGAAACAAAAGTGTTAATTCGCTTTCGTGTTGACGGTGTTCTAAAAAATGAACGAACATTTCCAAAGCATATGCAAAGCGTTTTAGTTGCCCGTCTGAAAATCATGGCAAATTTAGATATTACCGAGCATCGAGTTCCACAGGATGGTCGAATCAAAATGCATATCGAATTTCATCCAATCGATCTTCGTGTTTCAACACTTCCGACAATTTACGGTGAAAAGATTGTTATGCGTATTTTAGATTTGGGCAGTACCTTAAATGATTTAAACAAGCTCGGTTTTAATAGCTTAAATTTAAAAAGATTCAAAACATTAATAGAAAATCCTACGGGGATTATGTTAATTACAGGTCCAACAGGTTCTGGGAAATCTTCCACTTTGTATGCAGCGTTAAACCATTTGAATTCAGAGGAAGTAAATATTATTACGATTGAAGATCCAGTTGAGTATCAGCTTGAAGGAATCAATCAAATTCAAGTCAATGCAAATGTTGGAATGACATTCGCAAAAGGATTGCGATCCATTCTTCGTCAAGATCCTAATATTATTATGGTTGGGGAAATTCGTGACCGTGAAACAGCTGATGTTGCAGTACGTGCATCATTAACAGGACATTTAGTGTTAAGCACACTTCATACAAATGATTCATTAGGTACCATTACACGCTTGGTTGATATGGGAGTAGAACCATTTTTAGTGGCATCTTCTTTAACTGGTGTTGTGGCTCAACGACTTGTTCGTAAAGTATGCCGTGATTGTGCTTCAGAACAAGCTCCTACACAACGAGAAATCGAGATTTTTGCTAAAAGAGGCTTATCCATTGATAAAGTTGTAAGAGGCAGAGGCTGTGGAACTTGTAATATGACAGGTTATAAAGGAAGATTAGCCATCCACGAGCTTCTTATGTTGAGTGATGAAATGAAGCGAGTGATCATGAATAATGAACCATTTTCAAAGCTCCGTGATCTTGCGATAAAAAATAAAACAATCTTTTTAATTGATGATGGCCTGCTTAAGGTAAAGCAAGGATTAACAACAACAGAAGAAATATTACGTGTAACTGTAGCGGAGTAGGTGAAAACATTGAAAGCAAAAATTGACTCTATATTAAAGCTTGCTTTTGAAAAGCAAGCTTCAGACATTCATTTGTCAGTTGGTGTACCTCCTGTTATGAGAATTAATGGCGAGTTAGTTCGAATTGGCGAAAACATGTTAATGCCTGCTGATACAGAAGAAATGGCAAAGGCAATGATTTCTTCAGCAAAATGGTCATTGTTTGAAGAAAAAGGAGAGCTTGATTTTTCTTACGGAATACCGGGTGTATCTCGCTTTCGTGTTAATGCGTTTCGCCAGCGTTCTTGTATTTCCTTAGCTGTACGAATTGTTCCAAGAAATATTCCATCAATAGACGATTTACAGTTGCCATCGATTTTAAAATCAATTGTGGAAAAGCCTCATGGACTTATCTTAGTAACTGGCCCAACCGGCAGTGGAAAATCAACAACACTTGCGTCGATGATTTCCTTTATGAATCAAACGATGAAGCGCCATGTTATTACACTTGAGGATCCGATTGAATATTTGCATAAACATCAAAAATGCATTGTTGATCAACGTGAAGTTGGTTTTGATACAGGTAGCTTTGCATCAGGATTAAAAGCAGCACTAAGACAAGATCCGGATGTAATCTTAGTTGGAGAGCTTCGTGATTTAGAAACGATTCACACAGCGATAACGGCAGCCGAAACAGGGCACCTTGTTCTAGGAACTCTTCACACGTCGTCTGCTGCATCAACGGTTGATCGGATTATTGATGTGTTTCCGGCTAATCAGCAGCCACAAATTCGACTTCAGCTAGCTTCGGTGTTAATTGGGGTTATTTCACAAAGACTTTTCCCTACGGTTGATAAATCAGGGCGCCGTGCTGTTACAGAAATCCTATTGAATAATTCGGCAGTTGCCAGCTTAATACGTAATGAAAAAACATACCAAATTCCGAGCGTGATTCAAACAAGTAGGGCACAAGGAATGCAAACCTTTGAAAGCTCTCTTTCAGAGTATGTAAAAGCAGGCGTTATTTCTTCTGAAGCAGCCTTACCATACAAACAAGGGACGACAGACTAATGGCAAAGTTTAAATACGAAGGTCGTGACCGTTCAGGTAAAAAGTCTGGAAAAGTTACTGCTAATTCTAAGCGAGAAGCTGTTCTGAAACTGAGTGAACTAGGAATAAGAATTACAAATATTGAAGAAATTCCAGAAACACTGCTAACAAAGGATATAGCGATTGGTAATCCTGTTAAGCTTCAGGAATTTGTTGTTTATCTTAGGCAATTTTCTACGTTGTTACGAGCTGGTGTGACAATAGTTGATGCAACAAATATCTTAGCTAAGCAAACTAGCAGTAAGCCGTTACGAAAAGCATTAGAGCAAATGGAGGATGATTTAAAATCGGGACAAGCCTTATCTGTTGCAGCAGCAAAGCATAAACGGATCTTTTCTTCGATGTTTGTGAATATGATTAAAGCAGGTGAAGCAAGCGGTAGTATGGAAGAAACACTGGACAGGCTTGCTATTCAATATGAAAAACAGCATCGAACAAAGCAAAAGATTCAATCTGCTTTGGCCTATCCAATGGCGGTTGCGATTGTTGCTGTTGTTGTTGTAATCTTTTTGCTAGTTTCTGTTGTTCCTACCTTTGTTTCGATGTTTGAAGGATTTGGAGCACAGTTACCAGCTATCACATTGTTTGTCTTAAACTCTAGTATTTTTATGCAAGAGTATTGGTATATTGTTATCCTGTTTTTTGTTGCTGTTTTTTCTACTTTTTATGTGTTACGTAAAAATAAGCAGACAAAGTATTATTTAGATGTTGTTGCCCTTCGTATGCCGATTTTTGGAAGCATGATTCAAAAAGCTGTATTAGCAAGAATGACAAGAACACTCAGTTCGTTATTTTCAAGCTCTGTGCCGATTCTTCAGTCTTTAGCCATTGTTGAGAAAATCGTTGAAAACGAAGTCGTGGCAAAGGTGATTGCCAATTCTCGTGTTTCCTTGGAAAATGGTTTGTCATTAACTGAACCAATGAAAAAGCACTGGGCATTTCCACCACTTGTTACTCAAATGATCGCCATTGGAGAAGAAACTGGTTCACTAGATGAAATGCTTGGAAAAGTCGCGGACTTTTATGAAGAAGAAGTAGAAAATAGTACAGATCGACTAAAGTCACTAATTGAGCCGTTAATGATCGTTCTATTAGCAGGAATAGTTGGTACGATTGTCATAGCTATTATTGTTCCAATGTTTGACATATTTAACCATGTGCAGATGTAAATTTACAATATTTTTATATTCACTACCTAAACTATTGATGTATAATTAACATAGATTTAGGGAATTAGAACTAAGCTTTTAGGAGGAAAAGAAATGTTAAAAAAACTTATGAAAAATGAGCGCGGATTGACGTTAATCGAGCTATTAGCAGTAGTTGTAATCTTAGGGATTATTGCTGCGATTGCGATTCCGGCGATTGGTGGATTAATCAATAATTCTAGAATCGATGCCCATATAGCGAATGCGGAACAGATTTCAAATGCAGCGAGATTATACGTAACAACTGAAAATGTAAAAATTGCTGATGGAGATTCAAAAACGGTAAAACTTAGCGAATTAATTTCAAAGGGGCATATTGAGAATATTCAAAACCCAAGTGGCGATGGTTCAAACTATGGTGATGATGCTACTCAGGTTAAAGTTCAAAGAAGTGGAAATAATTATCAATACTTTGTAATTCTAAAGAGCAATGCAACAGAAAACGCAGTAGAGTACCTGGACGGAAAAACAGAAACTAGTGCGCTTGCAAGAACTAATATTAAAAATCCATAATCCATGGTATCGTTTATTACATTGAAAGTCCTCGTTTGGGGACTTTCTTGGTATTCTTATTTATTTGATGAGGGGCGCAGTTATGTTAATAATTACCTTACACACCTACATCTTCATACTAGGCGCAACACTAGGCTCCTTTTTCAATGTAGTCGGACTCCGTGTCCCACTAAAAAAATCCATCGCATACCCAAGCTCAGCCTGCCCTGTATGTGACAAAAAACTATCACCAAGCGAACTAATCCCAATACTGTCATACGTACTCCAAATGGGCAAATGCAAAAACTGCAAAACTTCTATTTCACCATTATATCCATCAATGGAACTACTAACAGCGATTCTTTTTACGATTTCACCGCTTTTGGTGGGATGGTCAAAAGAATTGATTATAGCATGGTCACTTATTTCACTTTGCACGATTGTTACCGTATCAGATTTGAAATATATGATTATTCCTGATAAGGTGAATTTGTTTTTTCTTGTTTTATTTTTTATTGAAAGAATGTTCATACGTACTGAACCATGGTGGGATCCAATCGCGGGTCTAATTGTGGGGATTCTTGTACCTCTCGTTATTATTTTGGTCAGTCGAGGAGGTATGGGTGGCGGAGATATGAAGCTTTTAGCTGTTTTTGGTGTTGTGCTTGGCTGGAAACTTGTGCTCCTAACCTTTTTTATCGCCACATTAGTTGGTACCATAGTAGGAGTAGCTGGAATGCTGACAGGTAGTGTGAAAAAGGGCAAACCATTCCCTTTTGGTCCATTTCTAGTTATCGGTGCTTTGGTGGCATATTTCTTTGGTTCTGAACTTATCTCGCTATACATGCTTACATTCTTTTCTTACTTATATTAAGAAGGGGTTTTTATAATGGCTCTTCCTTTATTTAGACAAAATAAACATTCTATTAACTTATATATAACAAATTACTCCATTCAATTGCTTGAACTTAAAAGCATAGATCCACTTGTAGTGAACCATTTTGTTGAAACGTATTTACCTGAAGGAATTGTTGTTGACGGGCAGATTAAGGATGCTGATAAGCTTGCGATGATTTTGGATCAGTGTATGAGTGAATGGGGAATAAAACGCAAACAGGTACGATTTATTACTCCTGATGCTTTCGTCAGTGTACGTAAAGTTAAGGTGCCGGCAGATTTGAAGGATGATGAAATCAAGGGTTATCTTTATTTAGAGCTTGGAAACAACATTCATCTTCCATTTGAAGAGCCTGTATTTGACTTTGTGCCTTTGCAAGAAACTGAGACTGAAAAGGAAATTCTTCTGTTTGCAGCACCAGAGGCTATGATTAAGCAATACACAGAGCTACTTGATGATTTGAAGCTAGAAGCAACTGCTGCAGATTTATCGGCACTTTCTAACTACAGATTGCTTTATAACAAACAGCATGTGAAAAGTAAAGATAACACATTGCTAGTGGAAGTAAAACTTGACTCGGTAAACTTTAGTATTTTTGAAGATTGTAAGCCGATTTTTACACGTCATTTACCGTTAGAGGGAATGTTGAAAAAATGGTCGTACAAACTTGAGCCGGAAACGCAATTATACTATCAATATGAATGTAAAGAACCTGAAGAGCTTGCTCTTCAATTTCGGGATGTAGTGAAAGAAATTGAAAAAATCATCAATTTCTATCGTTTTAGTCTTCATCAAGGAGACCACCAAATATCACATATTGAATTATTAGGTGATAACCCGTATATACATGAATTACAGAAAGATTTAAAAGAACTGGGAACATCCATTACTATTACTCTTTTCAAAGATCGTGTATACACACATAAAAACATAGCTGTTCCCGCTAAGTTTCATACTGTGCTTGGATTAGCATTAAAAGAGGTGTAAATCATCATGTTAGCGGAAATTAATTTACTCCCACAAAAACAGCAACGAAACTACACCAACATCTTCTTTATTTTAATTGTGGCAATCATCTTACTTGGTGCAACGTTGACTATTTTTTCATTACTGAACAAAAAAATGAACAAATAGCTCAATTAGAACAAGAATATGATACAGCTCAGCAGCAGACAACTGTTCTGCAGCAGCAAGCAAGTCAAAGTACTGATTCCGATGCCGTATCAGATTTGGAAAAGGCTATTCAATGGTCTGAAGAATATCCAGTAGATTTTGTTCCTTTATTAAATGAACTAACAAAACAGCTACCTGAAAAGGGATATTTCTATCAAATGGATTACTTGGATAGCTCTTCACTAGAATTGATTGTTCAGTTTGAGTCATCTAGTGAAACGGCCTATTATTTAAAAAGACTTAAAGAATCTGACTTATTGGAAGAAGTGAAATTACTAACAGTAGAAACAGTACCAATTGATGTAGCAGCAGAAGATTCTGTTCCGCGATATCTAGCCGGGTATAAACTGCTTATTGACAGAGCTGCCCTAAAGGCTTTTAAAGAGGAGGACAGTGAAGAATGATTGAATGGAGAAAAAAACATACAATAATCATCGTCCTTACACTTGTTCTATCTTCTCTTGTTGTTTATTTTTCTTATTTACTATTAATAAAACCAAAAACTCAACAAATAGACAGTCTGCAAAGTCAAATTGAAACGGAGAATACACTTATTCAAACTTTGCAAAAGGCTAGTACAGGTTCAAGTAGTAATGAAGCAATGCTTTCTGCAGTAGAATTACAAAAAATTCTTCCTGTTAGTCCTTTTGAAGAGCAATTTCTTCTAGACTTAGAAAAAGCGGAGACAATTTCTAACAGTATGATTACGTCATTAACTTTTCAAGAAGGTGAAGAGGTTACTGCTGAAGAAGAAGGCGATGAGCTTGTCGAAGCTTATGAAGAAAAATTAGATCCTGATGCAGAAAAAGAAAATTCTGAAGTAACATCCAAAGAAGTAAAAACTGAGCCTATGCCGGAAGGATTAGAAAAATTAACGGTTGAGTTAACCGTAACATCTCCGAGCTATTATGAATTAGAAGATTTTATAGGTGTTCTAGAAAACTCGAGAAGAATTACACAAATTGAATCTGTTTCAGTAGAAGGAAATCCTGAATTCGTTCATCTGCTTGAAGATAGTGAAGAAACAGATTATGAATACAATGTTGTGATTTCGACGTTTTATTTACCTAGTTTGGAAGAGTTACGAGAACAGCTACCACCAATTTTTACGCCTGAGCCAAGTGATAAACAAAATCCTTTTACAAATGCGATTGAAGAAGAAGACGAAGATCGATCATAGCCTGTTAAAAAAAATGACGAAAAAAATTAAGGATGAGACGACAAATGTCTTGTTCTTTTTTTATCCTTCTGTTAGCATTAGATCATTATGAGTGGTCGTGTTTTCAAAGAAGGGTGGTAGGCATATGGACAAGCAGACCTCAGACACAGTAAAAATCAAAATAAATGGTAAAGATCGTCCTGTGTCAGAAAAAGAATCAAAAAACGAAGAATATCAAATATCGTCATGGGAAGAGAAGCTGCAGGCTGAAAAAGAAATGGCTTCTGCTAAAAAAGAAGAAGAAGATTTTCCTTGGCTTTTGCCTGATGAAGATGACAGTGTTTTTGAAGATGATCCTAAGGTAGTGACTCCTAAGAAAAAGAAAATTTTATCAAATTCAACAGTTACCCCTTTTGTTTATTCGAAAAAAACAAAAAGCAAAAGTAATTTTGCCACTTTTCCTTTAAAACAAATGTTCACAGTGATTCTTATGGCTATTTTTCTAGGAGTTGGATTTGGTTATATTGCATTAAACTTTTTATCTAATAAAGATATGCCAGATGCGTCTGTTCCTACGGTTGTCACAAATGACACACCTGATGCAGATTCAACCGAGGGTGGTAATACAGAGGAGCCAGCAGCAGCTTCAACCTCTCCAGCAACTCTCCAGCTTTACGTTGTACAAGGTGGAATCTTTTCAACGAAAGAGGGAGCAGATACAGTTTCGTCTACTATAAAAAATAAAGGGTTGGCTTCTACAGTGATTGAGACAGATGGATCTTTCACTGTTTTAGCTGGTATTGGGAAAGAGAAAGCCGAAACAGAAGCCTTAAACAATCTGTATAAACAGAACTCATTTAATGATTTTTGGGGAGGAAAGCAATTATCCCTTTCCATTGCAACTACAAAGACCCCTGATAAGTGGGTAAGCTCAATTGTTACTTTATCTTCACTAGCTTCTCAAGCAACAAATGGACAAAGTGTGAATCAAGATGAAGTATCAGCTATTGAGTCACAATTAAAAGAAATTGAAACTGCGAACGACACTGAAAAGTCTTTACTTAGCAAGCTCTCAGAAGCTGCTGTAAATGTTAAAGCTAATAAAGGCTGGGAAGCTCAGCAAGCAATTTTAGAGGTTGTTGCAAGCTTACAATCGTAGAATAAGAGACTGATAAAAGATATTTTTACTCTTTTATCAGTCTTTTTTTTACAACTTGGCATTTGAGCAATCACTAAAATTCGACACTTTAAAATTTAATATTACAAAATTGTCCTAAAAAAATCCTTTGGTAAGATATAGAAGTATCTTCTAATCTGAAACGAAGAAAGGATGTTTTGACATGAAAAAAAACCTCATTTTAGCTTCAGCTTCTCCCCGTAGAAAAGAACTTCTAGAGCTTCTCCAACTTCCTTTTGAAGTGATCGCCAGTGAGGTGGAGGAGGTTGTTGACGAGAAGCTCAGTCCTGCCGAAATGGTTCAATCATTGGCTGAGCAAAAAGCCAAAAGTGTAGCCGAAAATGTTTCAAATGCTTTTGTTATTGGATCAGACACGCTTGTTGTTTATGAAGGAAAAATGCTAGGTAAGCCTAAGGACTTCGCTGAAGCCGTGCAAATGCTTAAAATGCTTTCAGGAAAAACACATGAGGTGTATACAGGAGTATGTCTTATAAATAACGATGATGTGCATTCCTTTTATGAAAAAACGAGCGTAACGTTTTATTCTTTAACAGATAAGGAAATTGATGAATATGTTCAAACAGGTGAGCCAATGGACAAAGCAGGTGCATACGGTATTCAAGGGTATGGATCATTGCTTGTAAAGGAAATACATGGTGATTATTTTTCAGTAGTTGGTCTGCCGATTGCTAGAACAAAAAGAGAGCTTGTTACAGCGGGGTTCACATGGTAAGAGGAAAAATGTAAATCATTTTGTGGCATAAAAAGGTAACAAAGGAAACATTCTATTACACATAGAGAAAAGAATGAACAGAGCAGAAAGGGAAATGAAGGAGGATAAATGGAAACATCAACTTTTAAAATCCGGGATTTCCCTCAAGATGAACGACCACGAGAACGCTTGTTAAACGAAGGTCCTGATAAACTTTCTAATCAGGAATTATTAGCCATTTTGTTGCGAACAGGCACAAAGAAAGAATCTGTACTAGATTTGTCACAAAAACTGTTAAAGCATTTTGAAGGCTTAAGAATGTTAAAAGATGCATCTGTTGAGGAGATCACGACAATCTCAGGGATTGGAACGGCTAAGGCAGTCCAAATACTAGCTGCTCTTGAACTTGGTCGCAGATTCAACCGTTTAACCTATGAAGATCGTTATGTTATACGCTCTCCGCAAGATGGTGCAAATTATGTGATGGAAGAAATGCGCTTTTTGAGTCAAGAACACTTTGTTTGTCTCTACTTGAATACAAAAAATCAAGTGCTTCATAAACAAACCGTGTTTATCGGCAGTCTGAACGCATCGATTGTACATCCGAGGGAGGTTTTTAAGGAAGCTTTAAAAAGATCTGCAGCTTCTTTAATATGTGTTCATAATCATCCTTCCGGCGACCCGTCACCGAGTAGAGAAGACATTGAGGTAACAAAAAGATTATCAGAATGTGGAAAGGTGTTAGGCATAGAACTTTTGGACCATCTTATCATTGGTGAACAAAAATTTGTTAGTCTGAAAGAAAAAGGCTACATGTAATACTTTTTTTTTGAGCAATTACGATATAATAAGTCTTATGGGTTTTTTAGGGTCACCAAAAAAGCTCATGTTTTTATGGAAGATGAAGAAAAGTTACGAAAAAGAACTCACTTGTTAGTAACGAGCAAGCTAACCTCAAAAAGAAGAAAGTTGCATTCTGTCAATTTTCATAAAAATAAGCAAAAGCATATTTCGTTTCAGAAAGGAAGATACACCCTATGTTCGGTATTGGTACAAGAGACCTTGGAATAGATTTGGGGACTGCAAACACACTTGTGTTTGTTAAAGGAAGAGGAATTGTTGTTCGGGAGCCATCTGTAGTTGCTCTGCAAACAGACACAAAGCAAATTGTTGCCGTTGGTAATGATGCAAAAAATATGATCGGACGTACGCCAGGAAATGTCGTTGCCCTTCGACCAATGAAGGATGGAGTTATTGCGGATTATGAAACAACAGCAACAATGATGAAGTATTATATTAAGCAAGCAACGAAAACAAAAGGTGTTTTCTCAAGAAAGCCTTATGTTATGGTGTGTGTTCCTTCAGGTATAACAGCGGTAGAGGAAAGAGCTGTTATTGATGCAACAAGACAAGCAGGTGCCCGTGATGCTTATACAATAGAAGAGCCATTTGCTGCTGCGATCGGTGCAAATCTTCCTGTTTGGGAACCAACAGGAAGTATGGTTGTTGATATTGGTGGAGGAACGACGGAAGTAGCCATTATTTCACTAGGTGGAATTGTGACAAGTCAATCAATTCGTGTTGCCGGTGATGAAATGGATGAGGCTATTACTACATACATTCGCAAAACATATAATTTAATGATTGGTGATCGTACGGCTGAAGCGATCAAAGTAGAAATTGGTTCAGCAGGTTCTCCTGATGGAGTGGAAAACATGGATATTCGTGGACGTGACTTATTAACAGGATTACCGAAAACAATTGAGATTACGGCTGAGGAAATTGCCGAAGTTCCTAAAAGACACGGTTTATATGATTGTTGATTCAGTGAAAAATACATTGGAAAAAACTCCACCAGAGCTTGCTGCGGATATTATGGATCGTGGAATTGTGTTAACAGGAGGGGGAGCCCTTCTTCGCAACCTTGATAAAGTGATTGGTGAAGAAACGAATATGCCGGTATTAATTGCAGAAGATCCGTTAGATTGTGTTGCAATCGGAACAGGTAAAGCTTTAGAGCATATTCATTTGTTTAAAAATAAAGCTAGAGACAGTCGCTAACTTTTGTAATGAGCAATAGTTTTATAAATCAGGCTGGTACTGACTCGCAGTGCTGGCTCTGTTTTATGTTAGTAAGAAGAATAAGATTTTTGAAATAATAGGATAAAAAAGACAAAGGTTTTCGCCATTCTACTTGGCGCTAAGCCGAGTTTTTCTACTAAATTAGAAATAAGAGGGTGTTCATCATGCCACAGTTTTTTCTAAATAAACGCCTTATCTTGTTACTAGTAAGTGTGATCGTTTTAGTGGCATTGATTGGTTTTTCTTTAAAAGATAATCGAGAGCTATCATGGCCGGAACAATTTTTGCAAGACACCGTAAGTGTTTTTCAATCAATTTTTCATAAGCCTGCAACATATGTATCAAACTTCTTTGAAAATGTGAACGATTTAAAAAATACGTATGAAGAAAATGAGTTACTAAAAAGTAGACTTGATGAATATATGCAGCTTGAAGCTGATTTACAAGAGTACAAAATTGAAAATGAAAAACTAAAGGCTGAGCTTGGAAAGGTTGCCGATTTAAGGGATTATGATCCAATATTTTCAGCTGTTATAGGTCGAAATCCAGATAAATGGTATGACTATGTATCCATTGATAAAGGAGAACAAGACGGGGTTGAGCCGAACATGGCTGTTGTCACAGCTCAGGGACTGGTTGGGAAAGTAAAATCAACCTCTCAATTCACATCGACTGTACAACTTTTAAGTGCAACAGATTTGAAAAATCGAATATCAGCTGAGGTGCAACCACTGCCAGTAGCAGATGGTGATGAAAAAGAAAACGACACAACTAAAAATAATGAGAAAATAACAGGGTTAATTGAAGGTTATGACGAAGAAAAAGGAGCCCTTCTACTTCGTCGAATTGAATCAAATGTTAAGCTTGTGGAAGGTCAAAAAGTCATAACAGCAGGCATAGGAGGAGTTTTCCCTGGAGGAATTCTTATTGGGGAGATTACCGAAGTAGAGCCTGATTCTTATGGGTTGGAACAAATGGCCTATGTAAAGCCTGCAGCTAATTTTTACGATATTGACCGGGTATGGGTAGCGAAGCGAAACGCAGCATCAGAAGACCCGGTGGAAGCATTGGCTGAAGAGGAGGAGGAGGAATCTTGAGACGTTTCATTCTTCCTTTTCTTGTCTTTTTTTCTTTTATAAGTGAAAGCATTTTTGCACATTTAGTTTCACTTTCATTTATATCCGAAGATTATATATTTGTTCCGAGATTTATTTTAATTTTTGTCATTTTCATAACTGTATACTTAAATCGTACCCAAGGTATGTTATTTGGCTTTATATTTGGACTTTTACACGATATTATTTATATTGAAGTCATGGGAATTTATCTTTTTGCCTACGGATTTTTGGCCTATCTTATATCAAAGGCAATGAAGGTACTACATGGACACGTATTAATTGTCTTATTTCTTACTCTCTTAGCTATATCTGTTCTTGAATATTATGTTTATGGAATTAATTATTTAATTGATGCAACAAAAATGTCTCTCTATGATTTTACAACGTTAAGGTTACTTCCAACCTTGGCAATGAATCTTGTTGTTGCTGGTTTATGTATTTATCCATTAAAAACATTTTTAACGAAATTAAAGTTGGCAGAGTCAGAGGATTAAGATTTACTGGCAATGAGATTCCTATAACATTCAATATAGAATGAATGATAAGATTACATTAGAAAAACTCGGCTTATTATCAAGTTCTATGGCAAAAGTCTTAGTTTTTCATATACTATCTTTCCTAAAATCTTATATTATTTGATAGTATAAAAAAGGATTTAGAGCATTTCTGTCGAATAGTAAAATCGTTGAGGTGAACGTCATGAAGGTCCAAAAACAGCAATATGTTACGATAAAAGGCACTAAAGATGGCTTAACGTTACATCTCGATGATTCATGTTCTTTTGACCAATTGCTCCAGGAGCTTGAGGAAATGCTGTCTTTAAAGCAATATGTTCAACAAGGCGGTCCGGTTATTGGAGTTAATGTAAAGGTTGGAAATCGTTTCATAGATAAGAATCAGCGAGAAAAACTAGAATCGGTTATTAAGCAGAAGCGGAATCTTTTGGTAGAGTCAATTGATAGTAATGTTATGACGAAGGATGAGGCACTAAGATTAAAAAGAGAGACGGAAATCGTTTCTATTACGAAAATTGTGCGCTCCGGTCAAGTTCTTAAGGTGAATGGAGATCTACTGCTAATAGGTGATGTGAATCCAGGCGGAACAGTAAGTGCCGCTGGGAATATTTTTGTTCTAGGAGCGTTAAGAGGTATTGCGCATGCTGGTGTAAATGGAAATCAACAAGCTGTAATTGCTGCTTCAATAATGAAGCCAACACAGCTGCGCATCGGTGAGGTTATTAATCGGGCTCCAGATCATATACCAAACGAAGGTAATGAGATGGAATGTGCTTATATTAATGAAGACGAAGAAATGGTAATTGAGAGATTACAGCAACTTACTCATCTACGACCGAATTTAACGAGGTTTGAAGGGGGAATCTAACAATGGGTGAAGCAATTGTCATTACCTCAGGTAAAGGTGGCGTTGGTAAGACAACGACATCGGCAAATATTGGGACAGCTTTAGCTATATTAGGCAAACGAGTTTGTCTAGTAGATACAGACATCGGTCTTCGAAACCTGGATGTTGTAATGGGGCTTGAGAACCGAATTATTTATGATTTAGTAGATGTGGTTGAAGGTCGTTGTAAAATGCATCAGGCACTTGTAAAGGACAAGCGTTTTGAGGATTTACTATATTTATTACCTGCTGCGCAAACAAGTGATAAAACGGCTGTTAAACCGGAACAAATGAAAAAGCTCATTAATGAATTAAAACAAGATTATGATTATATCGTTATTGATTGTCCTGCCGGCATCGAACAAGGATATAAAAATGCGGTGGCCGGTGCGGATAAAGCAATTGTTGTTACAACACCTGAAATTTCAGCTGTTCGTGATGCAGACCGAATTATTGGGTTACTAGAACAAGAAGAAATTGAACCACCTAAACTTATTGTTAATCGAATTCGCAACCATTTAGTGAAAAATGGAGATATGCTTGATGTAGATGAAATTGTGACACATTTATCGATTGATTTAATCGGCATTGTTGCTGATGATGATGATGTTATTAAGGCATCTAACAATGGTGAGCCGATTGCGATGAATCCAGATAACCGTGCAGCAATTGCCTACAGAAATATTGCTCGTCGAATTCTTGGAGAATCTGTCCCATTACAATCTTTAGAAGATCAAAATAAAGGGATGTTTGTAAAACTAAAAAAATTCTTCGGTGTACGAGTTTAATACTAGATTTATAGATTAAATGACTGGTGTCTTAATTCTAACCATTTTACAATGGTGAATTTTGATACCGGTCATTTTTTGTTCATATCCTGGCAGGACAAGGCATACACTTGTACAAACTTGCTAAAAGGATGGATGGGGATGAGTCATCGAGCGGATGAAGTAAGAAAAAGAATTGCAAAGCGAAAACGCGAAAAAGGTTTATCAAATGGAAATAGTCATGAACCAAGTCGTACCTCATTATTTATAAGTGATGAAGAGCGATATGGTGGTATTTATTCTCCTCCTACATATGAGGGGGGACCTGGCAAGCCAAACGGAGGACACCCACTCTTTCGAACAGAAGTATTTATGTTTAAGATTTTATTTTCTGCTATATTGGTTCTTGTCACAGCGATTGTCTTTAAAAATGGAGCACCGATGTTTGATCAAGCTAAATCGGTAATCAATTATTCACTTGAGGAAGAGTTTCAATTTGCGACTGTATCTAAATGGTATCAAGATCAGTTTGGAGAACCACTAGCTTTATTTCAACCAAAGGACGTAAACAAAACAGAGACAGAGAACGATACTCAAATGGTACAACTTGCTGTACCGGCCTCAGGTAAGGTGTTAGAGTCATTTAAAGACAATGGACAAGGAATAATGGTGGAAACGAATCGACCATCTGTTGAAGCGATGAATGAGGGGATTATCATCGAAGCTGGCGAAAAAGATCAAACAGGCTTTACGATTGTTCTTCAACATGCTGATGGCACAAAGTCATGGTATGGAAACTTAGATAAAGTGGATGTTGCTCTTTATGACTATGTTGAAAAAGGTAAGGAGTTAGGTAAAATAAAACTTTCTGAAAATCAAAAAGGAACGTATTATTTTGCGATTAAAAAGGGCGATGCATTTATAGACCCAATTCAGGTGATTCAATTTGAGTAAATATCTTTCACTTCTACAAAAAATTCATATACATCCTTTGTTATGGGTCATGATTACTATTAGTATCGTTACTGCAAATTTCAAACCTCTCTTCTTTTTAATGATTATTATTTTTGTACATGAAATGGGCCATGCAATAAGTGCTCATTTTTTTTCTTGGAGGATAAAAAATATTATGCTTCTCCCATTTGGTGGGGTTGCCGAGGTTGATGAACATGGTAATCGCTCATTAAAAGAAGAGTTTATTGTGGTGCTTGCAGGTCCTATCCAGCATCTTTGGCTTCAAGGTACAGTTTTTCTATTGTATTTTTTCGGGTTCGTAAACCCGGATGATTATCAACTGTTTTCGTTTTATAATATGACCATTCTTCTTTTTAATTTATTACCAATCTGGCCCCTTGATGGCGGAAAGCTGTTATTTATTTTATTCTCAAATTTTTGGTCATATCAAAAAGCCCACTTTCATATGATGATTTCTTCTCTTATCTTTTTAGGATTATACGTAGTGAGTACGGTGTTGTTTTCACCAACACATCTTAATATGTGGGTCATTACTACTTTCCTTATTTATAGTTTGTATCATGAACATAAAAACAGAATGTACAGTTGTCTACGATTTTTAATGGAAAGATATTATGGAAAACAGGCATCAATTAATCATATAAAGCCAATTGTTGTGGAAGAAAATGAGCTCATTTATGATGTGCTTCTTCAATTTCAAAGAGGCTGTAAGCACTTAATAATTGTTGAAAGAGATGGCGTGAAGATTTCTCAAATGGATGAAAATGAGTTACTGCATGCTTATTTTGCTGATAAATTAACAGATTCAAAAATTGGTGATCTTGTGTATGCCTATTAATTCCCTTGTCTATGTTATGGTATAGTAAAATCAACATTTACGTTGAATGAATTTAAGTTAGAGAAAGAGAGTTCATAACTGTGAGAAGGATAATCATAAATGAAAAAACAAAAGAAACAAGATGTGCTGTTCTTGAGAAAGAGCAACTCGTTGAAATCCATCAATCATATTCCTCAGAAGATGAAATTGTAGGGAATATTTTTGCAGGTCGTGTTAAAAAGGTTTTGCCAGGTATGCAGGCTGCGTTTGTTGATATCGGATTACCTCATAATGGCTATTTGCATCGTAATGATTTGGTGAGCTTTCAACTTGCCGAATCTTCTACAAAATCATCCGTCTCTCATTATGTTAGAGAAGGTGAGCTGCTGCTTGTTCAAGTTGTTAAAAGCGGAACAGATCAAAAAGGACCTAAACTAACAACAAATATTGAATTTGGTGGCAGTCATTTAGTGTATATGCCTTATGGCAATTATAAAGCTGTGTCTAAAAAAATCACAGATGAAACAGAGAGAAATCGCCTTTTGGCTCTTACAGAGGAATTTTGTAAGAATCAAGAGGGGATTCTTTTGCGTACGGCAAGCAAAGGGAAATCCAAGAAAGATTTAGAAGAAGAGTATAATAGTCTGAAGATGAAGTTCGAACAAGTGAAAAAGATAGATACTTCGAAGCCACAATGTGTATATGAAGCAAGGAGTTTTGTTGATCGTCTTTTGAATGAAATGTCTATCAGTAAGGAAGACACGTTAATCAGTGATCAACTTGAACGTGTGCAGAGCCTTAAAACAGAATATCCCGAGTCATCAATCGTTTATCATGATAAAAAGGAGGGAATCTTCTCATTTTATAAAATCGAGCAGGAAATAGAGAAATTATTGAAACAAATTGTTTGGTTAAAGAACGGTGCATACATCATTATTGAGCAAACAGAGGCCATGACGATAATTGACGTAAATACTGGAAAATTTTCCGGGAAATTATCGATGCGTGACACTGTTTTGAAAACAAATGAATTGGCCGCAATTGAGGCAGCAAAACAAATTCGTCTTCGTAATCATAGTGGCATTATTTTAATTGATTTTATTGATATGAAGCAAAAGGAAGATCGACAGTTTATTGAAGAAACAGTAAAGAAACAAATGAAACAAGACCGTGTACAGCATAAGGTTTTAGGGTTTACCGAGTTAAATATTTTACAAATAACAAGGAAAAAGGTTCGACAACCTGTCGATATTTCAATAACCGAACCATGTAGACTTTGCAAAGGTACAGGGCGAATGCCATCAGCAGAAGCTATCGCTTTTAAGCTTGAAAGGGAACTATGGGAATATCAGTTTATGGATGAGGAAGCTGTGTGGATTGAAGCAACTAATGATGTTATACACTTGTTAGCCGGTGAAAATAATGAACATCTTATAAAACTTCAGGAAATATTAAAATATACTATTATATGTTCTGAGTATCATACCTCGAACCCAAGCTATCGGATAAAACAGTTTGGTGATTATCAATCAATAATGGAAAGAGTTCGCACCTATTCAAAGGAAAATAAAGTTTAAAGAAAAATCTATTGCATAATCTTTATGTTTTTGATAATATGTTTAATGTTATGACTTGTAGCGCACCGTGCTACAACCGCTCAAAATATGGTAGTAAGTAATGCTATGCATTCACCTGATTTTGGCGAGTCTTAGTCTATAGGAGGTGCAGAGAATGTACGCAATTATCGAAACTGGTGGTAAACAAATCAAGGTTGAAGAAGGTCAAGTTATCTACGTTGAAAAACTAGCTGCTGACCAAGGTGAGACTGTTACGTTTGACAAAGTTTTATTTGTAGGTGGAGACAACGTTCAAGTTGGTAGCCCAACTGTAAGTGGTGCTTCTGTAACGGCTAAAGTTGAAAAACAAGGTCGTCAAAAGAAAATCACTGTTTTCAAATACAAAGCTAAGAAAAACTACCGTAAAAAGCAAGGTCACCGTCAGCCTTACACAAAAGTTGTTATTGAAAAAATCAACGCGTAAGGCGATTTGAAATGATAAATGCCAAAATTTATCGTTCAAATGAGGGACTAATTACAGCGTTCATCTTATCTGGACATGCTGAATTCGATGAATACGGCAAGGACATTGTTTGCGCTGGAGCATCTGCTGTTACCTTCGGAGCTGTTAATGCAGTTCTCTCTTTAACAAATATTGAACCACAAATTGATCAAGGAGGAGAAGGAGGATATCTCAAAGTAGAAATCCCCGAAAATCTCGATGCATCAACAAGTGACAAAGTTCAATTGTTATTAGAAGGTATGGTTGTTTCATTACAAACAATTGAAAGAGAGTATGGACAATATATTTCGGTAACTCATCATTAAGCAGGAGGTGAAACTTCATGTTAAGATTAGATCTTCAGTTCTTCGCATCTAAGAAAGGGGTAGGTTCGACTAAAAACGGTCGTGACTCTATCTCAAAACGTCTTGGTGCTAAGCGTGCAGATGGTCAGTTCGTTTCTGGTGGTTCAATTCTTTACCGTCAACGCGGTACAAAAATTTACCCAGGTGAAAACGTTGGCCGTGGCGGTGATGATACACTATTCGCAAAAGTTGATGGTGTTGTTAAGTTCGAACGTTTCGGACGTGACCGTAAAAAAGTTAGCGTATATCCAGTAGCTCAAGAAGCTTAATTTTACGAAAAACTCTAACCGGCTAGGTTAGAGTTTTTTAATTAAATGGTTATGTTCATGTAGTAATATCCAATTGAATCTATAGTGATAAAAAACAACAATTAGAACAGTACATAAGCTCTCTATTCTTATTCAACTCTACTACACGTCACGTATTTTCAACTTCATTTAATACAATTCTTCTTAAATTAGAAATTACTCCTTAAGTTCTAATACAATGTTTGTTATAATTTTTAATACAGCCTAAAAATAAGTATAACTCCTTTATGAAAATGATTTTAATTAAATAGTAGGAGAAATTGTATGAAAAACAATCAAAATGATATGAATATTATTGATCTTTTAAGTCATTCCCGGCATGACTGGATGAATAAATTGCAGTTAATTAAGGGTAATATGTCACTACAAAAATATGATCGTGTTCAGGATATTATTGAAGAGATTGTCATTGAAGCACAGCAAGAATCAAAGTTGTGTAATCTGCACATGCCTTTATTTGCAAGTTACCTCATGACGTTTAATTGGTATAGTCATCATTTTACATTAGAATATGAAGTTTTAGGTGATATAAAGAGCTTTTCACACTATGATGAACCAATTACAAAATGGAGTAAGGAATTTTTGGATATACTAGATAACACCGTTGATTACTCGGGTGAAAATCATGTAAGTATTACTTTGAATACAGGTCATTCTAATGAAGAAGGAATTCGTTTCTTTTTTGATTTTGAAGGCATACTAAAAGATAAAGAGCAAATAAAGAATTGGTTTGAAAGATCAGGGAATCATGCTATTCAGGTAGATGAACTGGAAATTAGTACATACCAGATAACGGTGGAGTTATCACTCATGTGATTCCAATTACTCATTTTCTTTAATAGTGAGCTGAATATAGCTTACTTTATGTATAGGTATGTAGAACGGAGGAAGACAAATGTTTGTCGATCAGGTCAAGGTTTATGTAAAAGGTGGCGACGGTGGAAACGGAATGGTTGCCTTTCGTCGCGAGAAGTATGTTCCAAAGGGAGGTCCTGCTGGTGGTGATGGCGGCAACGGAGCTGACGTTGTTTTTGAAGTAGAAGAAGGACTACGAACGTTAATGGACTTTAGATACAAACGTCATTTTAAGGCACCTCGTGGAGAACATGGCATGTCAAAAAATCAACATGGTAAAAATTCTTCACCAATGATTGTAAAAGTTCCACCAGGGACTGTTGTGACAGATGAAGTAACAGGACAAGTTATCGCCGATTTAACTGAACATGGACAACAAGCGGTTATAGCAAAAGGTGGCCGTGGTGGTAGAGGGAATAGTCGTTTTGCTACCCCTGCAAACCCTGCTCCAGAGCTTTCAGAAAACGGAGAACCAGGTATTGAGCGAAATGTTATTTTAGAATTAAAGGTATTAGCTGATGTTGGATTAGTTGGTTTTCCAAGTGTAGGTAAATCTACATTATTATCCGTTGTGTCATCTGCAAAACCTAAAATTGCTGAATATCACTTTACAACTCTAGTTCCAAATTTAGGAATGGTCGAAACGGAAGATGGAAGAAGCTTCGTTATGGCAGACCTTCCAGGATTGATTGAAGGAGCTCATGAGGGTATTGGTTTAGGTCATCAATTCCTTAGACATATTGAAAGAACGCGTGTTATTGTTCATGTGATTGATATGTCCGGGTTAGAGGGAAGAGATCCTTATGAAGACTATTTAACGATTAATGCGGAGTTAAAGGAATATAACTTACGTTTAACAGAAAGACCGCAAATTATTGTAGCCAATAAAATGGACATGCCTGATTCTGAGGAAAATCTTAAATCATTTAAAGAAAAGTTAGAGGAAGATCTACAAATTTTCCCTATTTCGGCCATCACAAGAGAAGGTGTTCGAGAACTATTATACGCAGTTGCAGATGCAATTGAACAAGCTCCAGAATTTCCTCTTTATGAAGAAGAAGAAACAGAAAATCGTGTTGTGTATGAGTTCAAGAAAGAAGAGCCGAATTTTGCTATTTCTCGTGACAGTGAAGGGGCATATGTTCTAACAGGAGAGAAAATCGAAAAACTCTTCAAAATGACAGATTTCTCTCGAGAAGAGTCTGTGAGACGATTTGCACGTCAGCTTCGCGGCTTGGGTGTTGATGAAGCATTGCGTGAACGTGGAGCAGAAGATGGAGACATTGTTAAATTAATGGATTATGAATTTGAATTCGTTGAATAGCAGATTAAACTAAGCTAGTAGGGAGCTGAACGTTAGCTCTCTTTTTTTATGTCTTAATTAAATCCTATACATATATTTTGGTCAATTTATAAGGAAATTTCGTTTTTCTTCTGAAAAAAGGAAGAAATTTAGCCAATATTGTGATAAATTATCTACATTGAGAAAAAAGTGGGAGGGAAATCATGAAGGACGATACCTTTTATTTGGTGCGTGAGGATATATTACCTGAAGCAATGAAAAAAACACTTGAGGTAAAGAAGTTAATAGAAAGAGGGAAGGTAGACTCTGTAGCCGAAGCTGTGCAGCGTGTTGATATGAGCCGTAGCGCTTTTTATAAATACCGAGATGCCGTATTTCCGTTTCATACAATGGTTAAAGAAAAACTGATTACCCTTTTTTTCACTTAGAAGATCGTAGTGGTACACTTTCTCATTTGTTATCTGTTGTCGCAAATGCTGGTTGTAATGTGTTAACGATACATCAAACGATTCCAATTCAAGGTCGTGCTAATGTAACGCTATCACTTAATACAAATGGGATGACTGAAGAAATTAATCAGCTTATGTCAAAGCTAAGAAGATTAGAGTTTGTTGAAAAGGTTGAGATTTTAGGGCAAGGAGCATAAGGAGTTGAATGGAAGTTGGCAATTAAGGTAGGTTTTTTAGGTCCGAAAGCAACATTTACCCACTTAGCTGTTCAATCATATTTTGGTGATGACATTGAGCAAGTAGCTTACTCCACAATACCGCAATGTATTGATGCAGTGGCTGGTGGGGAGATTGATTTTGCCGTCGTACCTACCGAAAATGCACTTGAAGGATCAGTAAATTTAACGATAGACTATTTAATCCATGAGCAACCATTATATATAGTAGGGGAAATTGTTTCACCAATCGAGCAACACTTTATGGTTCATCCTGCTAATAGAGAGAAGTGGGAACAAGTGAATCGTGTTTATTCACATTCCCATGCTATTGCTCAATGTCATAAATTTTTGCATAAAACGTTTAAGGGCATTACATATGACTATGCTACTTCAACTGGAGCAGCAGCTTACTATGTGAGTCAGCATTCCGAAGAACTTGTCGCAGCTATTGCAAACAAGCTAGCAGCAGAGGAATATGGTTTAGAAATAGTAAAGGCAAATATTCATGATTATCATTATAATCATACTCGTTTTGCTATTGTTCATCCATCTCTTGATGGGGAGTGTCCAAGCTCAAAATTGGTGTCGGAGAAGGAAAAAACAACACTAATGGTTACTTGCCATCGGATCAGTCAGGTGCGTTACATCAAGTACTATCTGCGTTTACCTGGCGGAAGCTAAACCTTTCGAAAATCGAATCTCGACCAATGAAAACCGGTTTAGGAAACTACTTTTTTATCATTGATATTGATATGAAAGTAGATGAAATCTTAATACCGGGAGCTATCTCAGAATTAGAAGCACTTGGCTGCGGAGTAAAGCTGTTAGGTACTTACAATGCTTATATGATTAAGCAGGGTGCAGAAAAAGAGGCAAAATAAGAAAAGTTACTGGCTTACTTGAATAACCGGTGGTTTAAATAAGCGGAGTTTTTCCGGTTAGACTGAAGAATGGAGCTTGGTTTTGGGGAAATAAGCGGAATTTTCCCTGTTAAGCAAACTAAAATGGTTCCTTTTCATCTTTTTTGATTAAATAGGCGGAATCTTTCCGTTTATTACATCTATTTTTCGTGCTATTACCTCAATAAGAGGAATCTCTCCGCTTATTTTAGTAGCTTATTCCCTGATGATCCATGAAGATTTGGTAATCGCTTAATCGGGTGCTTCACTTGGTGTAAAAAATGCTTGGAGCATCTCCAAGCATTTTTCTTTGCTAATTTACTTGCCAAATTGCTTTTTAAGCCTAGCACGAATTACTATACGATTATGCAATGTTAATTTGTATAGTGTACTTCAGAATAGAACACGTGCCATTAGCGTCACCTATTATT
Source organism: Metabacillus endolithicus (assembly GCF_023078335.1). Taxonomy (GTDB): domain Bacteria; phylum Bacillota; class Bacilli; order Bacillales; family Bacillaceae; genus Metabacillus; species Metabacillus endolithicus. Next base: position 1,154,224 of record NZ_CP095550.1, on the reverse strand, counting down.
CTTTTACTAAAAATCCAGCCTTACTTAACTCTTCACAAGCTAGATCTAATTTTTCGCTTGTATCTGCCTGCAACGTATGAAGGTGTAGACCTTCTGTTAATTGTGATAAATAAGCAGCATTATGCTGATTGATTTTTTTCATGAATTCTTTTACATCATTTCGATTTCCAACCATAATAGATGCTGTTAAGTCACCGTAAACAGGATGTTCAACAATAACATCTTTGATGAAAACACCGTGATCCACCAGAATGGTTAGTTCCTCTTCTGTTCGTTCAGGATTATGACTACATGCAATAATACGTTCATGCAGTTTTTGTTCATTCGCTTCTTTATTTAAATAAACATAGCCTTGACTTGTTGCCATAATTGGATGGTTTTTGGCTTTTAGTAGCGAAATATCCTGTACAATAACTTGTCTGCTCACATTCGCTAAGGTTGCCAGCTCTCCACCCGTGATGGGGCCCTCGGCATTTATTAGTCTGTCTAATAATAGGCTTCTTCGCTCTTCTCCTAATATTTTATCTTTCATTTTCATTCCTCCAGAGTACACTCTATACACTAGTAAACCATTGCTCTTTATATTCCATCAAGTTTTTTAGAAATTTTCTACAATTCTTATTAAAATATCAGTAAAACGTCTAATATGTTCTTCCGTTGTATCCTTTCCGAAAGACGCCCTAATAAATTGCTTTGCTTCTTGATCACTATATCCTAATGCAACAACAGATTTCGGGGGAGCCTGCATTCCGACTTGACATGCACTTCCTGTTGATACAGCAAAGCCAAACCGATTACATTCGAGCATGACATATTGTCCCTCGATTCCCTTGACCATAATAGGCAGTATGTTTGGCAGGGAGTGAAACTTGTTATCCCAGTTTAATACAGTTATTTTTTCCTTATAGGGATGAAGTAAGTCAATAAACAAATTTTTCAACTTTTGATAGTGATTGTAGAAGTCATTTCTGTTAGTCATTATATCATTGGCTGCTGTTGCAAATGCTGCAGCAGCAGGGACATCGACTGTTCCAGGTCGAAACCCGGATTCGTGTGTTGTACCTTGTATGACAGGGTGCCAATGAATAGATGGATTAATATATGCTGCCCCGATTCCTTTAGGGCCGTAAATTTTGTGACTTGAAATTGATATTGCATCAATATTGGTAACATTCAGAGGTATTTTTCCAAATGTTTGAACACAATCACTATGAAAAATAATTCCCATTTCTTTTAAAGATAGTCCAATTTCTTCAATAGGCTGTATGCTTCCTATCTCTGAATTACCGTGTTGAATAGAGACAAGTCCTGTATCACTCTTTATTGCCTTTTTTACTGAAGATAATGAAATGTTCCCATATTTATCAGGAGGTAAGAAAGTTACTTCAAATCCTTCAGATTCTAATCTTTTGAAATAAGTAAAAAGCGAAGAATGCTCCATTACAGTGGTAATCAAATGTTTTTTGTTAGAATCTAAGCCATTTAATAAAGATTGAACAGCAACTATATTTGCTTCACTACCTCCGCTTGTAAAATAAACGCCTTTTTCATTTCCTCCAATAGAATCTCCAATGATTTTTCTAGAGGCATGTAGTGTTTTTGCTGAAATTTCCCCAATATCATGTAAGCTACTGCTGTTTCCAAATGCACTTTTTGCGGCTTTCGTATATATGTGAAGAGCATTGTCACTCATTGGTGTTGTTGCTGCATAGTCAAGATAAATCACGGTATCACCCCTATTATTCTAATAATCTTACAAAGATAGAAATAAAAACTCTTGTCATTATTTTAAATTTATGTAAATATAGGTGTCAAGACAGGTGTAAATTACAGGAGGGGTGTTATGCCTCAAACAGATGTTATTATTATCGGTAGTGGACTTGCGGCACTTTCTGCTGCGTATCATCTTCGTTACCTGAATGTCACAATCATTACAAAGTCTTCATGGTCAGCAAGTAATTCAATGCTTGCCCAAGGTGGAGTCGCTGCAGCAGTAGATTCAAAAGATTCTTGGAAGCTTCATTATAAAGATACATTGGCTGCTGGTTGTGATCATAATCATGTGCAGAACGTTGAGTACCTTGTACAAGATGGTCCTTCTGAGATTCAGGGGTTAATACAAAATGGAATGAATTTTGATACTAATCCATACGGACAATTATTGCTTGGGAAAGAAGGGGCTCATAGTAGGAATCGGATTATTCATGCTGGTGGAGATGCAACTGGTAAAGAGTTGACCACTTTTTTGTATCAAAAGACGAAAAAATATGTTTCTATGATTGAAAATGAAATGGCGATCGAGCTAGTAATTGAGAGTGGAAAATGTGTTGGTGTTAATACAAAAAACAACAAAGGGGAATGTAAGCAATACCTAGCAAGTAAAACAATTATTGCAAGTGGTGGTTGTGGAGCTGTTTATGGGCATACCTCAAATGCAGATGTGATCACGGGTGATGGAATTGCAATGGCATATAGGGCAGGAGCAGACATTGCTGATATGGAATTTATTCAATTTCATCCGACGATGCTTCATATAGATGGAAAGTGTGTTGGCCTTATTTCTGAGGCTGTTCGAGGAGAAGGAGCCATTTTAATTAATCAAAATGACGAAGCTTTTATGAGTAAATTGCATCCTCAAGCTGACTTGGCTTCAAGAGATATTGTTTCAAGAGCCATTTTCTATGAAATGAAAAAAGGAAATCGTGTTTTTCTAGATATCTCTATGATCGAGAACTTTTCTTTAAGATTTCCCACGATTTCTGCACTTTGCAGAAAATATGGAGTAAAACTTGAATTAGGAAAAATCCCCGTTGCTCCTGGCATGCATTTTTTAATGGGTGGTATCGTTACAAATGATAAAGGGGAGACAAGTATTAAGAACTTATATGCAATTGGTGAAGCGGCATGTACAGGTGTACACGGTGCCAACCGGTTAGCAAGCAACTCTTTGTTGGAAGGGCTTGTATTCGGTCAAAGATTGGCAACTTATCTTTTATCACAACCTTTTGAACATCAAACTACAACGAATATTAATCTTCACTCAAATAAAAATAGTAATTATGACAACAAAAAACTTCCGACTAAACAAGAAATTCAAGAAATCATGACAAAATATGTTGGAATTCAAAGAACAGAGGAAGAGCTTCTTTTCGCTAAGCAATGGTTTGAATCTTATCGGGATCAGATCTATTTTTGGGATATTAATGTGAAGGATTTCACAATAGATGAAATAGAAAGAACAAATATGCTGACAGTTGGTTGGTTGATCACAACTTCTTCTCTTAGCAGGACTGAGAGTAGAGGAGGTCATTATCGTTTAGATTATCCAAATCAAGTAGAAAAATGGCATCGAAAACAAGTATTTAGATCAAAGAATGAAATGGTTGTGGGGGTATAAAAAGTGAATGTTATAAAACTAAAGAAAAAGTTGGAAGAGTTTTTCTTAGAAGACCTAGGTGAATTAGATGTATCCAGTCAGACGATCTTTGGCGTGGAGGCTAGAGGAGAGGCTGTTATTCTTGCGAAAGAAGAGGGAGTACTTGCAGGAGTGAACATTATTGAAGCTGGTTATTCTTTATTTCATTCTGATGTAATAGTAAATCTAAAAAAACAAGATGGTGATCTTCTTCAAAAAGGAGACATTATTGCAGAAATTGAAGGACCGGTTGCCGTTATTTTAAGTGGAGAACGTGTCATCTTAAATCTGCTTCAACGCATGAGTGGAATTGCAACATTAACAAATAAAGCTGTCCACTTGCTTCAATCAAATACTACAAGGATTTGTGATACAAGAAAAACATCTCCTGGTTTAAGAATGTTTGAAAAATACGCTGTTCGTTGTGGTGGGGGATTTAATCATCGTTTTGGCTTGTATGATGGAGTGATGATTAAAGATAATCATATCGCATTTTCTGGCTCAATTAAAAATGCTGTAAATAAAGTAAGAGAAAGTACGGGACATATGATAAAGATTGAAGTGGAAATTGAAACAGAGGAGCAGTTACAAGAAGCGATTGATGCAGGTGCGGATGTGATTATGTTTGATAATCGGTCACCAGAAGAGGTAGCGAGATTTGCAGAAATAACACCAAAGCATATTATCACTGAAGCTTCTGGTGGAATAGGCTTGCACAATTTAGCGGATTATCGTCATACGAATGTTGACTATATATCCTTAGGAATGCTTACACATTCATATAGATCATTGGATATAAGCTTAAATGTAAAATAGGGGGAACATCAATGGAACTGTTAGATATCCTTGAACATGAAAAGAAAGAAATGATGCCGGAATTCTATAAAAATTTAACAACGGAAGAAATGGAAAGAAGAGTAAAGGAAATTAAAGAGAAATTCGGTACAAAGCTTTATATACCTGGACATCATTATCAAAAAGATGAAGTTGTCCAATTCTCTGATGTTACTGGTGATTCTCTGCAATTAGCTCAAGCGGCAGCATTAAATAAAGAGGCTGAGTATATTGTATTTTGCGGTGTTCATTTTATGGCTGAAACAGCAGATATGTTAACATCAGAAAATCAAAAAGTAATTTTACCTGATATGAGAGCCGGGTGTTCAATGGCCGATATGGCAGATATCGATCAAACAGATCGTGCGTGGGAAAAGCTGCAAATGATTTTTGGAGATACAATTCTTCCGCTAACTTATGTTAACTCTACTGCAGCAATTAAAGCATTTGTTGGTAAAAATGGTGGAGCAACGGTAACATCATCCAATGCAAAAAAAATGCTAGAATGGGCATTTACTCAAAAACAACGGATTTTATTTTTACCGGATCAGCATTTAGGAAGAAACACAGCTTATGATTTAGGGGTTCCTTTAGACAAAATGGCAATCTGGAATCCGATTACGAATGAGCTGGAGTATGAAGGTAATCATGTAGAAGAAATTGTTGTCATTCTTTGGAAGGGACATTGTTCTGTTCACGAGAATTTTACAGTGAAAAATATTGAACATATCCGAAAAACAGAGCCTGATATGAATATCATTGTTCACCCTGAATGTAGTCGTGAAGTTGTTGGCTTATCTGATTACGCCGGTTCTACTAAATATATTATTGATATGATCGAGGCAGCTGAACCAGGAACAAAGTGGGCAATTGGAACAGAAATGAACCTTGTTAATCGACTCATCCAAAATCATTCAGATAAAAAAATTGTCTCATTAAATCCATTTATGTGCCCGTGTTTAACAATGAACCGCATTGACTTGCCTCATCTTCTCTGGGCCTTAGAAGGACTTGAAAAGGGAGAAATCTCTAACCAAATTGTTGTACCGGAACAAATTACAAAAGATGCTGTTTTAGCATTAGATCGTATGCTCGCAAATGTATAAAATACACCTAAAAGGAATCGACTTAGTCGGTTCTTTTTTTATTTTAATGAGATAACTTAATTCTCTTAAAAAAACTCTAATAATTTTCAACACTGAATCATAGTATTGTAACAAGGTCTGTTTCCATTAGGTTTATCCACTTTTATTATCATTTTATTCATATTCGCCATTTCTTACTCATAAATTGTTATGAAGATTAATGGCATTATCTGAATTCTTTATAACTTGCTCAAGCAACATAATGATTTCTTCATTTGTCAATCATCATTATGTTCATTCATTCATCGAAGAAGTTGGCTTAGATTTATTTTTAGGCTTAGGAGGGAAAGCATTGAAAATTCATATTGTACAAAAAGGCGACACTCTTTGGAAAATTGCAAAAAAATACGGAGTTGATTTTGAAGAGTTAAAAGGAATGAATACACAATTAAGTAATCCAGATCTTATCATGCCTGGAATGAAGATCAAAGTACCTTCTGGTAATGTAGCTGTAAAAAAAGAAGCACCAATTAAGAAGGAAGCACCTATACAGCAAACAGCGCCAATAAAAAAAGAGGCTCCTATACAGCAAATTGCACCAATTCAAGAGGAGGCTCCTATCCAGAAGCAAATGCCTAACGCCGAGCATCCATTTGCAAAAGAAAAGCCAAAGGCAGTAGTAGATGTTGAAGACACTATGCCAAAAGAGCCTTTAACAGAAAAACCATCAAAACCCTATATACCGCCTGTACCAAATGCGCAACATCCGGTATATACTGGCATGGATGTGAATAATTATTATACGGTGAATATGGCGATGATGCCAAATATGGCAAATCCACAACTTCCACCAAAACCGGCAAATGTTTTGCCTGATATGACAAAAGTAGATGCAGAAGAAAAATTAGAGCCATTTTACTTACCAGAAGCAACAGAAGATAAGGAGGATTTAAAAGATATGGCCAATATGCCTAATGTACCAAACATGCCGAATTTAGCTAATATGGCAAATGTCCCGAATGTACCTAATATGCCACAAATGCAGATGCCTGCTTATAATCAGCCGGCAATGTACCAGCCGCAATATGTTTCACCGCAGTATATGGTACCAGTTTCACCCGTTTTACCAGGATCGGGGCTTTGTCCACCTGCTCCATACTATCCAATGCAAATGCCATATGGATATGGACCAGGGATGATGCCGAACCAACCTTATCCAACGCAACTAAGTCCTGAGGAATATGATGAAGATGATGATTATGATTATGAAAATCAAGGACATATGCCAAATATGCCATACCCACAAGCAGCACCTGCTCAATTTGCACCTAACTTTCCAGTAAATCCATATGCAGGAGTACCTGTGTCACCAGTTATGCCTGGACCGGGCTTCACTGGATATCCTAACCAGGTTATGGGAGCTTATGATGAAATGCCTGATGAGTATGATTATGAAAACCAATCACAAATGCCAAGTATGCCGTATCCACAGGCAGTAGCTCCGGCATATGATCAAGATGATTGTGGTTGCGGAGGACCAACACCATATGCAAATCCATATCAATATGGCGGATACCCTATGGCACAACCATATGGCGGCTTTCCAGCTCAGCAACCGTATCAGCAGCCATATCAACAACCATATCAGCAACCATTTATGGCCCAACCAGGTTATGCCCCATATGGTGCAGGTCCTTATGGATACTATCCAGCGCAACCAACCCCAGGTGGTCAAATGTTTGGAATGCCTAATTATGATGAACGTGATGAAGAGGAAGAAGATTAATTTGCTTAAAAGCAAGGGTGAAAGCACCCTTGCTTTTTTATATTTTTCTAAAGTCAAACCTTACTTCTCAAGCACCATATTTTTAAATAGTTACCTTTAACTAACAGACTTATTTTTCCTTCCTTGTACAAGATAATACATGAGCGATCATCTTGCTCACATAGTATCTTGGGGAGGTTATTGATTTGACAAAAGGTAAAAAAGCTACTGCTTTAACAGCAATTGCACTGTTAACAACGGGTTTAACAGCTTGTAATGGAAATCAAGGTGCCTTAGAAAACAATAACAATAATCAAGCTCAGCCAATGGGATACTATACAAATGAAGGTAACGGTGCAGATAACGAAGGTCCTGTTACTGAAATGATGGATGGAATGAATGGCGAAAATAATAGAAATTATTTTCAACGAGTTAACAATCGGTATGATAACCGTAATATGAGCAATCCAACTGTCCCGCTAGGTAATAATGATAACGGTCTTGTCCGGGACAACCGTTATAGCCATGGAGATGCGAATTATCACCGCCATTTAAATGAAGTGGGGTATTATAACCGTGGTGATGGTGAGATTGCTCAAAAAGTGAAAAACTCCGTCGAAAAAATGGACAACGTTGAGGATGCGCGAGTCATTGTTACAGATGACAATGTGCTAGTTGCGGTTGATACGAATGATCGAAATGACAAAGATATGAAGCAAAAGGTAACAAAAGAGCTTCAAAAAATGTCAAACGGACGTAATATTCAAGTTTACACAGATGAAGGAACGTTTACACGCATTCGAAATATCGATAACGATATTCAAAATGCTGTAGACAGAGATGTCATTGATACAGATGTTAATGAATTATTGAATGACTTAGGCGATGCAGTTCAACGTCCTTTTAATAATAACCGTTAAACAAGGAGCTTTGCTCCTTGTTCTTTTTGATTTAGATTAAAAATTTTTTGGTTAAAACTTCTATAAATGGTCACAATATAAAATGATTTAATAATCATTAGCGAGGTGAGATAGGTGAGAATGTTTCATCGAAGCCGCATCCTTACCATTTGTAGTTTTGTAGGAGTTATGTTGTTTATCAGTCTTTTAAATGTAAATCAACAGCCTATTCATGCTGAAGAACATAGTGTACAGGAGCCTTTAACAGTAAAGGTTATATTGAAGAAAAATACTTAGATGGAGAAATCAGTGAAGAAGTGACAAAGGAAACCATCTTATCAATGAAAGATTTTTGGGCAGAATATAAGGATTGGCAATTGCTAAATCAAGAAGAGGATAGAGTTGTCTTTCAGAAAAATATTGATGATATCTCTCCGTTATTAAAGACAAATGGATATTTTGGTATTGCTGGTGATGGCACATTGACGATCTTCAATGGAAAGCCAAAAACGAATGAAGTGATTCAATCATTTTTTCAGTTAGATGTTGAAAAATTAGAGAGTCGAAAACATGATGAACTTAAAGAGGGAATTCGTATTCAATCTAAAGATCAATATCTAGAAGTTTTACAAAACCTTCAGTATTATTCAAAAACCGAAAAACAATGAAAATTAGAGCTAATCTAAAGAGTTTCTCTTAGGTTAGCTCTTTTTCTATAAGGAAATAAGTAAAACTTTTTTAAAATAAGAAATACGTACAAACATCTTATAATAAATGATAAGATAGAATGATGAGAACAATTGTACCCCTTTTGAGAGATTGAATAAAATGACTTCTGAATAGAAACGTTTTTTGATACAATGAGGTACAGTTATAATGAGGTGAAGAAATGATTGAGTTTATTAAAGGGTTTGTTGATGATATTACGCCTGAGCACATTGTTATTGATCATCATGGGTTAGGCTATCAAATTCATGCCCCGAATCCTTACAGCTATACGAAAAGCCGTAAAGAGGAAGTTGTTGTTTATACATATCAACATGTGCGTGAAGATATATTAGCTTTATATGGATTTCCATCAAGGGAAGAAAAGGCGTTATTTATGAAGCTCTTAAATGTGACGGGAATTGGGCCGAAAGGTGCTTTAGCGATACTTGCATCAGGTAACCCTTCACAGGTAATAGAAGCAATTGAGAATGAAGATGATACATTTTTAGTGAAATTTCCAGGTGTTGGGAAGAAAACTGCACGTCAAATTATCTTAGATTTAAAAGGTAAATTAGGAGATGTGGCAGCTCTGTATGCACCAGATTTGTTTAACCATGAAGAAATAGAGCAAACTGAAACTGCAAATCATGCCTTAAATGAAGCTATAGAGGCATTAAAGGTTTTAGGATATGCAGAACGTGAAATTAAAAAGATCACTCCTTCTCTTCAACAAGAAAATCTATCAACTGATCAGTATGTAAAAAAAGCTTTGCAAAAGCTATTAAAGTAAGGTGATAACATGGACGAACGTCTTGTTTCAAGTGAAGCAGACTTACAAGAATCCTCTCTTGAACAAAGTTTAAGACCTCAAACACTAAGTCAATATATCGGACAGGATAAGGTAAAAGAAAACTTAAAAGTATTTATAGAAGCTGCTAAAATGCGAAGTGAAACACTTGATCATGTTCTGTTATATGGACCTCCCGGGTTAGGGAAAACCACATTGGCAACTATTATTGCGAATGAAATGGGGGTTAATATTCGTACCACATCAGGTCCAGCGATAGAAAGGCCCGGAGATTTAGCAGCTATTTTAACCGCTTTGGAGCCAGGAGATGTTCTGTTTATCGATGAAATTCATCGTTTACATCGTTCAATCGAAGAAGTATTATATCCTGCCATGGAGGACTTTTGCCTGGATATCGTGATTGGAAAAGGATCGACTGCAAGATCCGTCCGATTAGATCTACCTCCATTTACGCTCATTGGAGCAACAACAAGGGTAGGCTTATTAACAGCACCTCTTCGGGACCGATTTGGTGTATTAAGTCGCCTAGAATATTATAATGAAAACCAGCTTGCCCACATCATTGAGAGAACAGCGGAAATACTAGATATAGGCTTAGATTATAATGCTGCAGTTGAAATGGCAAGAAGATCAAGAGGAACGCCGAGGATTGCAAATCGTTTGTTAAGAAGAGTTCGAGACTTTGCTCAAGTTACAGGAGTAGAAACGATTACAAATGAATTGGCAACAGACGCACTTGAGAGATTGCAAGTGGATAAATTAGGTCTTGATCATATCGATCATAAGCTTTTGCTTGGAATTATTGAAAAATTCCGTGGTGGTCCGGTTGGAATTGATACAATTTCGGCAACAATAGGAGAAGAATCTCATACAATCGAGGATGTTTATGAACCATATTTATTACAAATAGGCTTTCTTCAACGAACACCAAGAGGAAGAATTGTAACTGATCTGGTTTACCAACATTTTAAAATGGAGGCTCCTCATCATGATTGATTTTTCTAAAGTTTTAATGATCATAGGTGGAATCCTTCTTATAGTCGGATTTTTTATGCAGTTTATAGGGAAACTACCAGGAGATATTGTGTTTAAAAAAGGAAATACAACGGTATTTTTCCCAATTGTCACCTGTATTGTTATCAGTATTGTTCTTTCATTAGTTTTTTCGTTTCTTGGACGATTTAAGTAATGGGTAGTTAAAAATATGTAAATAGATAGATTAGAAATTAGGTGAATGTATTGAAAGTAGAATTATTTGATTTTCATCTTCCTGAAGAATTAATTGCACAAGTTCCATTAAAAGAAAGAGATGCGTCAAGATTAATGGTTCTTCAAAAAGACATCGGAGACATTCAGCATGAAACATTTAAGAGCATTGTTGATTATATTAATCCGGGTGATTGTCTTGTTCTTAACAATACGAGAGTCATGCCGGCCCGACTTTTTGGAGTTAAGGAAGATACAGGAGCAAGTATTGAAATCCTGTTGTTAAAGCAACAGGAAGATGATGTATGGGAAACACTTGTTAAGCCTGCAAAAAGAGTGAAAGAAGGAACGATTATCACCTTTGGAGCAGGGAACTTAAAAGCAACTTGTGTTGGTTCAAGTGATCATGGTGGTCGTTTATTACGCTTTGACTATGAAGGAATCTTTTACGAAGTTTTAGATGCGCTTGGCGAAATGCCATTACCACCATATATTAAAGAGCAACTCGATGACCGCGAAAGATATCAAACTGTTTTTTCACGGGAAATCGGCTCAGCTGCTGCACCAACAGCAGGCTTACATTTTACTGAGGAAATTCTCGATGAGCTCAAAAACAAAGGTGTGCATATTGCGTTTATCACTTTGCACGTAGGATTAGGAACATTCCGTCCTGTTAGTGCTGAAACAGTAGAAGAGCATGAAATGCATGCTGAATTTTATCAAGTAACAGATGGAACGGCTGCTCTTTTAAATGAAGTTCGTTCAAATGGAGGAAGAATTATCTCTGTTGGTACGACTTCAACTAGAACACTTGAGACCATCGCTTCAAAACATAATGGTAAGTTTGCAGCTGAAAATGGCTGGACAAATATATTTATTTATCCTGGCTATGAGTTTAAAGGGATTGATGGCATGATTACAAATTTTCACCTGCCGAAATCTTCATTAATTATGCTTGTTAGTGCGTTAGCAACACGAGACCATGTTATGCATGCATACGAGACCGCTGTAAAGGAAAAATATCGATTCTTCAGCTTTGGAGATGCTATGCTAATTATCTAATATTGTCCCTTTACTTAAGGACAAACAGAGCGTTACATTTAAGGAGGAAATAGGGTGTCAACTTCACCAATTCGTTACGAACTTATTAAAACATGCAAACAAACAGGAGCAAGATTAGGAAAGGTACACACCCCTCACGGCAGCTTTGAAACACCGGTTTTTATGCCAGTAGGAACACTTGCGACTGTAAAAACAATGTCTCCTGAAGAATTAAAGGAAATGGGAGCAGGAATTATCTTAAGTAATACATATCATTTGTGGCTCCGTCCAGGAAACGAGATTGTAAAAGAAGCTGGAGGACTTCATAAATTTATGAATTGGGATCGTGCCATCTTAACCGATTCAGGTGGATTTCAGGTATTCAGTTTAAGTGAATTCCGTAAAATTGAAGAAGAAGGTGTGCACTTCAGAAATCATTTGAACGGTGACAAGCTGTTTTTATCTCCTGAAAAGGCTATGCAAATTCAAAATGACTTAGGCTCTGATATCATGATGGCATTTGATGAATGTCCGCCGTATCCAGCCGAATATGATTATATGAAAAAATCAGTTGAACGAACAACTCGTTGGGGTGAACGATGCCTTAAAGCTCACAATAGACCGAATGATCAAGGGTTATTTGGAATTATTCAAGGTGGGGAATATGAGGAATTACGAAAGCAGAGTGCAAAAGATTTAGTTTCTATGGATTTTCCGGGCTATGCGGTTGGTGGATTATCTGTAGGAGAGCCTAAAGACGTGATGAATCGGGTACTAGAATTTACAACGCCATTAATGCCTTCAAACAAGCCCCGTTATTTAATGGGTGTAGGATCTCCAGACTCATTAATTGATGGAGCAATCCGCGGTATTGATATGTTTGACTGTGTATTACCTACCCGAATTGCGCGAAACGGTACATTGATGACGAGTGAAGGCCGATTAGTCGTAAAAAATGCAAAATATGCAAAAGACTTTGGACCACTGGATGAAAACTGTGACTGTTACACATGTCGTAATTTTTCTCGTGCATACATTCGACATCTCATTAAAAGTGATGAAACGTTCGGCTTAAGATTAACATCTTATCATAATCTTCATTTTCTGGTAAACTTAATGGAGAAAGTTAGACAAGCAATCCGTGAAGATCGTTTAGGAGATTTCCGCGATGAATTCTTTGAAACATATGGTTTTAATAAACCAAATGCTAAAAACTTTTAATACTTGCTTGAAAGGGGTGAAATAAATGGAAATGTTAGGAACAGTTTTACCGTTAGTATTGATGTTCGCAATTTTTTACTTCTTGCTAATTCGTCCGCAGCAAAAGCAACAAAAAGCTGTACGTGAAATGCAAAACAGCCTACAAAAGGGTGACAAAATTGTGACGATCGGAGGACTACATGGTATCCTTGATTCAGTTGACGAAAACAAAATCGTCCTAAAAGTAGGAGATGGCACTCGTTTAACATTCGATCGTAAATCAGTACGTGAAGTTATAAAAGACTAATTATGTACATAATAAAAAAACAGGGTATAAATTTAACCCTGTTTTTTATTTTGCTGCTCGTGATGAAGACACGTTAACCCCAAAGATTCCACCAAGCATTGCTACTAATAAAAATCCTCCATGATACATAAGTTCTTCCATTGTAAAAATTTCACCATGGCCCAGAAATTTAAACAATAAAATAATGAGTGAGAAAAGCAGGGCGGTAATCCCTCCGATAAGCCAGCCTTTTTCCTTTCCATTTCCTCCGGCAACAAAGCCACCGATAAATAAGGCCAGAATCGACAAACCTAAAAGCACCCATGTAATTGATGATTCTGTTAAATCGGTAAACTTTAATAATAAAGAAAATACTAGGCTTGTGGCTAAAGCCATAACAAAGATGGTGATAAGTCCATAAAGGATTGCTTTACCCCATTGTTTTGTTTCCACAAAGCATCCCCCTTTCCCTCTAGACAAGTCCCGAGCTTGTTGTGAGCTCGTCTTATTAAAGAATATTCATAGAATAAAAAAATAGACTATAAATATTTTAGTGGACTTGCATCATATGATGGTAAAGAGGACTTGCTTGTAGATTAAAAAAATCCTTTTACTTATTGAGTACTATTTCATTCGGTAGTAAACATCATGTTATCCGGCTGCTTTTAAATGGTGTTTACTATCAAGGAGGATAAATAATGCTTACCACTTTAACAGTTATCATCTTTCTTATTACTTATTTTGTTATAATGACGGAAAAAATTGATCGTGCTTTAGCGGCTGGTTTGGGTGGAGTCGCTATGCTTATTGTTGGAATTTATGATATAAACAAGGCATTTCTTACGTACATAGATTGGAATACAATTTCGCTGTTATTCGCGATGATGCTGATTGTCATTATTACAAGTCAAACAGGTGTATTTGAGTTTGTAGCAATTATAATGGCTAAAGTAGTAAAAGGGAGGCCTATTCCACTTCTTATTGTTATCTCTACGTTAACAGCTATTGGATCAGCTTTTCTTGCAAATGTGACGATGGTGCTTCTACTTGTTCCAATTATCCTTACAATCGTGAGAATGTTAGATATACCAGCCATTCCTTATCTAATTACAATTATTATCGCTTCAAATATTGGTGGAACAGCTACACTAATTGGAGATCCTCCAAATATCATGATTGGTCAAGCAGTTGAGCATTTAACGTTCAATGCTTTTATTACTCATTTAAGTCCAATTGTGTTGATTATCTATGGAGTTGTTTTGATTTACTTAATCGCGATTTATTGGCCAAAGCTTCAGGTTGACACGATTGATCAAAAAAAGCTAGCGTCGATTAAGGCGAGTAACTATCTAAAACTAACACCGGCGTTACCAAAGTCCATTTTCGTTTTACTTATGACTATTGCTGGCTTTGTCTTAAATCCTATTTTACACATTGATCTTACGAGTGTTGCATTAGCAGGGGCATTATTGTTATTATTGCTTACTCACGATGAATACAAGCCTGATGAGGTTTTTAAACAAGTTGAATGGGGAACATTATTTTTCTTCGTAGGATTATTTATGTTAATTGGCGGGCTTGAAGAAGTAGGGGTTATTGATGAGCTTGCACGTGGAATGGTATTTTACACAGAGGGTGATTTACCTAAAACATCAATGCTTATTTTATGGATGACAGGTATTTTATCAGGTTTTGTTGATAATATCCCTTTTGTAGCAGCAATGATTCCGATGATTATCGAGTTTAAAGATTACGGAATGACAAATTTAGATCCTTTATGGTGGTCTTTGGCATTAGGAGCTTGCTTAGGAGGAAACGGGACATTATTAGGTGCAAGCTCTAATTTAGTTGTTGCGGGACTTGCAGCAAAGGAAAAAGAGCATATCAATTTTATCGAATTTCTTAAAGTTGGTTTTCCAATCGTTATTATCTCACTTGGTATCTCCTCTGTTTACGTTTATTTTCGATATCTTCTAAACTTTACGATGTAGATGAAATGTTTACATAAAAGTTAAGTTATCGTTCAAAATAAGTGTTAAGCAATTAGATAAAAGGAGGCCATGAAAAGTGGAATTTTACATAACGATCTTGGCTCGCACCCTATTTCTTTACTTTCTCATTGTTCTTATTTTTAGGCTTATGGGAAAGAGAGAAATTGGTGAGTTGAGCATATTGGACTTAGTGGTCTTTATCATGATTGCAGAAATGGCAGTAACAGCAATTGAGGCCCCAAGTGACCCATTAATAAATACAGTTATTCCTATGCTGATTCTAATGATCATTCAGATTTCATTAGCATATTTATCTCTCAAAAATCAAAAAATCAGGCATATTTTAGACGGAAAGCCGACAATTATTATAAATCGTGGAAAAGTAGATGAACAAGCCATGAGAACACAAAGATATAACTTTGATGATTTGATGACACAGCTACGTGATAAAAACATCAACAATGTTGCAGATGTTGAATTTGCTATCTTGGAGCCGACAGGGAAACTTTCAGTCATTGAAAGACAGAAAAAAAATAAAAAGCAGCCAGAGCTTCAGCTTCCTCTAATTGTTGATGGAAACATTCAAGATGAGAATTTGCTCACGATTAACAAAAACAACTTATGGTTAAGACAGCAACTTCGGAAGCTTGGATATAAAGATACAAAGCAAATTTCGTTATGCACATATGGAAAAGGCATTTTCTTCATTGATTTGAAGGACGAAGATAAAAACTAATGTTGGTGGAGGTCGCATTGACTTTCACCTTTTTTTATGTAAAAAAAGCAATTGAGCATAACTCAATTGCACGAATAGAAAAGATATTTTTATTTTGCTGGTATTAATCGAGCAAGAAAATGACCTACAAAAGGAATGCGTTGTATTTCGTCTTTTTCTACAAGTTTTAACACTAAAAGTAAGAAGCAATAAATGAGTGAGGTAACGGTTAAAGATGTGATTAACCTTAAAATGATCGGGAATTCCATTACGACATTTTCGTAAAATAAATATCCTGTCACACCGGCTATGACCATTGTCATTCCACTCTTAATATAGTCTCTAATGTGAATTGTAAATGGAACAACTTTTATGACTGTTGCAAAATGTAAAAGAGTAACAAGCATAATACCTATGACGATAGCCAAAGCAGCACCCATAATACCGAGAGAAGGTCTTGTTGCTAATACGAAGATAAGAGCTGTTTTGACAGCTGAACCTATTAAACTATTAATCATAGCAGCTTTTGCTAAGTCTAAAGCTTGTAGCACTGCCTGTAAAGGTCCTTGGAAATAATGAAAAATAAAAAATGGTGCCATCACTTGAACGAAAATAGCAGATTTACTGCTGCCATACATGATGCTCATTAAAGGTTCCGAAAAAACATATAACACAACACATGCCAACCCACCACTTACAAGTGAGAGTCTTAAAGCTTGCTGCAAGCGATGTTCAACGAGCTTTAGCTGATTATTAGCCATTGCCTCACTTATTGCAGGAACAAGGGAGGTAGATAAAGAATATGTAATGAATGAAGGCAGCATCAATAAAGGTATTGCATATCCTGTAAGACCTCCATATTGTTTTGTAGCAACAGCTGTGGCAACTCCTGCTATAGCAAGGCTGTTTGCAACAACAATTGGTTCAAAGAACCATGAAAGTGATCCGATAAATCGACTTCCTGTTGTTGGAAGTGCGATACCCATTAATTGATTAAATGTTTCTTTTCCATTTTTAACAGATTTAAAGAATTTTCTTCTAATTCTTATTTTCTTTTTCACTTTAAACATGGCTGCCAAGTAGATAAGTGAAACCAATTCTCCAACAACAGCTGAAATCATTGCGCCAGCTGCGGCAAATTCAATTCCATATGGTAAAAAGGCACTTGTACATATTGCAACCAACGAAATACGAACAACTTGCTCTAACACTTGGGAAATGGCAGCAGGTCGCATATTTTGCCGTCCTTGAAAGTAGCCGCGGATAACAGAGGAAATTGCCACGATCGGAACTACGGGGGCAATTGCCAGCAATGGCCAATATGTACGTTGATCTGTAAAAACATGCTCAGATAAAAATGGTGCGAGAAGCATCATAGTTGGTGTGAAAATGATACTTAGAGTTCCGGTTACTGATAACGAAACAACAAGTATTTTCTTTACCTTACGAGAATCACCTTTTGCTTCCGCTTCTGCAACAAGCTTTGAAATGGCAACAGGTAATCCAAGTTGTGTAATGGTAATCGCTAAAACAAGGGTTGGGACGGCCATGTTATATAAACCAACCCCTTCTTCTCCGATGAAACGGGCAACAACTATTCGGTTAATAAATCCTAATACACGGGTTATAAATCCTGCCAAGATTAATATGAGCGTTCCTTTTAGAAACGTTTGCTTTGACATTTCTCTCCCTGCCTTCTCAAATAACGTGGAATACTATACAATTACTATATGCGACTCAATAGGCCAAGCATGACAAGTTATATAGGATTGTGTGGTACTTCCTTAACATACCCCTTAAAATGTCTCGTAAAAGGAGTGTAATAATAATGAATAAGCAGCCAATTGATGAATTCCGTCATCATGTGAAACCTGCAATTAAGAGCAAATTAGAAGAATTTATGATTTTAGGCTATGAGGATGTTTCTGAAGAAAAGCTTTGGTCATTTCTAAAAACAAAAAAATGGAAAAAAACACCTGAACTTTATGTACATGAGGTTGTGCGTGATATTCTTTCATTAAAAGTTGGAGATTTTATGAACTATGCCACTGTTGAATCATTTAAAGGAGGAAATTGGTTCGAAAGTGACGAAGGTAAAGATTTGTTAAAAGGTTTGATTTAACATTGATTCTGCATCTTTTAAAAGCGTATAATTTGATGGGGAATGTTAACCTTGTAAAATAAACAAAGCCTGCATCTTTAGTAAGTTATTATCGGCTTTACATCATTTCGTTTTGTGGAAATTAAGGAGGATACATAATGGTTAAGCGCGGACGCATAATTGCGTTTTTTCTACTTGTCCTAGTAGTAGGTAGTATTATTGGCCTAAATACAAATAGGGCAACAAGCAACATTATTTTGGGACTAGATTTGCAGGGGGCTTTCGAAATTCTATATGAAGTTGAACCAGCAAACGAAGGGGACGAAATTACAAGGGATGTGCTTGTAAGTACAGTTAATGCTCTGCAAAAGCGTGCAAATGTCCTTGGAGTAAGTGAACCGAATATTCAGATTGAAGGTGAAGATCGAATTCGTGTTCAACTTGCAGGTGTAAGTGATCAAAATAAAGCACGGGAAATTTTATCTACACAAGCTGAATTAACTTTCCGAGATTATGAAGACAAAGAAATGCTTAACGGCTCTGACTTAGTAGAAGGTGGAGCGAAGCAATCATTTGATGAGCAAGGAAAGCCTAATGTTGCGATTCAATTAAAAGATGCAACGAAGTTTAAAGAAGTAACAGAAGAAATTGTGGGGAATGCCCCTTATAATCAACTTGTTATTTGGCTTGATTATGAAGAGGGAGATTCATTCCAAGAAGAAGCAACTAAGCAAGATCCAAAATATCTTTCTGCACCAAATGTTGATCAAGTGTTCAATCAAACAGATGTTACAATTACAGGAAATTTTACAATTCAAGAAGCACAGGATTTAGCGAATTTATTAAATGCAGGTTCTCTTCCAGTTAAATTAACAGAGATGTATTCAACATCTGTAGGAGCTCAGTTTGGTGAGCAGGCATTAGATCAAACAGTTCTGGCTGGAATTGTAGGAATAGCTATCATTTTCCTATTCATGTTATTCTTCTATCGTTTACCAGGTTTGATTGCGATAATTACTCTTTCAACGTACATATACTTAATTCTTCAAGTGTTCGATTGGATGAATGGTGTTTTAACATTACCAGGTATTGCTGCACTTATTCTTGGTGTCGGAATGGCAGTTGATGCGAATATTATCACATATGAACGAATTAAAGAAGAATTAAAACTTGGGCGTACAGTTCGGTCTGCCTTTAAGGCTGGATCAAGACGATCGTTTGCAACGATTTTTGATGCGAATATTACAACCATTCTAGCAGGAGCTGTTCTCTTTTTCTTTGGGACAAGTTCTGTTAAAGGCTTTGCCACAATGTTAATCATTAGTATTATTGTAAGCTTCTTAACGGCTGTATTTTTATCAAGAATCTTGCTTGGACTTTTAGTAGAGAGCCGTTGGCTTGATAAGAAAAAAGGGTATTTTGGTGTGAAGAAAGAGCATATCATCAGTATTGAAGAAACAGATGATGATACGATTGCACCTACTCGTTTTGATAATGTTGATTTCTTAAAACATCGCAAGAAATTTTTCATGTTATCAACAATTCTTGTATTTGCAGGCATTGTCATTTTAGTTGTATTCCGTTTGAATCTTGGAATTGATTTTGCAAGTGGTACACGTGTTGAGGTTCAAGCAGATAAAAGCTTAACAACCCAAGAAGTAAACGATGAAATGGAAAAACTAGGTCTAGAAGCTGATGATGTAGTCTTAGCTGGTAATAACAATGAAATTGGTGTTGCTAGATTTATCGGTGTTCTAGATCAACAAGAAATTGCGGAAGTAAAAAGTCATTTTAATGAATTATATGGTATGGATCCAAATGTAAGTACAGTTTCTCCAACTGTTGGAAAAGAGCTTGCAAGAAATGCAATGTACGGGATATTGATCGCTTCCATTGGAATCATCATTTATGTAGCAATTCGATTTGAGTTTTATATGGCGCTCGCGTCGATTGTTGCCTTGCTTCATGACGCATTCTTTATCATTGCTTTCTTCAGTATTACCCGTTTAGAGGTTGACATTACCTTTATTGCAGCGGTGTTAACAATTGTCGGTTACTCAATTAATGATACAATTGTAACGTTTGACCGGATTAGAGAGCTATACAAGAAGAAAAAGGTTAAAACTGTTGAAGATTTACAGTTAATTGTAAATCGCAGTTTACAGCAAACCTTTACTAGATCCCTTAATACAGTATTGACTGTTGTTATTGCTGTTATAGCGCTAATGATCTTTGGTAGTGCTTCAATTACGAATTTCTCGATTGCTTTACTAGTTGGATTGGTTTCGGGCACCTATTCTTCGTTATTTATTGCTGCTCAGCTATGGCTAATTTGGAAAGGAAAGCAATTAACTAAAAAGAAGGATGTTCCTTCTCAGGTAAGTGACGAACCACAAGTATAAAAATTAAGGGTTATCCCTCTCTAATTTGTTATTATTTAAAGTAACCACATGTGTTTACGAAATAATACAATGAGATGGGATAACCCTCATTTATTGTAAACAGTTGGTTAAACTATAGGTAAGAGCAAAAGAGGTGAAGATATGGGGAAAAATGATCGATTTAAGCAAGCTGAGTTTGCTGCCATGATTGGAGTAGTTGGAAATATTGTACTTGCAATTGTGAAAGGGGCAGTTGGTGTTATTGCAGAAAGTCGTGCATTAGTAGCAGATGCTGTTCACTCTGCATCAGATGTGGCAGGGTCATTAGCTGTTTTCATAGGTGTACGTGCTGCAAAACAGCCCCCTGATGAAGATCATCCTTATGGACATGGAAAAGCAGAGTCAATTGCTGCCATTATTGTAGCTGTTCTTTTGTTTTTAGTAGGACTTGAAATTGGTAAATCTTCCTTCGAGTCTTTTTTTGAGGAAATTGAAGCACCGAAGCCACTTGCAATATATGCAGTCATATTGTCAATTGTAGTTAAAGAATGGATGTTTCGATATAAGTTTAAATTGGGTAAAAGAATAAAAAGTGATGCTATCATTGTAAATGCTTATGAGCATCGCTCAGATGTTTATTCTTCCATAGCTGCTTTGGCTGGTATTGGTGCCGCGATAATTGGTCAAAAGATGGGAATAGACTGGCTTGTTTATGCAGATCCTGTTGCAGGACTATTTGTAGCTATATTGGTTATAAAGATGGCCTGGAAGCTTGGTGCTGAATCAATTCATACAACACTTGATCATGTTTTGCATGATGAAGATGTTGTTGATCTTAAGGATACAGTGAGTAAAATAAGTGAGGTTAAAAAAATTGATGAGTTGCATGCCAGAGAACATGGACATTATGTTATCGTAGATATTAAAGTTTCCGTTGACCCTCACATAACGGTTGAAGAAGGTCATAACATAGGGAAGCTTGTAAAAGAAAAGCTAATGAGTGAGCATGAACACGTACAAAATGTAATGGTACATATTAACCCTTACTCACCTTAGAAGAAGGGAGGAATACAAATGAAACGTCAATGGAGTTTAATTCTAGCCATTATTTTTGCCATCATTATTGCCATCTTTGCAGTTATAAATGTTGAGCCAGTTGAGGTTGATTATTTATTTGGAAAAGCAGAATGGCCCCTTGTACTAATTATTTTAGGTTCAGTTTTTATGGGAGGATTTATTATTGCATCTGCAGGAGTTGTTAGAATTTTAACAATCCACCGAAGATTGAAAGTTGCTGAAAAAGAAAATGCGAAATTAATAACGGAGCTAGAAACGTTAAAGGACGAAAAAGAAAAGAATGTAACAGATCTTGATAACAAAAAGGAAGAAATGGATCATGAACCAACATCTGGTGCTTAGTAATCAAGCCTATTTACTTCTGGAATAATCCTTAAATTGAAACCCCTTGACCACTCTTGTATAATGGGATGGTTGAGGGGTGAAACTATGTTAAAGGCAAAAACAAGATGGATGGTTCAATCATCTGATGAAACCTTAATTGGGACACTAATTGATAACTTATCCATTACACCGTTAGTCGCATCTTTACTTGTAAATAGAGGCATACATTCAGTAGAAGAAGCACGTGAATTCTTGGAAATTGAAAAACAATCTTTTCATGATCCGTTTCTTCTAAAAGATATGGACAAGGCTGTCCACCGAATAAAAACGGCGATAGAACAAAATGAGCATATATTAGTTTATGGAGATTATGATGCTGATGGAGTAAGCAGTACAACTGTATTATTAACAGCTTTACGTACACTGGGTGCAAACGTAGATTTCTATATTCCAAATCGATTTACCGAGGGATATGGACCAAATGAAGCTGCTTTTAGACATGCACATGAAAAGGGTTTTTCTTTAATCATTACAGTCGATACAGGAATTGCAGCAGTTCATGAAGCTCAAGTGGCAAAAGAATTAGGGGTAGACTTGATTATTACTGACCACCATGAGCCAGGTCCGATCCTTCCAGAAGCAATTGCGATTATCCATCCAAAACAACCAGGGTGTACCTATCCTTTTAAAGAGCTTGCTGGGGTTGGAGTTGCCTTTAAATTAAGTCATGCTCTGCTTGGTGACGTTCCAACTGATTTATTAGAAGTAGCAGCAATAGGAACAATTGCAGATTTAGTAGCACTTCATGATGAAAATAGATTAATAGCTAAAAAAGGTATAAATCAGTTAAAAACAACAAAACGTATTGGACTAAAAGCATTGTTGAAAATTGCCAATGTCAAGATGGATGAAATAAATGAGGATACGATAGGTTTTGCACTGGGGCCGCGAATTAATGCAGTTGGTCGTTTACAATCAGCTGACCCCGCAGTGGATCTTCTTCTTTCTGAAGATGAAGAGGAAGCTGCAGCTATTGCAGAGGAAATTGATTCTCTTAACAAAGAACGTCAGAAACTTGTTAGCACAATGACAGAAGAAGCAATTGAGGAGGTTGAAACTCGTTTTCCGATCGAGGATCATCCAGTTCTAGTTATTGCTAGAGAAGGCTGGAATCCAGGTGTGGTTGGTATAGTTGCATCAAGGCTTGTAGATCGTTTTTATCGTCCAACAATTGTTTTAAGCATTGATAGAGAAAAAGGAATTGCAAAAGGATCAGCTCGAAGTATCGTTGGCTTTGATTTGTTTGAAAATCTATCAACATGTCGCGATATTCTTCCTCATTTTGGTGGGCACCCAATGGCAGCAGGTATGACACTAAATCTGGATGATGTTGATTTACTAAGAGAAAGACTTGTTGAAAAGGCACAAAACATATTAACAGAAAATGATTTTATACCGGTAACAAAAGTGGATGTAAGCTGTAATTTAGAAGATATTTCAGTTAATTCAATAGAAGAAATGCAGCTTCTTTCACCCTTTGGAATGAACAATCCTAAACCTGTTATTCAAATTGAAAATGTTACATTAGCAAATGTTCGGAAAATTGGTGCTGAACAAAATCATCTAAAGTTGGTTTTTTCTCAAGAAGATTGTCAGCTTGATTGCGTTGGGTTTGGTATGGGGTATATCCATGATGAACTTTCACCCTCTGTTACTTTATCAGCAATTGGGGAACTATCTATTAATGAGTGGAATAATCTTCGCAAACCACAAATCATGTTACAAGACATTAAGGTTGATGAGTGGCAGCTGTTTGATTTTAGAGGAACAAGAAATGTGGACAAGCTAGTAAGTTCAGTAGCAAGTATAGATAAAAGCATAATTGTTACTTTTCAGGAAAAAACGCATGATTATGTGAAGAGTATAGGCTTCGAACAAAAAGCTATGTTTTTAAAAACAAAACAAGATGCCATAAATCTATCTGTTCAAAATAAACATGTTATTTTAATGGATATTCCATCATCACTAGATTCTTTTGATGCGCTTTTTTCTGAAGGAAAGCCTGCAAGAATTTACTCGGTATTTCAACAAGATTCAGATCACTTTTTTTCAACGATTCCGACAAGAGAACACTTTAAATGGTATTATGGATTTCTTTTAAAGAAAGGCTCTTTTAAGCTTCAAGAGCAAGGTGAACAACTAGCTGCTCATAAGGGTTGGACAAAAGAAACAATTGAGTTCATGTCACAGGTGTTTTTTGAACTAGAATTTGTTACAATAGAAAATGGTGTTATTTCGACAAATTCTTCAACTCGAAAACGAGATTTAACAGAATCGAAAACATATGCCCAAAAACAAATGAGAATAGAACTAGAAAAAACGTTATTATATACATCTTACATGCAGCTTAAGCAGTGGTTTGAAGAAAGATTTCCATTAGATGCGCCTGTAGGTGTATAAGGAGGACAAAGAAAAAATGGATTTAAAGCAATTCGTAACAGTCGTACCTGATTATCCGAAACCAGGAATTCAATTCAAGGATATTACAACATTAATGGATAATGGGGATGCGTATAGATATGCGACAGACCAAATTGTTGAATATGCTCGTGAAAAGCATATTGATCTTGTTGTTGGTCCTGAAGCACGTGGCTTTATTATTGGTTGCCCTGTTGCTTATTCACTAGGAGTAGGTTTTGCCCCTGTTCGTAAAGAGGGTAAATTACCTCGTGAAGTAGTTCGTGTTGAATATGGTCTTGAATATGGGAAAGATGTATTAACTATTCATAAAGATGCGATCAAGCCAGGACAACGTGTTTTAATTACAGATGATTTATTAGCAACAGGAGGAACAATTGAAGCAACCATTAAACTTGTTGAAGAGCTTGGTGGTATTGTTGCGGGGATTGCTTTTCTAATTGAGTTATCTTATTTAGATGGCCGTAAATTATTAGATGGCTATGATGTATTAACATTAATGAAATTTTAATGAACTAAAATAAATGATAGGGGATAAGAGTTAATAAGGTAACTCTGTCCCCTTTGTTCTTAAGAGCACTCTGAAGGGTGCTTTTTTTGCAAACTTTCTGTAAGATGGTCCTTATCATTCCTCAAGTAGGAACATATCCAGTAATTGGAGTAGGTAAAAAATAGTATGTACCTCTTTACATCTCCACTTTTTTTATTGATAATAGTTACAATATAGTAAATTTTCTAATCGTATTGATGAAATTTTTTCGTCACCTCGATTTTCACATGAATAAATCAGATTTTTCGCGCAGTTCCTTATTTAGAGGTTTATCAAAGTTTCAATACAAAAAGGTGATTCCATGTCTAATGAACAAGTATTATCTTCTGAGCAAGTAATTCAAAAGGCACAGCGATATTTATCAGTCGAAGATACCGCTTTTATTCAACGTGCCTATGATTTTGCTGAAGAAGCACATAGAGAACAATTCCGTAAATCGGGAGAGCCATATATTATCCATCCTATTCAAGTCGCGGGGATATTGGTAGATTTAGAGATGGATCCATCAACAATTGCTGGTGGCTTCTTACATGATGTTGTGGAGGATACAGAGGTCACTCTTGAGGATTTGCGCAATGAATTTAATGATGAAGTGGCAATGCTCGTCGATGGTGTTACAAAACTAGGCAAAATAAAATATAAATCAAAAGAAGAACAGCAAGCAGAAAACCATCGTAAAATGTTTGTTGCAATGGCTCAGGACATCCGGGTTATTCTCATCAAACTAGCAGACCGTCTTCATAACATGAGAACGTTAAAGCATTTGCCACAAGAAAAGCAAAGACGTATCTCAAATGAGACACTTGAGATTTTTGCTCCTCTAGCTCATAGATTAGGGATTTCAAAAATCAAATGGGAGCTTGAAGATACATCGCTTAGATACTTAAATCCACAGCAATATTATCGAATCGTAAATCTAATGAAAAAGAAACGTCAGGAGCGGTTAGAGTATCTAGATCAAGTAATTGATGAAGTACGTGAGCGTGTAGACGAAGTAAATATTGAAGCGGAATTTTCTGGAAGACCGAAACATATTTACAGTATTTATCGTAAAATGGTTCTTCAGAATAAACAATTTAATGAAATTTATGATCTTTTGGCAGTCCGAATTGTTGTGAATAGCATTAAAGATTGCTATGCTGTCCTCGGTATTATTCACACTTGCTGGAAACCTATGCCTGGACGCTTTAAGGATTATATTGCAATGCCAAAGCCTAATATGTACCAATCTCTTCACACAACGGTTATTGGACCTAAAGGAGATCCCCTTGAAGTTCAAATTAGAACATTTGAGATGCATCAGATTGCCGAATATGGAATCGCTGCACATTGGGCTTTACAAAGAAGGAAAAGATATTGATGAGAAAACAACATTAGAGAAAAAACTATCATGGTTTAGAGAAATACTAGAATTTCAAAATGATGTGACGAATGCAGAAGAGTTTATGGAGTCATTAAAAATTGATCTTTTCTCAGATATGGTCTTTATTTTCACTCCTAAAGGAGATGTAATTGAATTACCATCTGGTTCTGTCCCAATTGATTTTGCTTATCGAATTCATTCCGAAATTGGGAATAAGACAATAGGTGCGAAAATAAATGGCAAAATGGTCACGCTTGATTATAAATTAAAAACTGGTGACATCATTGAAATCCTAACGTCTAAGCATTCATATGGTCCAAGCCAAGATTGGTTAAAGCTTGCACAAACTTCACAAGCAAAAAATAAAATCCGCCAATTCTTTAAAAAGCAACGTCGAGAAGAAAACGTTGAAAAAGGAAAAGAAATGGTTGAGAAAGAAATCAAAAATCTTGATTTCGATATAAAAGAAGTCATGACATCTGATAATTTGCAACGGGTAGCCGAAAAGTTTAACTTTTCAAATGAAGAAGATATGTATGCAGCTGTTGGATATAATGGTGTAACAGCGTTGCAGGTAGCCAACCGCTTAACAGAAAATTGGCGTAAAAAACGTGACCAAGAGGAACAGGAAAAGAATATTCAGGAAGTAATGAATGAAGTAAAACAAGTTCCTTCTACATCTTCCCGTAAGCGTGATGCAGGTGTACAAGTTAAGGGTATTGATAATCTATTAATTCGCCTTTCAAAATGCTGTAATCCAGTTCCAGGGGATGACATTGTTGGATTTATTACAAAGGGTAGAGGAGTATCTGTTCACCGATCTGACTGTACAAATGTGCATACAGAAGATGCTAAAGAGCGATTAATTGATGTTGAATGGGAAAATCAAATTTTTATCAAGTCGTAAGGAATACAATGTTGAAATTGAAATACTTGGATATGATCGTCGTGGTTTATTAAATGAAGTTCTTCAAGCTGTGAATGAGACAAAAACGAATATTTCGTCAGTTGCAGGTAAATCTGATCGAAATAAAGTTGCGACAATTAATATGGCTATTTCTATCTCAAATATTAATCACTTGCAAAAGGTAGTTGAAAGAATTAAACAAATACCGGATATTTATTCGGTTCGAAGAATGATGAATTAAGGTAGGTTTTATTGTGAAGGTAGTTGTTCAACGAGCTAAGGATGCTCAAGTAACAGTCGAAGGAGACGTTGTTGGAAAAATTAAAACAGGTGTAATGGTACTTGTAGGAATTACACATGACGACACTGAGACAGATGCTGAGTACTTAGCAGAAAAAATCGCTCATTTGAGAATTTTTGAAGATGAATCAGGAAAAATGAATTATTCCTTGCTTGATATAGAAGGTGAAGTACTTTCTGTTTCACAATTCACTTTATATGGTGATTGCCGAAAAGGGAGACGTCCTAATTACATGAATGCAGCAAAGCCAGATTATGCAAACAAGTTATATGAAATGTTTAATCAAAAGTTAAAAGAAAAGGGGCTGCATGTTGAAACTGGGACATTTGGTGCTATGATGGATGTTCAGTTTACAAATGATGGTCCTGTTACATTAATTATTGAGAGTAAATAAAAGGTTAGTTTCTCCAACTAGTTGTTGGGAAACTAACCTTTTTGTTTTTCAAGTATGCTTTATTTGAAGTAGTACGCAATTCCATTAAAGATCCCTTGTGAAGCATGTTCTTGATAACTGGTACTGTTTATCGTTAATTCTTCAGTTCGATTACTTAAAAATCCAAGCTCTAATAGGACTGCGGGTGAATGGTTTTCTCTAAGAACATGGAAATTCCCAAATTTGACGCCACGATCATTAAGCCTTGTTTGTTGAGCTAGCTCTTTGTTAAGCCTGAAGGCTAATGGTGCATCCTTAAGTGAGTGATAGAAGTAGGCTGAAGTACCTGATGCATTTGGGTCAACAGCACTGTCATAGTGAAGACTTATAAACGCTTCTGCATTTCGATAATGAGATGTGCTGACTCTTGAATTTAAGCTAATGTATGTGTCTGTTGATCTTGTGATAAACACATTTGCTCCAGCTGATTTCAGCTTATCATATACTAGCTTTGCTGTTGTAAGGGTAAGATTTTTCTCTAACGTCCCCCCATTGCCAACTGCTCCACCATCTTGGCCCCCATGTCCAGGGTCTATAACAATTGTTTTACCTTTAACATATTGTGCGGCACCTGGTCTTCTTATTGGATCAGTTACACCACTCGTTTCAACAACCCATCCGGCAACATATCCACTTTTTCTGTCATCAAGGGCAATCTTATACCAATCTCCATCTGTTTCAAGAATTTGAAATGTATCACCTAAATTGACTCTTTTCACAATCGTGTTCTGCGTAGAAGTCCCTGAACGGATATTGGTTCCATCGAATATTATTTTTACGGTTTGATCAGACTTGCTTAAATCTGTATCGAAATGGGTATCTGCTGTTTTTTTGATAAACCATCCTGCAACCCAGCCAGTTTTATTTTTAAAAGATATTTTATACCAGTTGTTTTTTTCTTGAAGAATCATCACCTCTGTGTTTTTTGGTAGTGATGATAGAACCTTACCTGTGAAAGTTCCTTTATCTCTAATACTTAAAATAGGAGCTGTAACAATTCCCTTTGCCATTCTAGTTGACGTCCTATTCGTTTTCTCTATGTAACTGTTGGACACCCAACCTGTTTTACCCGAATAGAGTATTTGTGTCCACTCACCGCTTTTGTCAAGATATATTGCTGTTTTTCCATATTCAAAGCTTCCAATCATATCAAAAGATAATCCAGGACCTGAACGAATTCTAAGTCCAGATGCGAGTGATATGACTTCATAATTAGTCGTTTTTTTATTTGCAAGTTTGGAATCAGTATTTTCTTTTATAGTAAACCAACTTGGGATCCATCCTGAAGAAGTTGGGGAAAGTTTAATTTTAAACCAGTTCCTTTTCTTTTCTAACACATTAAATGTTTGTCCCTTTTTAACTTTGGCAATAACTGAATAGGTAAGACCAGCTCCACTTCTAACATAGTCTTGTTCTACATTTATGATCACATGTTTGTTTTCGGCCTTTATAACAGAAGAATTCAATAAAAAAGCTGTAAATAAAAGTATGAAACAAATCATGTTGGTTCGGTTTTTGCGAATCAAGAGAAAGTCCTCCTTTTAAAGGTCTACCAAATTATTCATTCTCTACTGATCTTCATGATCCTTTAAAATCTGAAATAAATTCTTCCAAAAAGGGAATTATAAATTTGATCCTTTCTGAAAAGAGGTGTGTTAAAAATGAGAAATAGTGATAAAGGTGAATTAATGCATTCACGACGTGATGTTTTTGGAATCGATTTTCATGATTTTATGACAAAAGAACAAAATGAAAGCTCCTTTGAACTTGCCTCAGAGTTTGGAATTTCATTACGCGAGGTAAAAAATTTAAAAAAACATTTAA
Source organism: Metabacillus endolithicus (assembly GCF_023078335.1). Taxonomy (GTDB): domain Bacteria; phylum Bacillota; class Bacilli; order Bacillales; family Bacillaceae; genus Metabacillus; species Metabacillus endolithicus. The sequence goes on along the minus strand of NZ_CP095550.1, from coordinate 1,124,532 downwards.
ATCGTTCTTGACAATGTACAGCAAAGATACGTATGATAAGATAAAATTCGATAGAATCTTATCAATGAAACATACATATTTTTATGAACCATTGAGGGAGAACAGTAAATAAGAATACACATGACAAGAGAGGAAATGTCCGGGGCTGAAAGCATTTCTACATGATGACTTATTGAAGAACACTCCTTAGGTTTCTCTCTGAAAAACATTCGTTTAGTAGGAGCAGGACGTATACAGGCGTTAACTGATTGAGTGGAAGAGGTCATTAGACAGCTTCAACTAGGGTGGAACCACGGGTATAACTCTCGTCCCTACATGATGTAGGACGGGAGTTTTTTTGTTGTAAAAATTTGTGGTGTTCTTTTAAAAAAGTATTAATGTCTAACTACAGGCGCCACCGGCGAAGCACAGGACGTGCAGGTGCAGTCAATGCAACAGGACGTTGCGTTTTTGGCTGCCTTGAGGTCATAAGCCAAGTAGGAATTGAAGGTAAAGGGCAACCTTCTATTCCTACTCGTCTTATGCTTGTCGCCGTTAAACGGGCGCCTTCCGCATTTCGTATTAGGAGGAGAAAGTATGTCATTCCAGATTCCTAGAGGAACTCAGGATATTTTACCTGGAGAAGTTGAGAAATGGCAGTTTGTTGAGAATACTGCTAGAGATTTATGTAACAGATATCAGTATAAGGAGATTCGCACGCCAATATTTGAACATACGGAGTTGTTTGCAAGAGGTGTTGGAGAGAGTACCGATATTGTACAAAAGGAAATGTATACCTTTTTGGATCGTAAAGGAAGAAGTATTACTCTTCGGCCTGAGGGAACAGCTTCAACTGTAAGATCATTTGTAGAAAAAAAGCTTTATGCGAATCCATCACAGCCAACTAAGCTTTATTATATCGGACCTATGTTTAGATATGAACGACCACAAACTGGACGATTTCGTCAATTTGTCCAATTTGGTGTAGAAGCATTAGGAAGTAATGATCCTGCAATTGATGCAGAAGTAATTTCTTTAGCAATGAATTTATACCAAACACTTGGATTAAAGAGCTTAAAGCTAGTAATTAATAGCTTAGGTGATGCAGAAAGTCGTAAAGCTCATCGTGAAGCACTAATAGCTCACTTTGAACCTCGAATTGAAGAGTTTTGTTCTGATTGCCAGACGCGTCTGAAGCAAAATCCATTACGGATCTTAGATTGTAAAAAAGATCGTGACCATGAATTAATGGAAACTGCTCCATCCATTTTAGAATTTTTAAACGATGATTCTAAGAAGTATTTCCAAAAAGTTCAAGATTATTTAGGTGCAAATGGTATCTCATTTGAAGTAGATCCAGGACTAGTAAGAGGGTTAGATTATTATAACCATACCGCTTTTGAAATTATGAGTAATGCTGAGGGCTTTGGTGCTATTACCACTCTATGTGGTGGTGGGCGCTATAATGGATTGGCTCAAGACATAGGAGGGCCTGAAACACCTGGAATTGGTTTTGCTTTGAGCATTGAGCGTTTATTAGCAGCACTTGAAGCAGAAAAAATTGAACTTCCAATTACTTCATCTATTGACTGTTATGTGGTTACAATGGGGGATCAGGCTAAAGATCGTGCCGTTTCCTTACTTTATGAAATGAGAAATGCAGGTCTTATTGCAGAAAAAGATTATGAAGATAAAAAAATGAAGGCTCAATTTAAATCTGCTGACCGTCATCAAGCAAAATATGTGGCGGTACTAGGTGATGATGAGCTTGAAAGAAATGTGATTGCCGTTAAAAATATGGAAACAGGCACTCAAGAAGAAGTTTCAATAGAAGAAGTTATATCATATCTAACATCTAAGTTATAAAGGAGAGGGATTACATGTTTGGCCGAACATATTATTGTGGTGAAGTTCCAGAATCAGCAATTGGAGAAGAAGTTGTATTAAAAGGTTGGGTTGCTAAAAGACGTGATCTGGGAGGAGTTATTTTTATCGACCTACGTGACCGTACTGGCGTAGTACAGGTTGTTTTTAACCCGGAGGTTTCACCGGAAGCGTTAGCGATTGCAGAGCGAGTTCGTAGTGAGTACGTGTTAGATATAACAGGTAAGGTTGTAAGCCGTGATGAGGAAACAATTAATCCAAATGTATCAACTGGTACAATTGAGGTAATTGTTGAAAAAGTAACAATTATTAATGCAGCTAAAAACCCGCCATTTCTAATTGAAGATAAATCAGAAGAAGTTTCAGAGGATGTTCGTTTAAAATATCGTTATTTAGATTTAAGAAGACCAGCATTGTTGAATACCATTCAAATGCGTCATAATGTGACAAAATCGATGAGAAGCTTTTTAGATGATAATGGCTTTTTAGATATTGAAACACCAATTTTAACAAAAAGTACTCCTGAAGGAGCACGCGATTATTTAGTACCTAGCCGTGTGCATGAAGGTGAATTTTATGCATTACCACAATCACCTCAAATTTTTAAACAATTACTAATGGTTTCAGGTTTTGATAAATACTATCAAATTGCTCGCTGCTTCCGTGATGAAGATTTACGTGCTGACCGTCAGCCTGAGTTTACTCAAATAGATATTGAAGCTTCATTTATGAGTCAAGACGATATTATGTCGATGACAGAGCAAATGATGGCTAGAATCATGAAAGAAACGAAGAACGTTGAAATTGATTTGCCACTTCCAAGAATGACTTATGATGAAGCAATGGGTCGTTACGGTTCAGATAAGCCGGATACACGATTTGGTTTAGAGCTTGTCGATGTTAGTGAAATCGTTAAAGATAGTGGATTAAAGGTGTTTAACACGGTTGTAGCTAACGGTGGTCAAGTTAAGTCAATTAATGTAAAAGGTGCTGCTGAGAAATACTCCAGAAAAGATATGGATGCATTAGCCGAGTTCGTTGCACCTTATGGAGCAAAAGGATTAGCTTGGTTAAAGGTTGAAGAAGACGGCTTAAAAGGACCAATTATTAAATTCTTCACAGAGGAAGAACAAAAAGGTTTATTGCAAACACTTGAAGCAACTGTTGGAGATCTACTTGTATTCGTTGCAGATAAGAAGTCAGTGGTGGCAGATTCATTAGGTGCTCTTCGTTCAAAACTAGGAAAAGACTTACAACTGATCGACGAAAGTAAGTTTAATTTCCTATGGGTAGTAGATTGGCCGTTATTAGAATATGATGAAGCAACTAAACGTTATTATGCAGCTCACCATCCATTTACAATGCCTGCTCGTGAAGACATAGATCTTTTTGACACAGACCCAGGTAATATGAAAGCACAAGCGTATGATATAGTTCTGAACGGCTACGAACTAGGTGGCGGATCTATTCGTATATTCGAAAAAGATGTTCAAGAGAAAATGTTTAAGCTATTAGGATTCTCAGAAGAAGAAGCAAAAGAGCAGTTTGGTTTCTTATTAGAAGCTTTTGAATATGGAACACCTCCACATGGTGGTATTGCACTTGGATTAGACAGATTAGTTATGCTTTTAGCTGGACGCACAAATCTTCGCGATACGATTGCTTTCCCTAAAACAGCTAGTGCAAGTGATGTATTAACAAACGCACCAAGCACTGTTAGCGAAGCGCAGCTCGAATTAAATCTTGAACTGCGTGACTAATTGTCAAGATCTTGAAATGAAAATTTGCTTATGATATTATCTCTATAACACAAAGTCCTGATGTGTTCGTTGTACACCTAGTTTTGACCTAACATTGTTTATACGGGAGCTTGAGTTTTCAGACAGAGTACATGCCTCTACCTCGGATTGAGGACTTACAAACTCTGAAATAAAGCACCCACCTGCTGAGTGCGGGATCAAAACGAGGGAAATGGCGACGGCACGATCGGGACTACTACATATCAAAGCGAAAGGGGGTCATTCCACAAGGGTGACCCTTTTTATATAGGATTAAAAAACAAAAAACGCTTGCTTTTCTATCGATGTATGTTATATTCGTTTTCAGGTAAAAATACTGTCATTATGCAAGATAACGAAATAGGTTAATAATTGGAGTGAGTTAGTTGCTACATCAATTTTCACGTAATGAACTGGCGATTGGTAAGGAAGGATTAAATATTCTAAAAAATAGTACGGTAGCTGTATTAGGAATTGGTGGTGTAGGTTCTTTTTCAGCTGAGGCTCTTGCAAGGTCAGGTGTAGGCAGACTTGTATTAGTTGACAAAGACGATGTTGATATTACAAATGTGAATCGTCAAATTCACGCATTAGTATCAACTGTAGGACAACCTAAAGTAGATTTAATGGCTGCACGTATTAAGGATATTAATCCGGAATGTGAAGTTATTTCTCTGAAAATGTTTTATACAGAAGAAACGTATGAGCAATTTTTTGATCAAAACTTGGATTATGTGATTGATGCTTCAGATACCATTTCTTACAAAATTCATTTAATGAAAGAATGTTTGAAGCGTAATATACCCGTGATTTCAAGTATGGGTGCTGCAAATAAAACGGATCCAACTCGATTTCAAATTGCTGACATTTCTAAAACACATACAGATCCAATTGCAAAAGTTATTCGAACTCGTTTACGTAAAGAAGGAATTAAAAAAGGCATTAAAGTTGTCTTCTCAGACGAAAGCCCGATCGTAATTCGTGAGGAAGTTCGTAAAGAAGTTGGAAATGATGCTGCGCCGATAAGAAAGGCTAAAATGCCTCCATCTTCAAATGCGTTCGTCCCGTCTGTGGCAGGGTTAATCATGGGTGGTCATGTTATTACAGAACTTTTGAAGGATATTAAAATTACAAGAGTGAAAGATGAAAAACAAAGCTAAGAGGCTGCATTCAAGCAGCCTCTTAGCTGTTAATGATAGTATTCCTTTTTTAGCTCTTCTTCCGATGTATTTTGTGCATGTTGAATTAAAATCATCAGCACTTTATATTCTTCTTCTAATTTATGTTTCCGCTCTGTTAGTTTTTTATATCTGTCCACTAGCTCTTTATTTTTTTTATATAACGCTTGTTTTTCTTTTTGTAAATGGTTATTTTCTTCTTTCAGTGCAGTATTGCTTTCGGGCAGGTTATTTAATTGATTTAGATAGATTATACAGTCATTGATATTAATAAACTCACTTTGAGTTTGTATCGTTTTTGCTCTCTCAAATATGTTAGGGTCTTCTTTGGGCTTTTTGCTTGTAGTTTTATTGTTATGTTGATTATATTTGCGTTTATTTTCTTTATGTTTCTTTTTTGCTAATTCAATATCATTCACATATTCTTTTCGAACCTCTGCATTCCAACGATAGCTGCATGCCGCAGGTGTCCGGTTTATCTTGTCGGAGATCTCATTAAACGCGGCAGTTTGTGTACTGCCATCCTTTATATGATTTACTACCGTTTTTGCTAGAAGCCTATCTTCTTCTTGGGTCCACGCATCATGTCTATTTTTCACGATAACCTCCTTCGAGTTACTCGTTTTAACATGTTCGTTCGTTATCTTATCATTTCCTAGAAACTCATACTTATTCAAGTTCATAGATTCATATTTCATTCTTAGGAGTGCTTAATTACGGTGAGCTCCTTTTATTTCTTTACATCAAGATTCCATATATAATTATAGGTAGAATTGTACTGGGGGTTTTAAAGTGAATGGAGAGCCACTTGCTTTTCGAATGAGACCGAAAACAATTGATGAGGTCGTAGGACAAAAAGATATCATTGGTGAAAAAACAAGTTTATATAAAATGATCAAAAACGGATATGTTCCATCCATGTTATTGTATGGAGAGCCAGGGGTTGGAAAAACGTCAATAGCCTTTGCTATTGCAGGTACGACTAGCATACCTTTTATAGCGTTAAACGCGACAACAGCAGGAAAGAAAGATGTAGAAGCTGTTGTTGAGGAGACTCGTTTAACAGGAAAAGTTATCTTGTTTCTGGATGAAATTCATCGTTTTAATAAAGCTCAACAAGATTATTTACTACCTCATGTAGAACGAGGTGACATTATCTTAATTGGTGCAACAACTGAGAACCCATTTCATGATGTAAATCCAGCGATACGAAGCCGATGCGGACAAATTAAGCAATTAACAAGATTGACTGTTGATGATATTGAATTGCTTCTCCAACGGGCGTTAAAAGATGAAAAAAATGGCTTAGGGATGATGAGTATCCAAATATCCGAGGAGCAAGTGAAAAAAATTGCTTATGGTGCTAATGGAGATGCGAGAAAATCTTTAACCTTATTAGAATCAATTGTTTACTCGTCCACTAAAGAAGGAGATACCTATATAGTGGAGGATTCTATTATTAACGATCTGACAGGTAATGCAGGTGTTTATGGTGATAAAAAGGGAACTCACTTTTATAATCTGCTTTCAAGCCTACAAAAAAGTATTCGTGGTAGCGATGTAGATGCAGCTTTATACTATTTGGCTCATTTACTTGAGACAGGGGATCTTGTAGCCGTAAATAGAAGGCTAGTGGTGATTGCCTATGAAGATATAGGGTTGGCAAATACATCTGTTGGAAACAATGTTTTGTCTGCTGTCATTGCAAGTGAGCGGTTAGGTCTTCCCGAGGCACGTATTCCTTTATCTGTTGCGGTTGTTGAGATGTGTTTATCTTCTAAATCGAATTCCGCATACAAAGCTTTGGATATGGCCATCACAGATGTTCGAACAGGTAAAGTTGGGGAAATCCCAATGCATTTAAGAGATGGCCATTATGCTGGCTCAAAAGTGTTAGGACATGTTGGATACAAATACCCACATGATCACCCAATTGGAACGTTCGGCGGATGGGTGCAGCAAGAATACCTTCCAAGTAACTTAAAAGGAACTAAATATTACGAACCAACGGAAGCTGGTGAGGAAAAGAGATTATCAGCCATTTATTACAAGCTTGAGCAGTTTAAGAAGAATAATCAATAATACTTTTCATGTTAGATTAATCATGTCCTAGCGATATAGTCGGTTTTAGTGTCTAATATCACCATCTATGCTATAATGGCTAATGGAAAAAGTTAATGAATTGAACACTTGCTTATACGAAAAGGGTTATAAGTTTAATTAAGAACCCATAATGAGATCTTATAAATATAAACCAATTTCAAACAAGTTTACTAGATCGTGGTATGTAGGGGGACTATTATGAAAATATCAACAAAAGGCCGATATGGATTAACAATTATGATTGAGCTTGCCAGAAAGCACGGTGAAGGTCCAACTTCATTAAAAAGCATTGCACAGGCTCATGATTTATCAGAGCACTATTTGGAACAATTAATCGCACCTTTAAGAAATGCTCGTCTTGTAAAAAGTATTAGGGGGGCTTATGGTGGTTATATTTTAGGTGATGAGCCTGCAAATATTACATCCGGGGATATTATTCGCGTTCTTGAAGGGCCTTTAAGCCCTGTTGAAGTATTAGAGGATGAAGAGCCGGCAAAAAGACAGCTGTGGATACGAATTCGTGACGCTGTAAAAGAAGTGTTAGATAACACAACGCTTGAAGATTTGGCTAGTTATACAGACGGAGATCAAGAGCCGTATATGTTTTATATTTAGAAACTTGTTAAGCTACTAAATTTTTAATAGGAAGGAGGTAGGAAATGAAAAAAGTTTATTTAGATCATGCTGCAACTTCTCCGATTCACCCTGATGTTGCAGATCAAATGATGAAGGTGATGACTGATACGTTCGGTAATCCGTCTAGTATTCATTCTTTTGGAAGAGAAGCAAGGAGAATTCTTGATGAGTCAAGAAGAATGCTTGCAAATAGTATTGGTGCAAGTCCAGGAGAATTAATTTTTACAAGTGGCGGAACAGAAGCTGATAATTTAGCCATAATCGGAACAGCGCTTGCGAATCAACAAATCGGTAAACATATTATAACAACTGAAATAGAGCATCATGCAGTACTTCACACTTGTAAATATCTTGAGAAAATAGGTTACGATATTACTTACCTTCCTGTTAACAAAAGTGGTTTAATTTCTGTAGATGACCTCAAGCAACACCTAACAGACCAAACAGTGCTTGTTTCAATTATGTTTGGTAATAATGAAGTGGGTTCAATTCAGCCAATACGTGAAATAGGAAAACTTCTAAAGGAATATCCAGCGTATTTTCATACAGATGCTGTTCAAGCTTATGGAATTGAAGAAATTAATGTACAAGAGTTGGGTGTTGATTTGTTAACTGCATCTGCACATAAAATCAATGGACCTAAGGGTATTGGTTTTTTATATGCAAAAGCCGGTATTAAACTTCAGCCTTCATTATATGGTGGCGAGCAGGAGCTGAAACGACGAGCTGGTACTGAGAATGTTGCAGGAATTAGCGGATTCAGTCGGGCTGCAGAAATTGCTGCAGCCAATCGCGAAGGTAAGCGAGAAGAATATAAGAAATATAAGCAGGAAATGATCTCGATTTTTAAAGAACATGATATACAATTTGAAGTGAATGGAGAATTGAGTGGTTTACCTCACGTTCTAAATATGTACTTTCCGAAAACTCAAATTGAGTCTCTATTAGTGAATTTGGATTTGGCAGGTATTGCTGCATCAAGTGGTTCTGCTTGTACAGCTGGTTCTGTTGATCCATCTCATGTATTAGTGTCTATGTTTGGAAAAGATTCAGATCGGATCATATCTTCTGTTCGCTTTAGTTTTGGTTTAGGAGTATCCTTAGAAGATATTAGATATTCTGCCCATGAAATATCAAAAATTGTAAAAAGAGTGACAGCTTAGAGTTACATGGAGGTGAATAATGGATGACAAAAGATCCTAAAGATATAAGAGTAGTTGTAGGAATGTCGGGAGGAGTTGACTCTTCTGTTGCTGCTCTTCGTTTAAAAGAGCAAGGTTATGATGTTATCGGAATTTTTATGAAAAACTGGGATGACACAGATGAAAATGGTGTATGTACTGCAACAGAGGATTATAATGATGTGATTGAGGTTTGTAATCAAATTGGTATTCCCTATTATGCAGTAAATTTCGAAAAGCAGTATTGGGACAAGGTATTCACATATTTCCTGGATGAATATAAAGCAGGTAGAACACCAAACCCTGATGTGATGTGTAATAAAGAAATTAAATTCAAGGCATTTTTAGAACATGCCATGTCACTAGGTGCCGATTACTTAGCAACAGGTCATTATGCAAGAGTGGAATATCGAGATGGTGAATATAAAATGCTGCGTGGTGTTGATGACAATAAGGATCAAACCTATTTCTTGAACCAACTAGGACAAGAGCAATTGTCTAAGGTCATGTTCCCATTAGGAGATATTGAAAAACCTCTTGTTCGTGAAATGGCAAAGAAAGCCAATCTTGCTACTGCAACGAAAAAAGATAGTACGGGAATTTGTTTTATCGGTGAAAGAAACTTTAAAGAGTTTTTAAGTGGCTATCTTCCTGCACAGCCTGGTATGATGAAGACCCTTGATGGAGAAGTGAAGGGAAAACACGACGGACTTATGTATTATACAATTGGTCAAAGACATGGTCTGGGAATTGGCGGAAGTGGTGAACCATGGTTTGCAGTCGGTAAAGATCTAAAGAAAAATGTGTTATATGTAGATCAAGGCTTCCACAATGACTTACTATATTCAGATAGCATAACGGCAACAAATATGAGCTGGGTTTCAGATAAACAAGTAAAGAATTTAACCTGTACAGCCAAATTCCGTTACCGTCAACAAGATAATGAGGTTACAGTCAAGATGATTGATGACAAAACCGCTAAGGTAACATTTAAAGAACCGATTCGTGCTGTAACACCTGGACAAGCAGTGGTGTTTTATGATGGTGATACATGCTTAGGTGGCGGAACGATTGATGAAGTTTTCAAAAACGGTGAAAAATTATGGTATGTTGGATAAGGGAGAAAAATTTGGTTTAATAAATGTTTCTGATACTAGAAGGGGTTGACACAATGAGTCAGCCCTTTTTAGCTGTATCCTATATATTTACTACATACTAGATAAAGGAAGGATTAAGATGGATATTAATCAACGTGGAATTGAAGCAATGCAAAAAGGAGAGTTCGAGGAAGCAGCAACTCTTTTCTCGGAGGCAATTGAGAAAAATCCGAATAACCCAATTAGTTATATTAACTTTGGCAATCTTCTTTCTGCAGTTAATGAGCCTGAAAAGGCATTGAAATTTTATGAAAAAGCAATTGAAATAAATGAAGATTCTGCAACAGCTTATTATGGAGCAGGAAATGTTTACTTCAATCAAGAAAACTATGATGAAGCAAAAAATATGTATGAAAAGGCATTAAAGAAAGGCTTAGATCAAGGTGATTTACATTTTATGTTAGGAATGTGTTTATTCAATCTTGGTCAAAACCGTTTAGCTCTTCCTTATTTTCAACGAGCAGTAGAGTTAAATGAAAATGATAGTGATGCAAAATTCCAGTATGGTTTATGCTTGGCACAGCTTGAATTAATTGATGAAGCACTAGTGCAATTTGAAGAAGTTATCGAACTAGACGAGCAACATGCCGATGCTTTTTATAATATAGGAGTAGCATATGCCTTTAAAGAAAATAGTGAAAAAGCAATTGAAATGCTGAATAAAGCATTAGAAATCCAGCCGGACCATATGTTGGCAGGACATGCATTGAAAATTATGAATGGAAATATGGAGAAATAAGTTCTCTGAAGGGAGAGGCAAAATAATGCAGGAGAGTGCAGATTTATTTGGAGAAAAAGAGCGCTATGTCAAAGGACTAGTTAAGGTTGTTATCTTTCATAATGAACAAAATCTTTATTCCGTGCTAAAAGTAAGAGTACATGAAACGAGTGAAGATATAGAAGATAAAGAAATAACTGTTACTGGTTACTTTCCCCTCCTGCATGAAGATGATACCTACACTTTTTTTGGGTCGTTTACAAATCACCCTAAGTTTGGGCTTCAGTTTCAAACCGAGCATTTTCGGAAAGAAATTCCTCAAACAAAAGAAGGAATCATACAATATCTTTCAAGCGATCTTTTTAAAGGAATTGGAAAAAAAACAGCGGAAGCAATTGTTGAAAAATTGGGTGAATCCGCTATCTCAAAAATCTTACAAAATCCCTCCATTTTGGATGATATTCCTAAGGTGAATAAAGATAAAGCAAAACAATTGGTAGATGCGCTAATTTCTCATCAGGGTCTTGAGCAAATCATGATTGCGTTAAATCAGTTTGGATTTGGTCCACAGCTTGCAATGAAGATTTATCAAACATACCAAGATGAAACATTAACCATTATCCAGGAGAATCCCTATCAATTAGTTCAGGATGTAGAAGGAATTGGTTTTGTTCGAGCTGATGAGCTTGGAGAGCACCTTGGTATTTCGGGGAAAAGTGCTGAACGTATTAAAGCGGCTTGTCATTACAATGTCGAGCACCTTTGCCTACAGGAAGGTCATGTTTATGTAACAACGGAGCAGCTAATTGTTAAAACAAAGGAACTCCTTGATCACTCTAAAAAAGAAACCATTCACGAGTCAGATATTGCAAATGAGATCATTGCACTAGGTGAAGAGGGAAAAATGATTGTTGAAGAAAACCGTGCTTACCTTCCATCACTCTATTTTGCTGAACAGGGTTTGGTGAAAAATATTAATAAGATCCTTGATCAAACAGAATATGAAGATTTATTTCCTGAATCTGAATTTTTATTATCTCTGGGGAACCTCGAAGAAAGAATGAACGTGCAATATGCACCAACACAAAAAGATGCGATTCAGAAGGCACTAATGTCACCTATGTTACTACTAACTGGAGGACCTGGTACAGGAAAAACAACGGTTATTAAAGGGATTGTAGAATTGTATTCAGATTTACATGGATGTTCTCTTGATCCTAAAGATTATAAAAAAGAAGAAACTTTTCCAATTGTACTTGTAGCTCCAACAGGGAGAGCGGCAAAACGTATGAGTGAAGCCACAGGAATGCCGGCGGTTACGATTCACCGTCTTTTAAAATGGAATGGTGCGGATGGTTTTGAACACGATGAAGAAAACCCGATTGCAGGCAAACTTTTGATCATTGATGAAGTCTCAATGGTTGATATTTGGATTGCTAACCAATTATTTAAAGCTTTGCCTAAAGAAATTCAGGTTATTATGGTAGGCGATGAGGATCAGCTTCCTTCAGTTGGTCCTGGTCAAGTGCTTCGTGATTTATTGGCATCTCAAGTGATACCAACGGTTCGTCTGACAGATATTTACCGTCAGGCAGAGGGATCTTCTATCATTGAACTTGCCCACGATATAAAGGAAGGTAGACTTCCACAAAATATAGCGGCACCGACTTCGGATCGTTCGTTTATTAGGTGCTCTCAAGCTCAGATGAAAGAAGTTATAGGTAAAATCATACAAAGTGCACTGAAAAAGGGATATACAGCGAAAGATATACAAATCCTGGCACCCATGTATAGAGGACCTGCTGGTATTGATCAGCTAAATAAATTACTTCAGGAGCTTTTTAATCCAAAAGCATCTAGTAAAAGAGAATTGAATTTCGGTGATGTTGTGTACCGAAATGGTGATAAAGTGCTTCAGCTCGTAAATCAGCCTGATAGCAACGTATTTAATGGAGATATTGGAGAGATTGTGTCCATATTTTATGCAAAAGAAAATACCGAAAAAGAAGATATGATCGTAGTTTCATTCGATGGTAATGAAGTAACGTATACGAAACAAGATTTTAATCAATTTACACATGCCTTTTGTTGCTCTATTCATAAATCACAAGGAAGTGAGTTTCCAATTGTGATTATGCCTATTGTTAAAGGCTACTATCGAATGCTAAGACGAAACTTAATTTATACAGCAGTTACAAGAAGTAAAAAATCTCTTGTTTTATGTGGGGAGTTAGAAGCTTTAGAGTGGGGCATTACAAATAATGAAAGTTCCGAAAGGCAAACAAGCTTAATGTTAAAGCTTGGAGCGGATCAATTGAAAGATTCAGAACTTGATGAATTACAAAAACAATTACCATTCCCCCTAGAGGATGCAAATATTGGCATGGAAAACGTTACACCGTATGACTTTATGGAAGCTAGCGAAATATAAAAATGTTCGGAAAGGTGGAGATGACTTTGCGGACATTTTCGAAGCTAAAGGGACTTCCAGTATATTGTAGCAGTAGTGCAGACCTTCTTGGTCATGTAACGAATGTTTGCTTATCTTCCAAGGGATTTATATTCGGACTTATGATGGACGGCAAGGGCCTTTTTCAGCGTGATCGCTTTGTTCCTCTTGAATCAATTTATGCGGTAGGAGACAACGGCGTTATGGTTGAAGAAAAAGACAAGCTTCTATCATTACATGAAATGAAAAAACAATTTACGTATAACACTTATGATGATCTTAGCAATAAAGCAGTTCTCACTAAAGAAGGGGAAAAGCTTGGATTATTAGAAGACGTATATTTTTCTGAAAAAATGGACACAATTGAGGCATACGAACTGACGGACGGATTTTTTGCTGACATCGCTGAAGGTAAAAAGGTGGTTAAGGCTTCCGGTGAACCACTATCGATTAGCAAAGATGCGATCGTCATTGAACTTTATTAAAAGAGGTGTGCTTAGATTGTTTTCATGTCCGAATTGTAGAAGTAAAGACCTTGGAAAGATCGGTGTAAATCAATATTACTGCTGGAGTTGCTTTATTGAACTTTCTGTGTCAAAGGGAAAAATATTAACACATCAAGTTGAGGAAGATGGGACATTAAGCTCACTTGATGATTTGTTTCCTGAAGATGAACGATCAATAAGCATGTAAAGGGGAGATTGGTCTTGAATCGAACTTTAACCTCATTAATAACTATGGGTGTAGGGGCAGCAGCATATCATTTATCACGTAATACAAACATGATGAATAATCGTTCTATGAAGAAAATGAGAAAACGTGTTATGAAAATGTTTTAAATGAAAGAGAGGAGCTGGCAAATTTGTCGGCTCCTTTTTTCTTTTAAGTTTAATGGAACTCTGTACATAAAATACGGAATCACCCTCCACAATAACTAAGAAAGAGGAGGGTGACTATGAGAGACAATCAAATAAAATGGTTGTTAAGAATTACCATTTTATTATTAGGCTTGTTAACAGTATTTGTGTTTTTTAAGCTATATTCTATTTGGGCTCTTTTTTTCTAATGTTTAAAGCCATTTTTATCCCTTTTCTTATTAGTGCATTTATAACATATTTACTGCATCCGGTTATTGAAAAGCTACATCGAACAGGGATGCCGAGACCCATTTCAATTTTAATCATTTATTTATTATTTTTTGGTTTACTAGGATACGGTTTTTATAAAGGTGTGCCTGTATTGGTTAATCAATTACGAGATTTATCTGAAAACTTTCCCCAGTTCCAAGCAACTTACAACAGATGGATTGACTCAATTCATGATCAGACAGATCGTTGGCCAGATGGAATACATGATCGAATTGAACGGATGTTTGAGCAAACAGAAGAGTGGCTTGCATTAACAATCGAAAGAGTGATCAATAGTCTTAGGAGCTTATTTGATTATGTACTTCTTCTTGCGATCATCCCGTTTTTAGTATTTTATATGTTGAAAGATTATGATCAAATAAAAAAAGCTGGTTGGTATCTTACCCGCGAAGATGGAGAAATGAAGCGATTCAATTTCTAAAAGATATAGATCATTCATTAGGAAGCTATATTCGTGGTCAGCTGTTTGTTTGTTTGATCATTGGAACAGTTGCATTTTTATCTCTTTGGTTTTTTCATGTGAAATATCCATTAATACTTGGCCTATTAATTGGTGTGACAAATATCATTCCTTATTTTGGACCAGTGATTGGAGCGGTACCGGCTTTAATTATTGCTGCTACAATGTCAACAAAAACAGTCATTATTGTAGTGATCATTATCTTTGGGCTGCAATTTATAGAAGGAAATATTCTAGGGCCATTAATAGTGGGGAAAAGCCTTCATATGCATCCAATCGTCATTATGTTAGCGTTATTGGCTGGTGGAGAAATAGCTGGTGTTGTAGGATTAATGCTAGCTGTTCCTATCGTAGTCATTTTAAGGGTTGTTATTGTTCACTTAGCACAATTTAGACGACAACATTGACATTTGAATAACGCTTGTCTATAATTCTCGATAGTACAATAATGAAAAAACAATGAAGGAAAAAAGTACGTTGTGACCGCTTTAAAGAGAGGAATTTCCCTGGCTGAAAGAAATTCTAAAGTAAGGACAGCTGAAAGCTATTCCTAAGTGCAGAAAAACCTGCCGTCAAAACCACGTTACGGTTTTTTGAGTGATGGACTTTTTTGTCCATAATCAGGGTGGTACCGCGAGCCAACTCTCGTCCCTGTGCAAAGAGGTTATTCTTTACACAGAGACGAGAGTTTTTTGTGTTAAGTAAATTCTAAAATAACACTTATTTTTAAGGAGGATACATATGAAACACTTACAATCTGCAGAAGTACGTCAAATGTTTTTAGACTTCTTTAAGGAGAAAGGTCATACCGTTGAACCTAGTGCATCTCTAGTTCCACATGAAGATCCGACATTACTTTGGATTAACAGTGGGGTTGCCACATTAAAAAAATATTTTGATGGTCGTGTGATTCCAGCAAATCCGAGAATTTGTAATGCTCAAAAATCAATTCGAACGAATGATATTGAAAACGTAGGAAAGACTGCTAGACATCATACATTTTTTGAGATGCTAGGTAATTTCTCAATTGGCGATTACTTTAAAGTAGAATCAATCGAATGGGCATGGGAATTCTTAACAGATGAAAAATGGATTGGTTTTGATCCAGAAAAATTATCTGTTACAATTCATCCTGAAGACAACGAAGCATTCGATATTTGGAAAGATAAAATTGGTATTCCTGAAGAAAGAATTATTCGTTTAGAAGGGAACTTCTGGGATATTGGTGAAGGGCCAAGTGGGCCAAATACTGAGATCTTCTATGATCGTGGTGAAGAATACGGAAATGACCCTGAAGATCCAGAGTTATATCCTGGTGGAGAAAATGAACGTTATCTTGAAGTATGGAACTTGGTATTCTCACAATTTAACCACAATCCTGATGGTACATATACACCACTTCCTAAGAAAAACATTGATACAGGAATGGGACTCGAGCGTATGGTCTCTGTCATTCAAAATGTTCAAACAAATTTTGATACAGATTTATTCATTCCTATTATTAAAGCAACTGAGCAAATTTCAGGTGAAGATTACCGTAAAGATAAAGAAAAAGATGTGGCATTTAAAGTTATTGCCGATCATGTTCGAACAGTAAGCTTTGCGATAAGTGATGGGGCTCTTCCTTCTAATGAAGGTCGTGGATATGTATTGCGACGCCTGTTAAGAAGAGCGGTACGCTATGCAAAGCAAATTCATATAAACCGTCCATTCATGTATGAGCTTGTTCCAGTTGTTGCTGAAATTATGGTCGATTTTTATCCAGAAGTCAAAACAAAAACTGAATTCATTCAAAAAGTGATTAAAAATGAAGAAGAGCGTTTCCATGAAACATTAAATGAAGGGCTAGCCATCCTTAGTGAAGTAATCAAAACGCAAAAAGAAAAAGGAAATAATGAAATTCCAGGAGAAGATGTATTCCGTCTTTATGATACGTATGGATTCCCTGTTGAGTTAACAGAGGAATATGCTGAAGAAGAAGGCATGAAAGTTGATCATGCTGGCTTTGAAGAAGAAATGGGTAGACAACGTGAACGAGCTCGTGCAGCTATGCAAAAGGTTGATTCTATGCAGGTTCAAGGTGGCATGCTTGGAGAAATTAAAACGGAAAGTGAATTTGTTGGATACAATCAGCTAATTGTTAACAATTCCGAAGCTGTTGTGATTGTGAAAAACGGTGAAGTTGTTCAAGAAGCACATGAAGGTGAAGAAGTGCAAGTAATCCTTAATAAAACACCATTTTATGCTGAGAGTGGCGGACAAATTGCTGATGAAGGAACACTTACTAGTGATAAAGCAATGATCAAAGTGAAAGATGTTCAAAAAGCTCCTAATGGCCAAAACCTTCATAATGTCATTGTAGAAAGTGGTACTATTCAAACTGGAGATACGTTTACAGCTTCAGTAGCTGAAGAAAATCGAACTGGTATTGTAAAAAATCACACAGCAACACATTTACTACATCAAGCACTTAAAGATGTACTTGGTACTCATGTAAATCAGGCAGGTTCGTTAGTAACAGTTGATCGTCTTCGATTTGACTTCTCACATTTTGGTCAAGTGAGCCAAGAAGAGCTGTCACGAATTGAGCAGATTGTAAATGAGCAAATCTGGAAAAGTATTGCTGTAAATATTGACTTTAAATCTTTAAATGAAGCAAAAGAAATGGGAGCAATGGCACTATTCGGTGAGAAGTACGGGGATATTGTTCGTGTTGTTCAAGTCGGAGACTATAGCTTAGAGCTATGTGGAGGATGTCATGTCGATAATACATCTTCAATTGGACTATTCAAAATTGTAACAGAAACAGGTATCGGCGCTGGAACTAGACGTATTGAAGCTGTTACAGGAAAAGCAGCATATCAATATATGAATGAGCAATATGAGAAATTAAAAGAGGCTGCTGAGCTATTAAAAGCAAATCCAAAAGAAATTGTTTCAAGAATCAGTGGTTTATTACAAGATTACCGTGCACTTCAACGCGAAAATGAATCATTAACAAGTAAGCTTGGAAATCTAGAGGCTGGCAGCATTGTCGATCAAGCTAAAACGATAAATGGAATAACGGTTTTAGCTGCAAAAGTGAATGCAAAAGACATGAACAGCCTGCGTGGCATGATGGATGACTTGAAAAATAAGCTCCAATCAGCTATTGTAGTTCTCGGAGCAGCTGAAGATGGAAAAGTAAATCTGATTGCGGGTGTTACAAAGGATTTAGTTGATAAAGGATATCATGCTGGTAAATTAATCAAAGAAGTAGCGGAACGTTGTGGTGGAAAAGGCGGCGGACGCCCAGACATGGCACAAGCAGGTGCAAAACAACCAGAAAAATTGGAAGAAGCGCTAAAACTTGTCGATGAATGGGTTGAATCCGTTTTATAATTAAGAAAAGTAGTGTAAAATGTAGGTAAGATTGGACAAGCAGATTCCGATTATGAATCTGAGAAAGAGGTGCGAACGGTGAGTTCATTTGATAAAACAATGAAATTTAATTTTTCTGATGAAACGGTCGAAACCAATGTAAATGAAGTTCTTTATACTGTGTACGATGCGTTACAAGAAAAAGGCTATAATCCAATTAATCAAATTGTTGGATATTTACTTTCGGGTGATCCTGCCTATATTCCCCGTCATCGCGACGCACGGAATTTAATTCGCAAACTTGAGCGAGATGAATTAATTGAGGAGCTAGTAAAATCTTACTTACAAAAAAACCGAGAGGCATAATATGCGAATTTTAGGATTAGATTTAGGCTCAAAAACACTTGGAGTGGCTGTAAGTGATGAGCTAGGGTGGACAGCCCAGGGAATTGAGACGATTAAAATAAATGAGGAAAGTCGAGACTATAAATTAGGACGACTTACTGAAATCATTGAGCAGCATAATGTAGAAAAGATTGTTCTAGGAATGCCCAAAAATATGAACGGGACAATAGGACCAAGAGCTGAAGCAAGTCAGCGGTTTGCTGATATTTTGACAAAGAAATTTGGTCTTCCAGTCGTACTTTGGGATGAACGATTAACAACAATGGCTGCTGAAAGAATGCTCATTTCTGCAGATGTTAGTCGTAAGAAAAGGAAACAAGTCATTGATAAAATGGCTGCTGTTATGATTTTACAAGGCTACTTAGATAGTCTAAATTAACAAACAATACTATGAGGTGAAAAAATGGATCACGGTGAAAAACAAATTACAGTAATTGATGAAAATGGAAATGAACAACTTTGCGAGGTATTATTTACGTTTGAATCAGAAGAATTCAAAAAATCTTATGTACTTTATTATCCAGTAGGCGCTGATGAAGATGACAGTGAAGAGATTGAGATTCATGCATCAAGCTTTAATCCCCATGCGGATGGAGAAGATGGTGAACTAGAACCAATCGAAACTGACGAAGAGTGGGACTTAATTGAAGAAATGTTAAATACGTTTCTGGATGAAGAAGAGGAAGAATAAAATGTGAGGGACAAAAGAATCATTCTTTTGTCCCTTTTTCTTTGTTTTTTTTTTGATCATTGTGCTAATACTATGAATTTTCTCCTTGTCTTAAAAAAATTGCCGAAACATCATGAACATTGTAGTATAATAATTGGGATGAGAGGGGGATACAACATGTCTGATGATTCGAAAAAAGATACATTCCGCGAAAAGTTACTGGAAAAACAAAGTGAAGCGAAGGTTGTAAGAAAGATTGTTTTAACAGTATTCATCGTTCTTCTAATTGTTTTTTCAGGGGTAATCGGTGGCGGATATTTATATATTAAGTCTTCATTACAGCCGATAGATCCTAATGATCAAACAGCAATTGATGTCACTATACCGATTGGATCGTCTGTTTCTAGTATTTCAAAAATATTAGAAGAGAGCGGCATTATTAAAGATGATCGAGTCTTTAAATATTATATAAAATTTAAAAATGAATCAGGTTTTCAGGCTGGTGACTATCAGCTAGCAAAATCAATGACAATTACAGATATTATTTCAACACTTAAAAAAGGAAAAGTCATGGATGAAGCTGTTTTTCAAATTACCATACCTGAAGGAAGACAACTTACAGAGATTGCCTCTATTATTGCAAATAATACACCTTATACAGAAAAAGAGGTTTTAGCTACTCTAACGGACAAGGCTTTTATTGATTCAATGAAGGCAAAATATCCAGACTTATTAACAGATGATATTTATCAAGAGAATATCAAGTATGCTTTGGAAGGATATTTATTTCCTGCAACTTACCCATACTATACAGAAAAGCCAACATTAGAAGAAGTTCTTGAACCAATGGTACAAAAAATGAGTGAAGTAGTAGCAAAATATATTCCGCAATTACAGGAAAAAAATATGAGTGTGCACAGATTAGTTACAATGGCTTCATTAATTGAAGAAGAGGCAACAGAAAAAGCTGATCGTGAAAAAATATCAAGTGTATTTTATAATCGAATGGAAATAAAAATGCCATTGCAAACAGATCCGACTGTGTTATATGCATTAGGAGAACATAAAGATCGTGTATTATATGCTGATTTAGAGGTCGATTCACCTTATAACACCTATCAAAATCGTGGATTACCTCCAGGACCAATTGCAAATGCCGGAGAAGTTTCATTTGTAGCTGCTCTTAATCCAGAAGAAACAGACTTCTTATACTTTCTTGCTACAAAGCAAGGAGACGTCATTTTTACTAAGACTTTAGATGAGCATAACAAAGAAAAAAATAAGCACATTACAAATCAGTAGAGGAAATGAAAGGGATTGTGAATTAACTATTCGCTTTCCCTTTCTTATTGTGGTAAAATATATCGAGTTGTTAATTGAAACGAAAATATTATAAATGCTAAAACAAGAGTTCTCATGTATGGGGCTCTTCTTTTCGTGATTTGATATCATCTTTAGTTTACATTAGCGCTATATGACTACTGCAGGTATGGTTTGATCTTCCTCAAGTTTTCAGTTGGCGCTTTAAATCTGCAGGAGGGGCCACATGTTACCTAATGACGTGATCATGTATGTGGAGAACTTAATTCCAGAAAGTCCACAATTTGTTAAAGAAATAGAACAGTATGCACAAGAGCATGAAGTTCCGATAATGGAGAAGATAGGTATAGAAGTACTTTTGTTGCTTTTATCTATGCAAAAGCCAACAAAAATTTTTGAAATTGGAACGGCTATCGGGTATTCAGCTATCCGTATGGCACTTCAATTGCCACAAACACAGATTATTAGTGTTGAAATGGATGAAGAACGCTTTGAAGTAGCTCAACAAAATATTAAACATCTTGGACTAGAGAATCGGATTATCACCTATCTTGGAGATGCCTTAACACTAGCTGATGAAATAGAGAAACATGGTCCATTCGATGCTATGTTTATAGATGCTACAAAAGCTAAATATAAGAAGTTTTATGATTTATATGAACCAATGTTGTCAAAAACAGGGATGATTTATACGGATAATGTGTTATTTAAAGGAACCGTTGCAAGAGATCGTACAGAACTGAGCACAAGAAGACAACGTACACTTGTTAGAAAATTAGATGAATATAACAAGATGTTGTCTACGTTAGAAGGCTATGAAACAACATTCATTCCGGTTGGAGACGGAATTGCTGTTACTAGAAGAAAATGAAAGGTAACGAGGTGGTTGGAAAATGAAGAAACCAGAATTATTAGTAACACCAAAACAATTAGAAGATATTCTCCCTTTAATTCATGCCGGTGCAGATGCATTTGTTATTGGTGAACAAAAGTTTGGTCTTAGACTTGCAGGTGAATTCTCACAAGACCAAGTGAGAGAAACAATTAATATTGCTCATAAACATAATAAAAAAGTGTACGTTGCAATGAATGCAGTTTTTCATAATGAAACAATAGAAGAGGTTGAAAAATATTTATCGTTTTTAAATGAAATCAAGCCAGACGCTGTTATTTTCGGTGATCCGGCTGTGTTAATGGCTGCTAAAGAGGTTGCTCCAGAGTTAAAGCTCCATTGGAATACGGAAACAACAGCAACTAACTGGTATACATGTAATTATTGGGGAAGAAAGGGTGCAAAACGCGCTGTACTTGCAAGAGAATTAAGTATGGATGCTATTGTGGAAATAAAAGAGAATGCAGAAGTTGAGATTGAAGTACAAGTTCATGGCATGACTTGTATGTTCCAATCTAAACGAAATCTTTTAGGAAATTATTTTGAATACCAAGGTAAAGCATTGAAGATAGAAAAACGTGATCAAAACGAATCAATGTTCCTATTTGATCCAGAACGAGATAATAAATATCCGATTTTTGAAGACGTGAATGGCACACATATTATGAGTCCAAATGATATGTGTATTATTGATGAGCTCGGAGAAATGATTGATGCAGGTGTGGATTCATTCAAGATTGATGGAGTTCTTCAAACCCCTGAATATATTATTGAAGTAACAAAAAAATACCGAAAAGCAATTGATCTTTGTGTTGAGAATAATGCTGAATATGAAGAGGTAAAAGATACGTTATTAGAAGAAATAGAAGAATTACAGGCGAAAAACCGTCCTTTAGATACAGGATTTTTCTTTAAAGAAACAGTGTATTAATTTTATTATAAATGAACAAAGGAGTGAAAAAATTGACTGCAGTTATTGATGAAATTTCAGAAATCGTTGATGGAAAACGAGTCATTACGAAAAAACCAGAATTATTAGCACCTGCTGGTAATTTAGAAAAATTAAAAATCGCTGTTCATTATGGTGCGGATGCGGTTTTTATTGGTGGACAAGAGTATGGTTTACGCTCAAATGCAGGTAATTTCTCCTTAGAGGAAATGGCAGAGGGTGTACAGTTTGCCAATAAATATGGTGCTAAAATTTATGTAACAACAAACATATTTGCACATAATGAAAACATTGACGGTCTTGATGAATATTTAATGGGACTTCAGGATGCAGGTGTAACAGGAATCATTGTAGCTGATCCATTAATTATCGAAACATGTCGTCGGGTTGCGCCAAAGCTTGAGGTACATTTAAGTACTCAGCAATCTCTTTCAAACTGGAAAGCAGTTCAGTTTTGGAAAGAAGAAGGACTCGAGCGTGTTGTATTAGCTCGTGAGACTAGTGCAGAAGAAATTAAGGAAATGAAAGAAAAAGTTGATATTGAAATCGAAGCGTTTATCCATGGTGCGATGTGTATTGCCTATTCAGGTCGTTGTACTTTAAGTAATCATATGACTGCTCGTGACTCAAATCGTGGTGGTTGTTGTCAATCTTGTCGTTGGGATTATGATCTCTTTAAGTTGAAAGATAATGAGGAAGTAGCTTTATTTGAAGAAAAAGATGCACATTTTGCCATGAGTCCAAAAGATTTAAACTTAATTGAGTCAATTCCTAAGATGATAGAGCTAGGAATTGATAGTTTGAAAATTGAAGGTCGAATGAAGTCTATTCATTATGTAGCTACAGTAGTCAGCGTTTATCGCAAAGTGATTGATGCATACTGTGCAGATCCTGATAACTTTAAAATCAACCCGGAATGGCTAAAAGAGCTGGACAAATGTGCAAATCGTGAAACTGCTTCTGCTTTCTTTGAAGGAGTTCCAGGGTTTCAACAACAGATGTTTGGTAACCACAGCAAAAAAACGGAATATGATTTTGCAGGACTTGTATTGGATTATGACAATGAAACGCAAATGGTTACACTTCAGCAGCGTAATCATTTTAAGCCTGGTGAAACAGTTGAATTCTTCGGTCCGGAAATTGAAAACTTTACACAAACAGTTGAGAAGATTTGGGATGAAGATGGTAAAGAGCTTGATGCAGCGCCATCCACTACAAATTGTAAGATTCAAAGTGGATAAACCAGTCTTTAGAAACAACATGATGCGAAAGGGGTTCTAACACAAATGGCAAAAAAACCGGTTGTCATTGGGGTTGCTGGAGGCTCAGGTTCTGGTAAGACGAGCGTTACAAAAGCAATCTACGAACATTTTAAAGGACACTCAATTTTAATGCTTGAACAAGATTTCTATTATAAAGATCAAAGTCATTTACCCTTTGAACAAAGGTTAAATACAAACTATGATCATCCATTTGCTTTTGATAATGATTTATTGATTGAGCATTTAAACATGTTACTACATCATGAAGCCATTGAAAAACCGGTTTATGACTATAAATTGCATACAAGATCTGAAGATGTTATTGTAGTAGAGCCAAAGGATGTTATCATCTTAGAAGGAATCCTTATCTTAGAGGAT